>DASRUB010000374.1:0-6767 GCA_035655635.1 Rhodanobacter sp. | reverse complement strand
TGGCGAAGCATGTGCAGCTGGTTCTCACCGACCGGTCCAATCTGCTAGCCGGCAAAGACTACGGCGTCTTCTCGCCGTCGGCTTGGCGGTTGGCCGACCTTTCAACCAAGCACGCCTTCCTCAAGGAGGGCGTAGGCCGGGGCAGCATGCCTCGACACATGGTGGCGTCCGACATTGCAGCGGGGAGCCTGGTGCTCCTTGATGTGCGCTAGGAGTTCGCGTTGACCATGTCTGCCTGTTACCGGGCGTCGGCGCCACCTGGGCCAGCGGGAAGATGGCTCATCGACTACTTGAAGGGTTTGTCCGGCGATGTTCGCGAAAGCCATGAGTCCGACGACCCTCCGGCTTCGCAAAAGAAAGTCCGCGCATCGAGACGTTCGCCAAATCGGGCGTGAAACCCGACGGCAAATCTTCCGAGGACAGGCGCTCCGAAAGCGTTGCACGTCCACCAACGACGAATTTGAATGTCCGTTTTCAGCGCGGGGCCAGACGGCGGACGACGGCTTGTGGCCGGTCGGCGACCGTTGGCTGGTGGTCGTCGATTGGCCGATTGGTAACCTGAGACCTGATTAGCGTCGAAGTTCAGCCGCGTGAAGCCCCTCTCCTTCCGGGAGAGGGGTTGGGGTGAGGGTTCGGGCGAAGCGGGAAGTAGCACATCGACAGTTGCTGAAAACACGCTACGGCCGAACCCTCATCCGTCGCTTCGCGCCACCTTCTCACCCGCAAGGGGACTCCCAAGGTCGCCGACGGGAGAAGGATACGTCCGCTGAACTTCGACGCTAATCAGGACCTGAGATGGCCCGCCTTTTCCCAGAAGCGGCCGTGCCCGGCCGAAGCAGGAATCAGGGATCGTTCCCGCTTCTTTATCCCGGAGATTTGCCCCTGTCGTCGAATTGCGCCAAAATGAATCGCAATTGCAACGCACCTGGAGTTTCCATGAAAACCGCAACCATCCCTTCGCTACGTGTTGAGCCCGCTCTGCGTAGCGCTGCAGAAGAAGTGTTACGCGATGGAGAAAGTCTGTCCGGCTTTGTCGAGTACGCACTGCGAGCCCAAATTCAGCAGCGCCAGGACCAAGCTGCCTTCATCGCGCGTGGATTGGCGTCGCGTGATCGCGCCAAGGTTACCGGTGTGTATTTTTCGTCGGCTGCGGTGCTGAAAAAGCTTGACGTGCGATTGGCCAAGGCAAAGAAAGCCGCGCCATGACATTCAAGGTCCGTTTCACGGAGGAAGCGTTGGCTGACCTGGAGCGACTGTATGAGTTTGTCGTGGTACGTGACGACGGCGACTGGACCACTGCAGAGCGAGCATTGGATGCCATACGCAATGGTCTGGGTTTGTTGGTGAATTCGCCATTCAGTTGCAGGAAGCCCGCGGCTGACAACGCATTCCTGCGCGAGTTGATCATCACCTTCGGCGCATCTGGTTATGTCGCGCTGTTTGAAATCGATGATGCGAAAACCGTTACTGTGCTGGCGGTGCGGCACCAACGCGAAGACGATTACCACTGACCATCGGAAAACAGGAGCCGAGAAAACAGGGTCAGGCTCAATAGCTAATAGCTTGGTTGGGCAGGTCGCTCCGACCTTTCGAAGCCTGCGCAGGCGTGATGAAGTCCGTCATCATGCTCCAAGATCACCGGCAAGGGGCAGGGCTTGGACGGGTTGCGCAAGATGCTCGCAACCCCGTTTCATCCGCGGCCCGCGTTCGCCTTCGATGCCCATCACGCCGACCGCCCCACGACGATCTGATCGCCGGTCGCCCCGCATGCTGCAAGCAGAGCCTCACATTTTGCGGAGGCTTTCCTTTTTCGCGCACCGTCAATAACTCTTTCCACGCGCCGACACCGGCCAGACCACCTCCACCTTGCCGTTGCGCACGCCGACGTACCAGTCGTGCAGGTTGCAGGTCGGGTCGCAATGGCCGGGAACGAGCTTCAGCTTTTCGTTGATGCGCAGAACGCCGCGCTTGTCCTCGATCACGCCGTGTTCGTCCGAGGCGTTGATGTATGCCACGTCGTCGCGGCCGTGGATGACGGGCAGGCCGCTGTCGAGCGACTGCACCTTGAGACCGGCGTCGCAGACCGCCTGGCCGGGTATCGTGCGGCTCATCACCGAGGTCAGGATGAACAGCGCGTTCTCCCATTCGCCATGGTCGATGCGATGGCCGTGCTTGTCTTTGATGCGCCCATAGTCCGCATCCATGAAGGCGTAGCTCCCGCATTGCAGTTCGTTGTAGATGCCTGAATTGGACTCGAAATGATAGGAGCCCGTGCCGCCACCGGAGACGAGTTCGGGGGTCAGACCGGCCGCTTGCAGACCCTCGACAATGGTCTTCACCAGCGCGATGGCGTCGTCGAGTTTGGCCTTGCGATCCGCGTAGTTTTCCAGATGCTGCATGGCGCCCTGATACGCCTGGATGCCGGTGAATCCCAGGGCTGGCGCGGCGTCGATAGCTTGGGCGATCTCGACCGCTTCGCGGATCGTGGCAACGCCGCAGCGGCCCGCGCCGCAGTCGATCTCGACGAGGCATTCCAGGGTGGTGCCGTGCTTTTGCGCCGCGGCGGAGAGTTCGGCGACGTTCGCCACGTCATCGACGCAGACGATGATTCGCGCACCGTAGCGCGGCAGGCGCGCGAGCCGGTCGATCTTGCCCGGGTCGCGCACCTGGTTCGACACGAGGATGTCCCGGATGCCGCCACGCGCAAAGACCTCGGCTTCGGAAATCTTCTGGCAGCAGACGCCGACTGCATCGCCCAGGTGTTCCTGCAGCTTCTGCACATCGACCGACTTGTGCATCTTGCCGTGGCTGCGGTGGCGCACGCCGTGCGCCTTCGCGTAGTTGCCCATCTTGAGGATGTTGCGCTCCAGCGCGTCCAGATCGAGGATCAGGCAGGGCGTCTGGATATCCGCCTCGTCCATGCCCGGCAGGGCGGGGATGTCGTAGCCGACTTCGTAGTCGGCGAAATCCATCGTTGCGTTCACGGGAATCTCCGCGGTTCCTGGGTGGCTGTCGAAATCCGCATGCGCGTCACGGCTGCTGGTGGCGATGGGCGTTGTCGATCCACGCATGCGCATGTGCCCGCTTTGTCACTTGGTGCCAGCACGTTCCTGCGCCGCGTATCGGCGCGCCTGCTCTTCGAACCGTTGCAGGACACGGGTCGCCGTCTCGATGTCCTGCGTGGGGATGTCTTTCAGGAAGGCGGCACGCAAGGCCTTCACCTGCGCTTCCAGCACGCCGGCGAGCCGTTGCCCTTCGGGCAGCAGATGGATCGCCCGCAGGCGACGGTTGCCGGGTACCACGCGGCGCTCCAGCAAGTCGGCCTTCTCCGCTTGATCGAGCTGGCGTACCAGTGCCGCCGGGTGCACACCGATTCGTTCGGCCAGTACGTGCTGCAGCACGCCACCGCCCATGCGCGACACCAGCAGCACCGGCATCGCCACGGACATCGACAGGCCCGAGGCCGACAGCGCCGAACCGACGGCGAGCTGCCACGCCTTTCTTGTCGGCTGCAGTGCACCGGTCAGCGCGTAATAGGCGTTGTGCGGCAGAGACATGGCGGGCTCTTGAGTGGTGGGGCTCGGATCACTGTATTCGATGAGCGGGTATCTATCGCCGAGCCAGCCCGGTAGCCCGTTGCCGGGAATTGTCAACGCATACCTGTGCAAATGCAATTATTGCCTTGACAAAAATATACGTGATAGCCAAAATTCCGCGGCCCTGGATGCTGCCCGCCGCTGCACCCGGGGACAAAGTGTCCGGGCGACCTCCAACTCGCCCGGCGCACATGGGACATCCACTCGGCACCGTCGCAGAGCACAGGCAAGCATAGAAACAAGGTCACGCGACAGATGCCGTTTCCCATCATCCTGTTTCCTCCTGGCCGAAGCCGGCAGGCAGCGCGGCACCCGCTCCGTGCGCCGATTTTCCCGGTGTCGAGGACGTTGCCGTGAGCGACGAATTCCGGCCGCCCAACCTGGGGCTGTCCACCATCGGCCTGTCGCTGGCGATCTTCATGCAGGTGCTGGACTCGACCATCGCCAACGTGTCGCTGCCGACCATCGCCGGCAACCTCGGCGTCAGCAACGACCAGAGCACCTGGATCATCACCTCGTTTGCGGTGAGCATGGCGATCTCGCTGCCGCTGACCGGCTTCCTCACCCGCCGCGTCGGCGAGGTGAAGCTTTTCATCGGGTGCACCTTGCTGTTCGTGATCTCCTCCTTCCTCTGCGGCATCTCGCAGAGCATGGGCATGCTGATCGTGTTCCGCGCGGTGCAGGGTGGGGTCGCCGGACCGTTGTACCCGGTCACCCAGAGCCTGATGATCGGCATCTACCCGAGCCACAAGCGCGGCATGGCGCTGGCACTGCTGTCGATGGTGGCGGTGGTCGCGCCGATCGCCGGGCCGATACTCGGCGGCTGGATCACCGACAATTATTCCTGGCCGTGGATTTTCTTCATCAACGTACCGATCGGCATCTTCGCCAGCATCGTGGTGAGCCGGCAGATGAAAGGCCGCGTCGAGAAGCTCGTCCGCTCGAAGATGGACTACGTCGGACTGGTCACCCTGGTCATCGGCGTGGGTGCGCTGCAGATCATGCTGGACAAGGGCAACGACGAGGACTGGTTCAATTCCACCTTCATCGTGGTCACCTGCATCGTTTCGGTGATCAGCCTGGCCGTGTTCCTGATCTGGGAGCTGACCGACAAGGACCCGATCATCGACCTGCGGCTGTTCCGCCACCACAACTTCAAGTTCGGCACGCTGGCGCTGGTGCTTTCCTTCGCCGCCTATTTCGCGATCAACCTGCTGCTGCCGCAGTGGCTGCAGCGCACCCTCGGCTACACCGCCACCTGGGCCGGCTTTGCGGCATCGCCGCTGGGCATTGCGCCGTTGTTGCTGACCTTCATCGTCGGCCACTACGCCATGCGCTTCAACCTGCGCCTGCTCGCCTCGGTGGCCTTCGTGATCATGGGCGTTACCTGCTTCCTGCGCTCCGATTTCTATATCGGCATCGACTTCTACCACGTCGCCATGATGCAGCTGATGATGGGCCTCGGCGTGGCGCTGTTCTTCATGCCGGTCACCGTGATGCTGCTGTCGGATCTGGAGCAGAACGAGATCGCCTCAGGCTCCGGGCTGGCCACGTTCCTGCGCACGCTGGCCGGCAGCTTCGCCGCCTCGATCACCACGCTGCTGTGGGATCGCCGGGCAAGCGTGCATCACGCCCAGCTCGCCGAAAGCATCAACGCCTACAACCCGATCGCGCAGAACGCGATGAGCCAACTGGGCAACGGCAACCCGCAAACCGGTGCCAGCCTGATCAACAACATGATCACGCAGCAGTCCTACCAGATGGGCTTCAACGAACTGTTCCACGCGCTGGGCTGGATCTTCATCCTGCTGATCCCGGTGATCTGGCTGACCCGTCCGCCGTTCACCGCGAAAACCAGCTCGGCGGCCGCGGGCGGGCATTGAGCCTGCCAACCACAGGGTCGGGCGGTGCCCTCTGCGGCAGCCCCTGTTCCAGCGGCTGGCTGCTTGCGACGGGGTGGGCGTTGCGCTTACGACATCGCCGCTCCTCGATGGCTTGCGCCGAACGCGTCGATGTCATGAAAAACCCGGCGCCTGGTTGCGCGCCGGGTGGGTCGGGACAGCAGCAGCCGTCAAGCATCAGTCGCGCGATTTGGCGACCACGCTGCCGTCGTCCGGGTCGACCAGCAGGTCGGCGTCGTGGCCGCCGGCCGTCTTGGCATCCGCGCTCCACAGCCCGTGTTCGTACTCCACGTCATGCACGTTCTGGTAGCCGGCCGCGGCCAGCTTGGCGCTGATCTCATCCTTGTTGAGCTTCGACGGTGCCTCATCGACATAGACCTTGCCGTTGACCGGCCCCACGGCCAGCTTCACCCACTGCTTGTTGCCGCCGCGGGCCTTGCTGCGCCAGACGCCGTCCTTGAACTTCAGATTCTTCACTTCCTTGAACCCGGCGTTTGCGATCGCCGTCTTGATGCCTTCTTCCGTCAACGCCCCCGCGGGCGGCTGGGTGGTCCAGGAGGAAGTCGTGGTGGTGGTCTGCGTCGTGGTGGTGGCCGACTGCGCGCTGGCAGGCATGTCCTGGGCAAAGCCAAGGCTGCAAACCGACAAGCCGAGCAACAGGGGAAGGGTGCGCTTGATCATGGGAAAACTCCTTGGGGTGGTGGAGGAGCGGACGAGCTCGCGCCGACCTGCGGGCGCGGTTCAGACCGGTCTGGGCGCACGCACTTCGGCGTGGCTCATGCATCCCATGGAAACACTGCGTGTCGCATGGCGGCGTGAATGCAAACGTGATTTCCCGGTGAAAACAGGCGGCGCAGGGCCACAACCGCCGATGGCGGGGCGGGTATCAGGGAAATGGTGTCCGGGAAATGGTGTCAGCAAGCAATGGCACTTGCTCAGGAGCAATCCGACTCCCAATCGTTCGCGCTCAGCGGCTGTGAATAGTGCTCTTGCTTGAACTGATGCCATCCATGACATCAGCCCTTCGGGCAGCGTTGCTGCTCAAGATGGCAATCCTGCCATCTTGTCCCCGCGCAGCGGGGAAGGTGCCCGAAGGGCGCAAGGGGGCGCTTTTCGCCGTGCAAAGGTAGGATCAAGAGCACCCCCATCCGCCTTCGGCACCTTCCCCCGCTTCGCAGGGGAAGGAAAAACTGGGCTCCACGCCAGCCCGTCGACTATTCACAACCTCTGAGCGACGGAAAATGCAGGAGCGCGATTACAACCGCGTGTA
>DASRUB010000373.1:0-3480 GCA_035655635.1 Rhodanobacter sp. | reverse complement strand
AATCCGCTTGTTGCGCCACCGCTTGTCCCAGGCAAATCCGAAACTCAGTAGCGCCAACCCCAGTCCCAGGCTGCCCAGCGATCCGGGCTCCGGTACGGACATCGTCTGCGGGGTGAAGTAGAACCAGCCTTTGGTCGCAGGAAGCTCCGCGTAGCCGTTTCCGGCGCCGAAAGTGATGGCGGTTTCGTTGTCTGGATACCCACCAACCCCAAGAACTTTGACGTCGCTTTCGTGGAACATATAAGCCGTGTTTGGTACCGAGCCGAGAGCCCCGAAGCTCACCTGCGGATCGTTGGTAAGCCCGCCGAGATAGTTGGTAGTACCTCCGGTTCCCAGGGTGTAACCCGATACTATGTTGGTCGGCCCCAGAAAGCTGATCAGACTTCCGAGCAGATTTTCTCCGACCGCCGAATACGACTGGGTTTGCAGAAACGACGGATAGGGGAGGCCGACAAGCGTGTTCAGCGGAATACCGATGTCATTCCAGAATTGGTCGACCTGCGCGTTACTCGCCCAAATCAGGCCTGCCAGAGCTCCCGTGCAGGCGCCGCCCGGGCAGAGGGCTTGCAGGTCGTCGTACGTTTGACCGTTGGCGATGTTCGGGGAGACCCACGCGAGACCATTGTTTTGATCGACCGCGGCGTTGTTGCCGCCAAAGGTGGTCATGCCGTAGGTAAGTGAATTGGCGTGGGCGATACCAGGCGCCAGGGCAAAAGCGGCTGCGATGCCGATTGCCACCGCTGAGCGGGAGAGAACTTTTAACATAGGGACCCCATAGATCGCGATGAGTGGCTGCTACGGACGTCCCGTTTTGGAAACGCCCGCTTCCGTTCCATTGTGTAAATCGACTCTTTGACCGGAACGACGCTGCTGGCAGTGTCACTTCAAGGAGTTCGCGCACGGCCGTTGCTCCGTGAAGCCGTCCACGATGGATTCTGTGACGCAAATCACACCAGGCGTTAGGCTTAGCGTCTCTGGAAGCGACTTTCTTTCGGGTCACCGTGCGGAAGGCTGGCGCTCGCGCAGGTTCACAACCGAGCCGACTGTGCCTCGTGGCGAAAGTCGCTGGGTGTCATGCCGAAATGGCGGCGGAAAGCCTTGTCGAAAGCCGAAAAATCGCTGTAACCGCAGCGCGAAGCGATTTCGCCTATTTGCCGTTCGGTTCGCGATTCGAGCAGGCGACCGGCGCCGCAAAGACGTGCCTGGCGCAAGGCGCCCACCACCGTTTCGCCTTGGCGTGCAAACAGGCGATAGAGATGCGCACGCGAACACCCGAGCATGGCCGCGACCTGCTCGGCGGTGAGGTCGGGATTGCCGGCATGCAGGCCGAGCTGGCAGCGCGCGGACGCGAGCAGGGCGTCATCGAACGCTTCTGACAGCGACCAGCGGCGAGGGTTGCGCCTTGCCAAGAGCGTCATCACCATGCTGCGTGCGGTGCTCACGGCCTCGGCGACGTTCACCACGTCTGCACCACGGGCGCGGTGGGCCATCGATTCGAGATGCTGCAACAGCCCATACAACAGCGCGCCGGGTTGCAAAAAAGGTCGTACGGCGTCCTGTGCGCGGATGATTGGCTGCGCGCCCAGCGCCTCTCTCACCAGCGCACGCGGAAGCTTCAGACCCGTCATCGTGACGGGTTGCAGGCTGGTGGTGACCAGCGGCCGGTCCTGGTCGAACAGAATGAGACCGGTGTCGGCGGTGACAGGCGTGACGACGTCGCGGCCGTGCCGGGCGTACACCGCGCCGGCATGAATGCGGAGAAGCACGATGCTGTCCGGGTCGCGCGCGCCGAAATGGCAGCTGAGTGCGTTGTTCTCGAGGTGCAGGAACGAGGCACCTTGCCACGGGGTGGTAAATACCAAGTCGCCGTGGAACCCGTGATGATCCTCCGTGCGCGGACGCTCCATGCGCGAGGTCTCGAAAAGGCTTTGCCAGTAGTCCAGGCGGCAATCCGGAGGGACATCATCCGTGGAAACGTGCTGAAAAACGGGCGCCGAGGGCAGGCCGTCGTTGCTGGAACGGTCGTGCGGCGTCGCGGAGCCTTCGGGAGCCCCCTCAGTGTTTGGATCAAATCCCAACGTCTGGGTGACGGGAGATCCATCATGCGCGGGCGCTGCACTCCGCGTGGCGAGTACCTGGATTGTCGTCACGAGGTTGTCAGCACCGACACAACACCGGAAACCTCGCGTGGGGCGGACTTGTACGCGTGACTCCTGGCTGCGGGAAAGGCATGCGCAGAACGCGGCGCCGCGGCCCGTTCCGTCGGGTGCGGCAAACATCGATCACGCGGTGACTCGGCATTGGTGTTCCCTGCTCGGGCCTTTCGGATCGAAGACGCTGGCGGGGGCGCATCACTTTGCCGACCAGCAGATGGGCCGCTATTGGAGCCGGATCGTTCCACGTCGGCATTGTCCCGGTAGGACACACGCAACGCTGTTCTTCAACGTTCGTGGTCTACCGCCGGCGAACGACGAGGCCTCAGGTAATTGCACCTATCGTGCCAGTCTAATATGCAGTTGATTTTATTTGATTATTTATATTTTCTTTTCGAAAGCACATTCAAAAATGTAAAGTTATCCGACAACTTGAATCGCGAAGGCGGCAAGTTTTCCCCCGTAAATTGGGACGAGAAATTGGGACGGAGGAAGTTAAATCAGGTCCGCTGGCTGGAGCGACTACTCCACGGACGACCTCAGCAGCGAAGTCGACAATATCCCGTCGCCCGCCGACACGCAGTACGACTTCGATTCGCCTTTCACCATCCTCAGCCAGGGACGCGACGGCTGGGGCGGCTGCAGCACCTGCCTGTCGCAATCCGGTAGGCAAAAACCCATGCAGGCTCGAGTCTGTTCAAAAAATCTCGAACAAGGCCGCCGCACCCATGCCGCCACCCATGCACATGCTCACCACGCCGTAGCGAATGCCGCGCCGATGCCCTTCGTGAAGTAGATGCCCGGTCATCCGGGCCCCGGACATGCCATAGGGATGACCGATCGAGATGGCGCCGCCGGACACATTGAGGCGCTCGTTGGGAATACCCAGATGGTCCCGGCAATAAAGCACCTGGCTGGCGAATGCTTCGTTCAGTTCCCACAAATCGATATCGTCGACGGTGAGGCCGTGCCTGGCCAGCAATTTGGGAATGGCGAAGACCGGACCAATCCCCATTTCGTCGGGCGCGCAACCCGCAACGGCCAAGCCACGATAAGCGCCCAATGGTTGCAGCTCACGCTGCTCGGCCTGCTCGCGTGACATCAACACCAACGCGGCGGCACCGTCGGACAGCTGTGAGGCATTCCCTGCGGTGATGTACTGCCCCTGCTTGATCTGCTGTCCGTCCGCGAATACCGGCTTGAGCCGGGCCAGATCCTCGAGACGGGTCTGTGGCCGATTGCCCTCATCCTGGCTGACGGTGATCTCGCGGGTACTGATCGCGCCAGTCGCCTTGTCCGCGACCTTCATGCTGGTTGTGACGGCCAC
>DASRUB010000372.1:0-8774 GCA_035655635.1 Rhodanobacter sp. | reverse complement strand
TCCTGCTGTGGCTGCTGGTATGGGGCTGGCTATGGGGCATTCCGGGCGCGCTGCTGGCGGTGCCGATGCTGACTTGCACCAAGCTGGTGTGCGAGCGCGTGCACGGCTGGGAATGGTTCGCGCTGATCGTGTCGCGCTAGCCAGGCCCAGCCCCGGCTTCGTAGGGCGGGCACGGCCCGCCAGCTCCTCAACGCACAACGACCGGAAGCGCCGGGCCGTGCCCGCACTGCAGAGGCTCGCAAGCATCGCCCGCTAGAGGGGTCCTATCCGGTTCACCACGCGATCACTTCGCCATCGCGGAAGAAACGCCCGGTCGGTGCTGGCGCGGGCAGGCTGGCGGCCCAGACGATGCCGGCGGCGCCGGCGGCGACGGGACGGCCGCCGGGGCCGCCGAGTTCGGTGGCGACCCAGCCCGGGCATACCGCGTTGACGGCGATGCCGCTGCCGTCCAGCTCCGTCGCCAGGGTGCGGGTATACGCGTTGAGCGCGGACTTGGAGGTGCGGTAGGCCACGCAGTGGCTGCTGGCCGAACTGCTGGCACCGCAACCGCTGGAGACATTCACGATGCGGCCGTAGCCATGCCGGCGCATCAGCGGCAGCAGCGCGCCGCACAGTCGCCAGGTGCCGAACAGATGGGTCTGCATCGCTTCGAGCGCCGGTGCGAGGTCGGCGTTGCTGGCGTGCGCATCGTGGTCGTAGTAGCCGCCGGCATTGTTGATCAGCACGTCGAGCCGGCCGTAGGTGACGTCGATCCAGCGCGCCAGCGTGTCGACCTGGTCCTGTTGCGTGACATCAAGCTGCACGGCGACCACGTCGCCGGCTGCGCCCGCGAGTTTGCGCGCGGCATGCAGACCCTTGTCGAGATCGCGCGCGCCGAGCAGCACGGTCATGCCGCGTTCGCTGAGCTGGCGCGCCACCTCGAAACCGAGCCCGCGGTTGGCGCCGCTGACCAGTGCCACGCGGTAGACCGGTATGGCCACCGGCAGCCGCCGCGCCGGCCGGCTCATGGCGCGGCGGGGTCGGCGTTGGCGACGGCGCTGCAGTGCTCGTCGCCACATGCCTGCCAGCCGCCGCCGAGAGCCTTGTACACCGCCACGGCCTGGGTATCGATCGCCGTCTCGGCCTGGGCCAGGTCGTCCTCGGCGGCGAGCTGGGTGCGCTCGGCGTCGAGCAGTTCGAGGAAGCCGGTGGCACCTTCCTGGTAGCGGATGCGCGCGAGGTCGGCGGCGCGCTTGCTCTGCGTGCCCTGTTCGATCAGGTGATCGACGCGCACGCGTTGCTGGTTGAAGCCGGTGACGGCGTTGTCGATGTCCTCGATCGCCTCCAGCACGCTGCGCTGGTAGTTCGCTTGCGCCGCATCGGCGCGCGCCTCGCTGGCGTGCAGGTTGGCGCGCACGCGTTTCACGTTGAGGCCGGGCCAGCTGATGCTGGGCATCAGCGACCAGGCGCGCGTCGACGGGCTGCCGAAATCGTTGCTGCGACCGGACAGAAAACCGAGGAAGCCGCCCAGCGTGATGTGCGGGAAGAAATCAGCCTTGGCCACACCGATGCGCGCGGTGGCGGCGGCGTATTCGCGTTCGGCCATCTGGACGTCCGGACGGCGCGACAGCACATCGCCGGCTTCGCCGATGGGCAGGTTCACCGCGATCGGGGCAAAGCTCTTCGGCGACAGGTCGATGTCGAGCTCACCGGGGCGTTCGCCCAGCAGCACGGCGAGGCGGTACTCGCTGGCGCTGGCCTGGGTCTGCAGCAGCGGCAGTTGCGCCTGCACTGCAGCGAGACGCGCCTTCGCGCTGGCCACGTCCTGCTCCGCCCCGGAGCCAAGTTGCTCGCGCACCTTGGTGAGGTGCACGGTCTGGCGCTGGTTGTCGATGTCGCGGCGGGCGATGTCCAGGCGCAGCTGGCTGCCACGCAAATCGAAGTAATTGCGTGCGACTTCGGCCAGCAGGCTGACCTGGGCATCGCGCAACGCGGCCTCGCTGGCGCCGAGATCGGCACCGGCCGCTTCCACCGAACGGCGCACGCCACCGAAGATGTCCAGCTCCCACGACGCATCGAAGCCGGCCTGGTAGGTGGTCACGGTGCTGCGTTGCGCGCTGAAGCCCGGTTGCTGGCCGCGGCTGCGGGTGTAGTCCACGTTCGTATCGATCGTCGGCAACTGGTCGGCCTTGCTGCCGCTGAGCAGTGCACGCGATTCATGCAAACGCGCCACCGCGATGCGCAGGTCGAGGTTGTTCGCCGCGGCGTGCTGGATCAAAGCGTCCAGGGTGGGATCGTTGAACTGCTTCCACCATGCGGCCTGGAACTGCGCATTGTTTTCCTGCGCGGCGTTTAGACCCTGCAGCTGCGGCGCGGCAATTTTCGCAGCGTGGTAATCGGGACCCACGCTTGCGCAGCCGGCCAGTGCGAGAGCCGTCACCAACAGCGCGCCGCGAACCATCACCGTCATTCCTGCGAAAGCCGAGCGGTGCGGTGCAGGGCGGGCACTGCCCGCTGTTGCGCTGGCGTCGCCCGTGGCGGTGTGGCGGGCGGTGCCCGCCCTACGGTCGTCTTGCCGGGCGCGATCTTTCCGCGCCGTGGGTCCGGATATCGTCATGAAGGTTTTCATCAGTGGTTCTCCAGCGCCGGCAACGCATGCGCGGCGGCGCGTTCGGTCGCGCGCGCCTCGCGGCGTTCGACCAGGGCGCGAATGACTACATAGAACAGCGGCGTGTAGATCAACCCGAAGATGGTCACGCCGAGCATGCCGGAGAACACCGCCACACCCATCGCATGCCGCATCTCGGCGCCAGCGCCGTGCGAGGCGACCAGTGGCACCACGCCCATGATGAAGGCGAACGAGGTCATCAGGATCGGCCGCAGCCGCAGCTTCGCCGCTTCCAGCACCGCTTCATGGCGGGCCATGCCTTCGTGCTGGCGTTCGCGCGCGAACTCGACGATCAGGATCGCGTTCTTGCACGCCAGCCCGACCAGCACGATCAATCCGATCTGGGTGAAGATGTTGTTGTCACCACCACTCAGCCACACGCCGGCAATCGCGGACAGCAGCACCATCGGCACGATCAGGATCACCGCCAGCGGCAGCGACCAGCTCTCGTACAACGACGACAGCACCAGGAACACCAGCAGCACGCACAACGGGAACACCAGGATCGCGGTGTTGCCGGCGAGGATTTGCTGGTAGGTCAGCTCGGTCCACTCGTAGCTGATGCCGTTGGGCAGATTGTCCTTGGCCAGCTTCTCCATCGCCGCCTGCGCCTGGCCGGAACTGAAACCGGCTGCGGGACCACCGTTGATCTCGGCGGTGGGATAGCCGTTGTAATGCTGCACCCGGTCCGGACCGGCACCCTGATGCACGGTGACGAACGAACCCAGCGGCACCATCTGGCCCTGCGCGTTGCGCGTCTTCAGCTGCAGGATGTCCTGCGGCGTGTGGCGGAACGCCGGGTCGGCTGACACGTTCACCTGGTAGGTGCGACCGAAACGGTTGAAGTCGTTGACGTAGAGCGAACCCATATAGGCCTGCATGGTCTGGTACACGTCGCCCAGGTTCACGCCGACCGCCTTGGCCTTCTCGCGGTTCACGTCGGCGTCCACTTGCGGCACGGCGACCTGGAAGCTGGAGAACAGACCAGCCAGTGCGGGATCCTTCCGGCTGGCGGCGATCAGGTTCTGGGTCTGCTGGTACAGCTCGTCGAAGCCGCGGTCGCTGCGGTCCTCGATCTGCATGCGGAAGCCGCCAATGGTGCCCAGGCCCATCACCGGCGGCGGCGGGAACACCGCGATGTACGCATCCTGGATCGCGCCGAACTTCTGGTTAAGCGCACCGGCAATCGCGCCGGCGGAAAGCGCCGCGCTGCGACGCTCCTCGAACGGTTTCAGGGTAACGAACACGACGCCGGAATTGGTCGAGTTGGTGAAACCGTTGATCGACAGGCCGGGGAAGGCCACCGCGTGCTCCACGCCCGGCTGCTTCATCGCGATCGCGCTCATCCGCTTGATCACGTCCTCGGAGCGATCCAGCGAGGCCGCGTCGGGCAATTGGGCAAAGGCCACCAGATACTGCTTGTCCTGGCTCGGGACGAAGCCAGTCGGCACATGCGAGAAGCCGAACCAGGTCAGCGCGATCAGGCCGGCGTACAGCGCCAGCGCGATCGAGCCCTTGCCCAGGATGCGTCGCACGCCGCCGACGTAAGCGTGCGAACCGCGATGGAATAGGCGGTTGAACGGGCGGAACAGCCAGCCGAATGCACGATCGATCCCGCGCGTGAGACGGTCCTTCGGCGCGTCGTGCGGCTTCAGCAGCAAGGCGGCCAGCGCCGGGCTCAGGGTCAGTGAGTTGAACGCGGAGATCACCGTGGAGATGGCGATGGTCAGCGCAAACTGGCGGTAGAACTGGCCAGTCAGGCCGCTGACGAAGGCGGTCGGGATGAACACCGCGCACAGCACCAGCGCGGTGGCCACGATCGGGCCGGTGACCTCGCGCATGGCCTTGCGCGTGGCCTCCTTCGGGGACTCGCCCAGCTCGATATGCCGCTCCACATTCTCCACCACCACGATCGCGTCATCGACCACGATGCCGATCGCCAGCACCAGTCCGAACAGGCTCAATGCGTTGAGCGAGAAGCCGGCCAGATACATGATCGCGAAGGTGCCGATCAGCGACACCGGCACCGCCACCAGCGGGATGATGGAGGCGCGCCAGGTCTGCAGGAACAGGATCACCACCAGCACCACCAGCAGGATCGCCTCCATCAGCGTATGTGCCACCGCCTCGATCGAACCGCGCACGAACACGGTGGGGTCGTACACGATCGAGTAATCGACGCCTTGCGGGAAATCCTGTTTCAGCTGCGCCATCGTCGCGCGCACTTCGTCGGAGATCTGGATCGCGTTCGAGCCCGGCCGCGCGAAGATCGGCAGCGCCACCGCCGGCTGGTTGTCGAGCAGGCTGCGCAGCGCGTAGTTGTTCGAGCCGAGGTCGACCCGGGCCACGTCGCTCAAGTGGGTGACGCCGCCGTTGGCATCGGTGCGTACGATGATGTTGCGAAAGTCGTCCGCGCTGACCAACCGCCCGCGCGTGTTGATATTGAGCTGGAAGGCTGAGTTGGACGGACCGGGCGGCGCGTTCAGCGCACCGGCGGCGACCTGCACGTTCTGCTCCTGGATCGCCTTGATCACGTCACCGGTGGTGAGCGAGCGCTGGGCCAGTTTCTGCGGGTCCAGCCACACACGCATCGAGTATTCGCCGGCACCGAAGATCTGCACGTCGCCGACACCATCGAGCCGGCCCAGCACATCCTTCACGTGCAGCCGCGCGTAGTTCGACAGGTACAGCATGTTGTAGCGCTTATCCGGCGAGGTGAGATGCACCACCATGGTCAGGTCGGGCGAACTCTTCTGCGTGGTCACGCCGAGCCGCTGCACTTCCTCCGGCAATTTCGGCAAGGCTTGCGCCACGCGGTTCTGCACGTCGACCTGGGCGGTATTGAGGTTGGTGCCGAGCGCGAAGGTGACGGTCAGGGTGAGCGCGCCGTCGCTGGTCGACTGCGAGGAGGTGTACAGCATGCCTTCCGCGCCGTTGATCTGTTCCTCCAACGGCGTGGCGACAGTCTGCGCGATCACCTTCGGGTTGGCGCCGGGATAGCTGGCGTGCACCACCACGGTGGGCGGCACCACGTTGGGGTATTCGCTGATCGGCAACTGGAACACCGCGATGGAACCGGTGATCACGAACAGCAGCGACAGCACGGCGGCCATGATCGGCCGGTCGACGAAGAACTGGGCAATGTTTTTCATGGGTTTGTTCTTGGTTTCGTGATCGCGCTACGCAGCGCGGTTCCCTTCTCCCATCGGGAGAAGGTGCCCGAAGGGCGGATGAGGGTGCGTCGAAGCGTCGACGTCGCGCCTAGGCCGCACCCTCACCCGCCTGTCGGCACCCTCTCCCGGGGGGAGAGGGGCGTAATGGCAGGATTTGCGCCCCGAGCGCGAGAGATCTGCGCCGTGCGTTTGTCTGTATCCGGTGCATCACCCCGCTCGACCAGCGCCTTGTCCGCGCTGTCCAGGCGGTAGCTCATGGCGACCGTCTGCGGATTCACCTCGACGCCGGGACGCACGCGCTGCAGGCCGTTCACCACCACCACGTCGTGGGCGCCCAGGCCGCTGTCGATCACGCGCAGGCCGTGGAACAGCGGGCCGGTGTCGACCTTGCGGTATTGCACCTTGTGCTCCTTGTCGACCACGTACACGAACTGGTTGCCGAGATCGGTACCGATCGCGCGGTCGTCGACCAGCACACGCGACCTGGCCTGCCCGCTCTGCAGCTGCACGCGGGCATACAGGCCCGGCGTGTACAGGCCATCGGCGTTGTCGAACACCGCGCGCAGGCGCATCGTGCCGGAGCCGGTGTGCAACTGGTTGTCGACGAAGTCGAGACGACCCTCATGCGGGTAACCCGATTCGTCGGCCAGGCCCATTGCCGCCTCGATCCGCGCGGGGTGACCGGCTTGGGCTGCGCTGGCGCGCAGATGGTCGAGCTTGAGCCAGGTCTGCTCGTCCACGTCGAAGTAGACGTAGACCGGGTTGACCGAGACCACGCTGGTCAGCACGTCGCTGCTGGTGACCAGGTTGCCGGCGGTGACGCGGGCATTGCTGACGCGGCCGTCGATCGGCGAGCGCACCTGGGTGAAGTCGAGTTTCAATCGCGCCGCGGCCAGCGCCGCGGTGGCGGCACCGAGCTGGGCGCGTGCGCTTTGCTCGGCCGTGTCCTGGCGGTCGGCGTCCTGCTGCGCGATAGCATGCTGGGCCAGCAGCATCCCGGCGCGGCGTTGATTGGTCTCGGCCAGGCTCAATTCGGCTTTCGTTTGCGCCTGCTTCGCACTGAGCTGGTCGACTTCGGCCTGGTACGGCCGCGCGTCGAGCTGGAACAACACGTCGCCCTTGTGCACCAGCGCGCCTTCCTGGAAATGCACCGATTCCACGAAACCGCTGACCCGCGGCTGCACTTGCACCGTGTTGACCGCCTGCAGGTGGCCGTTGAACTCGGCGCTGTCGCTGACCTTGCGGCTCAACGCCTGCGCCACCGTCACTTCCGGCGGCGGCCCGCCGGCGGGGCTTTGCGCATGGCTGTCGTTGCCATGCAGGAGGACCCAGCTGCCCAGTACGGCGGCGGCGATCACGGGGACCAGCATCCATTGTTTTTTCATGTCTCGCTCCCAACACCTTGGTTGCCGGGCGCACATCCCCGGCGAAGGGTCGAGAGAATAGGTGTACTTGTAGGTATAGAAAATCCGTTGCTTGCGCATTACACTCGTGAGCCACAGTCACGAATCGACCAGGAATTGAAGCAATGGAAGACTTTTCCGCCATTTCGACCTTCGTCCGCGTGGTCGAGGCCAAGACCTTCGCCGCCGCCGCCAGCCAGTTGGGCATGACCCCGTCCGGGGTCAGCCGGGCGGTCTCGCGACTGGAAACCCAGCTCGGCGCGCGGTTATTGTTCCGCTCCACGCGCTCGTTGCGTCTGACCGACGATGGAGCCTCGTTCCACGCACGTTGCAAGGAGATCCTCGCCGATCTGGCCGAGGCCACCGAGGCGCTGAACTTTGCCAACAGCAAGCCGACCGGCAAGTTGCACGTGGGCATCTCGTTGTCGGTGGGCCGCGCCGCGGTGATTCCACGCCTGACCGAGTTCGAGCAGCGTTATCCGGATATCCGGCTCGAGCTGTCGATGAGCGATACGTCGATGGATCTCAACGGCGAAGGCCTGGATTGCGCGATCCGGGTCGGCCAGCTGGAGGATTCCAGCCTGATCGCGCGCAAGATCGGCTACCTGAGCAACGTGGTTTGCGCCTCGCCCGAGTACCTGCGCAAACACGGCGCGCCGCGCAGCATCGAGGATCTCAAGAATCATCGCTGCATCAACTACGTCCACCCGAACGGCCGTCCGCGGCAATGGCAGTTCGACACGCCCGACGGCCAGGTGAGCGTGGATATCGACGCGCACATGCTGATCAACGATGGCGAATCGGTGCTGCAGGCCGTGGCGGCGGGCCTGGGCATTACCCAGGTGCCGCGCATGCTGGCCGCGTGCATGCTGGAGAAAGGCCTGCTCGAACTGGTGATGACCGACACCCGCTCCACTGGCAAACCGGTATGGATCGTCTACCCGCAGAAGAAGCACCTGTCGGCGCGCGTACAGGCGTTCATCGAGTGGGTGCGCGAGTTGTTCGAACGCACCAACCAGTGCACGGTCACCATTCCGAAAGCCACACCGAAACCGGTGCGCAAGGAAGTGCTGGCCGAAGTGGCCTGAGGAGCGTGGGCGGTCGAACCGGTAGGAGCGACTTCAGTCGCGATGCTTTTGTCACGTCACGAAGAGCATCGCGGCTGAAGCCGCTCCTACACGGCCCCATCAGCCGCCGGCGGGCACCAGCAGCAACAGTGCCACGCCGAAGACGATGCGATAGATCGCGAACGGGGTGAAGGTGTGCGTGCGGATGTAGCCAAGCAGCCATTTCACGGCGATGAAGGCCACGATCAGCGAAACCACGAAACCGACGATCAGCGCGCTCCAGTCCTCGTGGGCGGCGCCGCCATCCTGCAGCACCTTGAGCAACTCGTAGCCGGTCGCCGCATACATGGTCGGGATGCCGACCAGGAAGGCGAACTCGGTGGCGGCGGCGCGGTTGCTGGTACCGAACAGCATCGCCGTGAAGATGGTCGCCGCCGAGCGCGAGGTGCCGGGAAAGAGGCCGGCCACCATTTGCGCGATGCCG
>DASRUB010000371.1:0-5216 GCA_035655635.1 Rhodanobacter sp. | reverse complement strand
TCCGCGACGTGGACTACCACGAACAAGGCCACATCACGCCGCTGAGCCCATGGGTACTGGAAAAGGCTCTACAGGAAGCGGGCTTCACCATTCGTGCCGAGCAGGCAGTATCCAATCCGTTCCGCCGATTGCGCCGGCTCGATTGGGGGGTGCGGGTGCTCGCACCCTGGTTCGTCCTGCTCGGTGGCCTGCCGCCGGCCCGGCGCGGCGAGCTATGGCTGGTTCGTGCAGAAGCCGTCTGAGGCCGCTCGACGCGGCCCGTCAGCGCCAGAGCGATCATTCCCGGACGACTCCGCGAGGGTCGGCATTGAGGCGGTGCTCCGTCGAGCAACTCGGCAGCGGTGCGTGGATCGCTGGCTCCCGGCTACGACAAGACTTCAACCACCGACCTCGACTCGCTGGACCTGAGCGCCAACCGCGTGTTGTGGGACATGCCCGGTGGCTCGGCCGGCCTGGCGGTGGGTGCGCAACTGCGGCATGAAGCGCAAAACGACCCGACGCTGAATCCGAATTTCGCGTTCCAGGGCCTGGACAACGCGCAGACCAAGGGTAGCCGCGATGTCAGCGGCGCCTTTGGCGAACTGGATCTGCCAATCCTGCAGTCGCTGGAAGTGGATGCTTCCGGCCGCTTCGACCACTACACCGATGCCGGCAACAATTTTTCGCCAAAAATTGGCATCAAGTTCAAGCCGACGGACTGGATCGCATTGCGCGGCACCTGGTCCAAGGGCTTCCGGGCTCCCGCCTTCGCCGAAAACGGATCGAGCTCCACCCAGGGCTTCATCACCTACACGCCGCCACCGGCGTTCCAGGCCCTGCATGGCGGCAGTCCGTACGCGACAATTCCGTATGGCCTGTCGGAATACACCCTGGCCAACAAAGGCATCAAGCCGGAGAAGTCCAAGAGCTTCACCTTTGGCGTGGTGTTGCAGCCAACCAGCTGGTTGAACGCCTCGGTCGACTACTACCACATCACGAAGTCCAATCTCATCGTGCAGGCCGATACCTCGGCGGCGCTGGCCAATTACTACGCCGGCACGGCGCAGCAACCGGGCGTCACCGTGATTCCCGACCTGCCCGATCCGGCCAACCCGACGGCGCAGCCGCGGCCTTCCGAAATCATCGGCTCGTACCTCAATGCGCAATCGTTGAAGACCACCGGCGTTGACGTGGACCTGCGGGCCAACTTCGATTTCGGCGGCGACTGGCATTACATCTCCGAACTGACCGGCACCCAGATTTTCCAGTGGAAGCTCAAGCAGCCCGACGGTAGCGAGCAGAGCTACGTCGGCACCCAGGGTCCGTACAATCTGTCCTCGGGCGCCGGTACGCCGCGCAGTCGCGCTTCGTGGGCGAACACGGTGATGTACGGGCCGCTGACGCTCATCGGCACGCTGTACTACACCAGCGGTTACAGGGATCTTGCCGCCGACGTGGGTGTGTTCGGCCTGTTTGACGGTGACTGCCTGTCGACCCGGCCGGACAACGGGCTGAACTTCCCGGCGAGCTGCCATGTGGGCGCGTTCTACGACTTCGACCTGACCGGCAGCTACGCGCTGAACGACCACGTCAGCATCACCGCCTCGGTGATGGACCTGTTCGACCGCAACCCTCCGTTCGACCCGTCGAACTACGCGGGCGCCGGTGCCAACTACAATCCCACCTGGTCGCAGGCGGGCGTAGTCGGTCGTTTCTACAACCTCGGCGTGAAGGTGAAGATGTAGCCTGTTGTCGCTTGTCCGTCCCTGCGTCCGGAGCGGACGAGCGTCACCCGCACGAAGCGCTCCTCAACAGCGAAGCTGGTCAAGCGCGGAGCCAGCATCTTTCGCTCCACCTAACACCCTTCACCGACCGGATCAGGTTCATTTCCCAAGTGAATCTGATCCATCTTCGTAAACTTGGCTCAGGTCACGCGTTCTCCGGCCGCCACCCGAACCGCCGTCACGTCCGCCGGCTCGGGGTGGATGCGCAAGCGCAGCCGCCCGGCATCCCGGGACAGACGCAGATGACGATGCCTGACCAGATAGGCCACCGCCACCGCAGCTGCCGCAAGGCCCGACAGCGCGCCCACGCCAAGCGACCAGCGTGCGCCGAAATGATCGACCACCCAGCCGACCAGCGGTGCACCGATCGGGGTACCGCCCATGACCACGGCAATACGCAGCGCCAGCACGCGACCGCGCATGGTGCGCTCGGTGGTGAGCTGCATCATCGAGTTGCTGGCGGTCATGAAGGTGAGCGCAGCCAGGCCGACGAAAAACAGTACGGTAGCGAACAGAAAAGGGCTGGGCATCCACGCAGCCACCGCCAGGGTGACACCGAAGGCCGCCGCTGAGGCGCCCATCAGCACCATGCCTGGGAACTGGCGACGGGCCGAAAGCAGGGCCCCGCACATGGTGCCCGCAGCCATCGATGAGGTCAGCAGGCCATACTGGCTGGCGTCGCCGTGGAACACGGTGACCGACATGGTCGAGATGAAGATGGCGAAATTGAAGCCAAAGGTACCGAGCAAAAACAGCATCACCAGCACGGCGATCAGATCGGGCCGCTGCCACACGTAGCGGAACCCCGCCAGCATGCTGCCGCGCGTACGCGCAGGACGCGCCTCGGTATGCAGTTCGTGCACCCGCAGAAACCACAGCGAAACCAGCACGGCGGCATAGGATCCCGCGTTGATCAGGAACAGCCAGCCCTCACCGACCGCGGCAATCAACACGCCTGCCACTGCTGGGCCGAACATGCGTGCGGCGTTGAAGGAGGCTGAATTCAGCGCCACCGCGTTGGCCAGGTCATCGTCGGTAACCAGATCCGATACAAACGCCTGCCGCGCCGGCGCGTCGAACGCGGTGACGCAGCCCAGCAGCAGGGCAAAGCCATACACCTGCCAAAGCTGCACCACGCCGGTGAGGGTGACCAGGCCCAGGCCCAACGCCAACAGACCGGAGGCGGCCTGGGTGAAAAGCAGCAGCTTGCGCCGGTCCAGGTGATCGGCGGCAAGGCCGGTCAACGGCAACAGCAGCAGCGGCGGTCCGAACTGCAGCGCCATCACCGTACCCACCGCCGTGGCGTTGTGCTGGGTGAGCACGGTAAGCACCAGCCAGTCCTGCCCGATGCGTTGCATCCAGGTGCCCACGTTGGACACCAGCGCACCCACGGCCCACAGCCGGTAGTTGTAGCTCCTGAGGGAGTCGAACATGCCGTTCATGGTGTAGCTGACAACTCCAAAAACCAAAAACGGAACGGAGGAAACCAAGGGAGCTTGAAACCTGGCTTGCGACTGCCTGCGTCGACTTGAACCGCCAATGTTACGCGCAGCTGTGCGTCAGGATACCGGGACGGCCACCGGCTCCGCTCAGGTCGCCGGAACCGAGGCACCATTTCGCCGCCGGACGCGGCACGTGAACCTGACCGCGTTATTGCGAACTGTGGTATCTGGTTGAACGTATCGCCGTCATTTCGACCATGCGATTCTTTGCCTGAATGTGGTCATGTTCAACAAAATCAGGAACTGGCGCTGCGACCTTTCCTCGCGCGCAACCCGATCGCCCGTGGGATCAGCTGCACGACGACGAGCAGCGCAACCGGAACTCGTTGCCGATTGACCCGTATGTCCTGGAAAGCCCGGCCGAGTTCTTTGCGGTTGCCAGTGAGCAATTTTTCGAAGGACCGGCAACGCTGCGCCTGCACCTGCCGGACGTCTATCGAGAGCGCACGCAGTTCGCCGGCAACATCCGGACTGAGCAGGACTGGAGTCAGAGTCTGCGGCTTCTCCAGATTCCGGGATATGGCAAGACAAGATCTGGCCTTGTGGTCGCAGACCTGTGGTTGAAAACGGAACGGGACACTGCTCCGTGGTACGACGATGTCAGGCGGCAGGCCGGAACCTGGAAAAAAAACGCCCCGGTTGTACCGGGGCGTTTTCTTGTCAGTGGTTAGTCTAAATCAGGAGAGACGACGTCCCTTGAGCCTGTAGGCCGACCCGAGCAGCAACAACCCCAGCAGGAAGATGCCCACGGTGCCCGGCTCAGGCACGCTGAGCGGGGAGGCACTGAACGCCACGTTGTCGAACTCGAACGCATACGATGAACTCGTCGCGACGACACTGGTGAACGAATCGCTCAAATTGATATTTACGTAGTAGGTGCCGTTCTCGCCCTGGTCTCCGTTCGCCGCCGACGTGACGTCGGCACCCGTAAACTGGCCGACCAGTGTCGAGCCGTTGTAGAACGTCAGCGTGTTATACGAGTCAACAGACCCCCACAACAGACCCATGTACCGCGTGGGACCCACCAATGCCAGCGTCACGGAACTGCCCGCCGCGCCGCTGGTGAGGTAGGTTGTCGCGTCCGCCCCATCTGGCTGGCCGCCGAAGTTCAGGCCGTTGTCGCCCGACAGGAAGGGCGCCGCGTAGCGACCGGATTCCGCGCCGTTTACAGCCGAACCCTCACCTGCGAATGTGACCACAATCCCGCTGGGAGTCGTATAGCTTCCGCTATGACTGCCAGACGCAATTGAGTCGAAAGTTTCATAGTGGTCGGCGCCGGTGGGCACTCCGCCCACGGTGCCAACGATGCTGGCGTTTGCGCTCGTGGCCACCAGCCCCAAGCCGGCGAACAGTGCGGCTCCTGCAAGCAGCGCTTGCAAGCGCGATCTGTGCAACTTGCCCTTCGTCTTGTTGTTCATTTTTGTGGCCCTGTTTGGTATGGCGGTTCGACACACGTTGGTATGTCCGCGTGGATGGGCCTGACGCCCAACTGCTGACAACGGTGATGAAGCACTTCCCGTGCCAATAAGTAAGTTATTGTTTTATAAAGATATATAAATAAGGCGTCGGCGCGCTTCGGCCAAAATATGCGAATTCTGTAAAGTTTACCGACACAAAGAGCGGAAACAGAAAAAGCGTATCAGGAGCCATTCGGGCGGGCGTTGAAATGAGATGACTGGCTCCAGTCGCCGAGCGACATTGAGCCCGGTATTCCAAACTACGCCATGCGCAGCAGGTGGCAACATGAGTTTTCAGAGGAACTCAACTGGCGTTGAAACCCGGCTTGCGCCTGCCTGCGCCAAGCCGTACCTTGCATGCGGCGTGCGACCCCGTGCCCAAGTCCCGTGGCCCAGACATCGGGCAGTCCGATCCTGGGGGGGAAGTGCCTGCGATCTCCGGGGTGCTCCACAGCCTTGAGTCAACTATCCGCAAAACCGGCACAGAACCCGGA
>DASRUB010000370.1:0-5016 GCA_035655635.1 Rhodanobacter sp. | reverse complement strand
TTCCGCCCTTCGGGCACCTTCCCCCGCCGCGCGGGGGAAGCAAGAGCACTATTCACTATTCACAGCCTCTCAATTCACAGCCTCTCAGCGCGAACGGTTAGGAGTCGGATTGCCCCTCAAGCAAGTGCCATGCGGGCCGGTTCCGGTTACTTGGTCGCGGCGGTGTGGGGCGCCATCGTGCCCGGCCCGATGCTGGACCCGACGAACTGCACGATCTGCGCATACAGGTCGGCCAGGTTTTTCTCATCGTAGAACCCGTGCATTTCATTCGGCCGGTCGATCCACACGTGCGGAACATGCCGCGCGAGCAGGGCGTTGTGCAGGTTGCTGCCCTGGATCGGCGGCACCCGTTTGTCCTGGCCACCGACCACCAGCATCACCCTGGCCTTGAGCCGATCCAATTGATTGATCGGCGAACGCTGCGCAAGCACGTCCATGTCCGATCCCAACACCCGTTGCAGGTAATTCTTGCCATAGGTGGATTGCGGAATGTCGCCACGGCGGTACATCAGTGCCAGGTCGTAGACTCCGACGTAGCCGATCGCGCACTTGTACAGATCGGGTTCCTTGACCGCGCCTTCGAGTGCGGCGTAGCCGCCGTAGCTCCCGCCGAAAATGCAGATGCGAGCGGAATCGGCGATGCCCTGCGCGATCGCCCACTTGGTCGCATCGGTGACGTCGTCCTGCATCTTGCCGCCCCATTCGCGCCAGCCGGATGTCTCGAACGCATAACCGTAGCCACCCGAACTGCGGTAGTTCACCTGCAGCACGGCGTAGCCACGCGTCGCCAGCGCCTGCACGTAAGGGTCGTAATCCCAGTGGTCGCGTATGCCGTACGGGCCGCCATGCACGAACACCACCATCGGCAGGTGCCTGGCTGTTTCCTCGCCCGGTGGATAGCTGACATAGCCCTGGAGTTTCATGCCGTCACGCGCGGCAAAGTCGAATGGCTGCTTGGTGGCCATTTTCGTCGGGTCGATCCAGTGTGCTTCGGCCAGCAGCGGCGTGAGCTTGCGCGCGTCGCGATCGAACAGATAGAACGTGCCGGGATCGGCATCGGCCGACACTTCCAGAATGCTCAAGGCGCCATCGCGCGTACCGGAGACGATGCGCGCATATTCGCCGGGGAATTGCTGCATCAACCCGACCAGAGTCTTCGAAAACGCTCCACTGCTTGCGAACAGCGATACACCAGGTCGCCCATCCTCGAAGCCGACTCCCACGACCTGGTCATCGGCGGTGCCATAGATCAGGCTGTTGGGTTCGACCGTCGGGTTGGTCCAGAGGGTGGTCAGCTTGCCGTCGGCCGGGTTCCATCCACACACCCCGAAGCCACCACTCTTCGGCGCGCAGGTGAAATAGGCGACGTTGTCGTCGGACGAGAACGTCCGCGGGTAGGAGCGGGTCTCTTCGGCATCAGGCATCTCCTGCCAGCCCTCGCCATTGACCGGATGTAGGTACACCTTGGCGTTGCCATTGTTGTCCTCGCCGTAGGCGAAGCGGATGTGGCCCTGGTGATCGGCAACGAACGACATGCCACGTTCCGGTGCCGTGATGATGGGGTGCAGAACGCCGGTGCGCAGGTCGATCCACTCTGCCTGGGGCAGGTCGCGCTGGCTGCCTGCTGCATCCCATGAGCTGATCGACACCAGCGCACGGTGGGGCTCGCCAGGGATCGGCGCGATGAATCGTGCCGTGCCATAAGCGGTCACCGCTGTCGGGATGAGTGTGGCTTTGGTCATGCCACCTTTGCGGTACCCATAGAGCAATTCGGGGTCGCCGCCATCGGCACTCACGGCGAACAGTTCTCCGGTTGGCAGCGGCGAGTCGTAACCACCCACGTGCGTACCCACCGTGTAGACAACCCGAGTTGGAGACGCCCACCAGAAGTCGATCACGTCATCCCCATCGCGCGGATGGATCACGTGGCCGCTCTTGTCGGACAAATGGATCAAGGCGAGCGAGCGCTGGCCCTTGACCACGCTCAACGCGGCCAGATATTGCCCATCCGGCGAGATCTTCACTGCCGTGTACTCGAAATGCTTCGCCAGGTCGGCGAACGACACCGGCGCGGAATGAACGACGCCCACGCAGAGCAGCAACAACGCCACCATGCCGTATCGCATCGTCATCTTCGGATTCCCCTGTTGCCTGTGCGCCGTGCGCCGTCGCGATCGCGTCGTCGGGACCATTTATAGCAGGCGCGTGGGCTGGTCGCGAGGACATGTTGGAAGAACGATCGCGTCCGCGTGGCGGGGTTGTATAGCCATACCGTGGCCGATCGTGAGGACCTGATGCAGCAGATCAGCGCGCAGTCGCGGCGCTCGTTGCGGACACTACGACGAGCGGTAGGCGAAGTTCCCGACCTGGTTGTACCGTCGCGCGGCTGGCCACTTGCATCGCCCAACGCTTGCGGCCGAACCAGATGGCGTGGGGTCGTGGTATGGAGTGGCGGGTGCTGTGATTTTTTTCCGTATCGGGCGAATCATGGGGTGAGCCGTGAAGAAAGCAGACGTTTATGACCGCCAGGCAACATGAGCAACGCTTCGAGGCGTTGCTGCACGAACATCGCAGGATCGTCTTCAAGGTGGCGGGCCTGTATAGCCGCAGCGCCGCCGACCGCGAGGATCTGGTGCAGGAGATCAGCGCGCAGCTGTGGCGTTCGTTCGGCAGCTATGACGAGGCACGGGCGAAGTTTTCGACCTGGATGTATCGCATTGCGTTGAACGTGGCCATTTCGCAGGTGCGGCGTGATCGTTGGCTGGAGAGCGATCGTTTCGAGCCGCTGGAAGCCCGCCATCTGGAAACCGTGGGTGGCGGCGAACCGATCGCCGAGGCCGACGAACGCTTGACCGCGTTGTATGCGTTCATTGGCCAGCTCGATCCGCTCAATCGCGCGCTGGTCCTGCTGTATCTGGACGACCGCAGCTACGGCGAGATTGCCGACGTACTCGGCATCAGCGAAACCAATGTGGCGACCAAGCTCGGTCGCATCAAACAGAAGCTGCGCGGCCAGATGACCGGCGCGGCATCCACTGGAGCATGACGATGGAACTCGATGAGATGAAACTGGCATGGCAGCAACTCGAACGGCGTCTGGGCCAGCAGCAGGCATTGCAACGCCAGTTGTATCGCGAGCGGCGGCTGGATCGGCTGCATCACGGTTTGCGCCCGCTGGTCTGGGGGCAGTCGATCCAGATCGCGTTCGGCATCTTCTTCATGCTGTTGGGCATCGACTTCTGGTCGAGCCATGCGCCGTCCTTGCATATCCTGGCATGGGGCATTTCCGTGCAGGCTTTCGGCATGCTGATGATCCTGTCGGCGGCCCGCAATCTCCATCTCGTGAAGCGGATCGACTACGCCTTGCCCGTACTTGAGATACAGCATCGCCTGGCGGCGTTGCGTGCGTGGCGGGTGCGCGTGGAGGCGCCGGTGTTCAGCGTGATCGGCTGCTTCATCTGGATTCCGCCGATGTTGATCTGGTTCCAGTGGGATTGGGACGCGATGGGCGGTCGCGGACCGGATTTCTGGGCGCGGTTCCCCGAGCTTGGCCCGCGCTTCCTGTTCAGTGGCGCGGTGTCCCTGCTGCTGGTGTTGGCCATCTACTGGCTGCTGCGTCGCTTCGGCCGGCGGCGCTGGATGGAAGACAACTTCGCCGGCAGCAGCGTGCGCAAGGCAGAGGCGGTACTCGGCGAGATCGAGCGGTTCGAGCAGGAGTGAACGGATTGCCCGCCATTCCACGCGCGTAGGGCGGGCACCGCCCGCCGCGCTTGTCGGCAGGCGAGGTGATGAATGGCAAGAGCCGGCGGGCCGTGCCCGCCCTACGGGATTACCGCGCCTTCGGTTTCAACCTCACATAAACCTGTTTGCGCACCACCGCGATGAGCTTGCCGCTGGCGGTGGTCACTTCGGTCTGGAACCAGTGCAACACTTTGTCACCGCCCGCGGCCGCGGTCCTGAGTTCATCGACCACGCCAGGCTCCAGCTTGAAGTGGGCGTAGACGTCCTCGTAGCCCGGCGCCACGAAGTCGATCGTGCCGGCCTTGTCCCATACGTAATAGTCCTTGCCCAACTGGTGCATCACCAGCAGCATCCAGAAGGGATCGACCATCGCGAACAGGTTGCCGCCGAACTGGCTCTTCACGTAATTGCGGTTCCACGGCCGCAGCCGCAACACGACTTTCGCCTCCGAGTAGTCGTCAGTGAGCGACTGCACACGGATCGCGTTGATCAGGAACGGTGGCCACAGATTGAGCAGGTGGCGGAAGGTGGATGCGTGCATGGAGAGCTGGGATTTGGGAGACGGGATTCGGGATGACCAGACATTCGCCTGTTGAAAGCCGGGATTCGCAGCGGGCTCGGGGTTCGGGCGTTCAAAAGCGCAAGCGGGCGACCCTTGCGATAGACCGGGTCCGCTGCGTCCTGGCTCTGGCGAATCCCAAATCCCAAATCCCAAATCCCAAATCCCAAATCCCTGCCTCAAAACAACATCGACGCCATCCGCCGCCGATACCGCCCCACCAGCTCGCCATCGTCCAGCGTGGCAAATGCGGCCAGCAGACGCTTTTTTGCCTGGCCGTCGTTCCAATCGCGGGCCTTCTGCAGGATCGTCAGGAATTGCTCCAGGCCGCCTTCGGGATCACCCTCCAGCAGCAGGCGAACGCCCAGCTGGTCGCGCGCCGACCAATCCTCGGGGTCGGCCTGGATGCGTTGCTGCAATGCCGCTGCTGGCGGGGCTTGCTTGACCGCCTGCGCGAGATCCAGTTCGCTGCGCAGACGCTGCGCCCGCGCGTCGGTGGACAGGTTCGCGGGCAGGGCATCCAGCTGGGCCTGGGCGGCGTCAGCCAGGCCGGCGCGCATCAAGGACAGTGCCAGGTCCAGTTTCAGCTCGGCCCTGGCCGGTTCGGTGGCGATGGCCTGTTGCAGGCGGTTGATCGCCGCCTCGGGTGTTTCGGCCGGGGTGTCGCCGCCGTCGAGCTCGGCCGGCTCGCCCTCCAGTGGCTGCACGTGGCGGGT
>DASRUB010000369.1:0-7428 GCA_035655635.1 Rhodanobacter sp. | reverse complement strand
CGTGATAGTCGGCCATGAAGAAGAATGCATCGACGTCATCGCGCCGGCTGGCCTCGACGGCGGGACGAATCGCCCCGACGTAATTGCCCAGATGCGGCGTGCCGGTGGTGGTGATGCCGGTGAGTATTCGAGTCTGCATGTGGCGTCGCGCGAGTAAAAGCGCAGTTTACGACATCGCCCAATCTGGCACGCTCTCCGCGGCAGCCCGCCGCAGAGGACGCCCTGGCTATCCGCGGCAGATGCACTTCCTTCTCCCTTTGGGAGAAGGTGGCCCGTAGGGTCGGATGAGGGTTCGGTCGGAGCTGGATTCCTCGCTCCGGCCGAACCCTCACCCCAACCCCTCTCCCGAAGGGAGATGGGCTTCAAAGCCGACCACTGTAAGTCAACCTTTGGCCAGCCGCGGCTTCTGACAGCCTCTCAGTGCAGGACGAACAGCTTGTCGAAGCCGGCCACGCGAAGCGTGCCGCGAAGCTCGGGTCCCGCATTGACGATGCGGATGTCGGCACGCTCGGCGCCGGCGTGTTCCCGCAGCAGCAGCAGCATGCCCAGCGCGGAGCTGTCCATGTGGGTGACCTCGCCCAGGTCGATGAGGTAGCTGCGTGACAGCTGGCCCTCGCCCAGGCAGGCGTCGTGGAAATCGCGGTGGATGCTGAAATCGAATCGATCGCCCAGCTGCAGGGTGAGGCAATCGTGTTCGCTGTCGTGGTGAACGATCATGTTTTTCTCCTCAGAAAAGCTCGATTTCGCCCGCATCCATCGAGCTCTGCAGGGCCGGGCCGTGTGAGCGCAGCCGTGCCTTCTCACGCTGGATGGCCAGGCGGCTGCGCACGCGTTGCGCGCGATCCTCCAGCGCGTCGGCCTGCAGCGATGCGCAGGCGAGTTCCTCGATGTCGCGCGTGCATTCGGCAGCGACCTCCTGCAGTTCCATCAAGCGCGTACGGGTCTGCGTGATCAGCTGGCTCAGGATGTCTTCGAACTGGAGTGAGCGGATGGTGGTGGATACGTCGCTGCCGAGTCCGCGGTTGATTTCCACCACCTGGTCGGCGACGGCGCTGGTGCGCGCATCGCTCTCGGTGACATGCGCCATCATCGCGTCGATGCCACCCTTGGCCGACAGCGCCACATTCAGATCCTGCGACGCCATGGCACCCACCAGGCCGCGCAACTGCCCCATCGCCGTGCGGGCGCGCTCGACGTGGCTGCCGATCTGTTCGTTGAACTGGTTGGAGCTGCTGGCCAGGTTGCGAATTTCGCCGGCCACCACCGCGAAGCCGCGACCGGATTCGCCGGCACGGGCCGCCTCGATCGCGGCGTTCAGCGCCAGCAGGTTGGTTTCCTCGGCGATCGTGTTGACGTTTTTCAGCAGGCCGAACACCGCGTCCATGTCTTTCGCCATGCCATCGATGCGGTAGACGATGCGCAGGCTCTCACGCGACATTTGCACGATCATGCCGACGAAGTGCTCCAGCAGGTCGCCGGTGCGCGTGGCAAAGTCCTGCACCGAGACGCCGCTGTCCTGCACGTCGATGATCTGCTTGAGCAGCGACTGCTGCAGCGCGGTCTTGCTGGAAAGTCCGTCAAAGCCGCCGCCCAGCTCCAGCACGGCGTCGCGCAGCAGATCCAAACCCTGATGCAGTTCGCGGGTGGCATGGCCAAGCTCGTCGACGAGGGCGCCGCGCACGTCCTCCAGCGCGGCGCGCACCTGTACGGAGTTGGCGGCCGCGGCGGTCGGCGCAACCGGCTCGCGGCGCTGCCGACTCTCGACGATCCACACCACGGTCAGCACGATCACCAGCACCGGCGCCAGCCAGGCTGGGTGCCACAGCAACGACAGCAGCAAAGCCAGCGCGCTGGCGCTGCCGCCAATGACCGGGCGCGCGCTGAAAGAAGCTGAAGATGGGAAGACCATGATGGGATACCTAAGATCAGCCGCGGGCAACCGCGGCGAGAGGTTGGCGCGCCAGTGCGAGCAGGCGCGAGGCAAGATGGTCGAGCGGCTGCATTTCAGCGGCCGCACCAAGTTTCCACGCCGATCCGGGCATGCCCCAGACCACCGAGCTGTTTTCGTCCTGCACCAGCGTGGCCGCGCCAGCCTGGCGCAGTTCAAGCAGGCCGCGCGCGCCGTCGTCACCCATGCCGGTCAGCAGCGCCGCGATGGTGGCCGCGCCGGCACTGGCGGCCAACGAGCGGAACAACACATCCACGCTGGGCTTGTGCCGGTTTACCGCCGGACCGTCGTGCAGGCGGCAGACGTACTTGGCGCCGTCCCACATCACCAGCAGATGCTGGTCACCGGGGGCGATGTAGGCATGGCCTGACTGGATCGGCTGGCCGTCGCGCGCCTCGCACACGCGCATCGCCGAACAGCGGTCCATGCGCTCGGCGAACGGGCCGCTGAAAGCCGCGGGAATATGCTGGGTCACCAGGATCGGCGGCGCATCCGGCGGCATCGACTCCAGCACCACGCGCACGGCCTCGGTGCCCCCGGTGGAAGCACCGATGGCTATGATCGGGCTGTCGCCGCGCGTACCGGCCGCATGCGCGCGAGGTAATACCGCATCGGCGGACAGTCTCGGCGCCACCGCCAGCTTGCGCACGATGGTGCGCGCACGCGGCCTGGTACGTGCCGCCAGCTTCACTTTCGCGCAGATTTCCTGCGCGCTTTCACTGAACCGGCTGGCCAGGTCACGCTCGGGTTTGGCGAAAAAGTCCACCGCGCCCATTTCCAGCGCGCGCAGGGTAATCTCGGCGCCCTCGACGGTCAGCGACGACACCATCACCACCGGCATCGGCCGCAGCCGCATCAGGTTCTCGAGGAAGGTGATGCCATCCATGCGCGGCATCTCGACGTCGAGAGTCAACACGTCAGGATTGAGCTCCTTGATCTTCTCGCGCGCGATCAACGGGTCGGCCGCGGTTCCCACCACCTCGATGGCCGGATCGGAGGCAAGCATCGTCGACATCAGCTTGCGCACCAATGCGGAATCGTCGATTACCAGAACACGCACTCTTTCCATTACCTTCTTTTCTGCCTTGTTTTCAGGAGCGAGGGGCGAGTCGCGAAAAGCGAAGGCACAAGCGGCGCGACTCACTCGCCCCTCGCCCCTCGTCCTAGAACAACTCCACCTCACCGGTTATCGGATCATTTGCCAAACGCTTGAGGTAACCGCGCTCGTCGGCCACCAGCTTGAGGTCGTCGCTGCGCCGCAGCAGGCGTACGCGGGCCCTGCCACTGTGCGGAAAAAACTGCACCTGGCGCGGATACACGTCACCGAGATCCGAGGCCACCAGGGTGAGATTCTCGGTCGCGATATAGCGCTGCACGAATTCGATATTGCGCTCGCCCACATCGCTCATCCGGGCCAGCACCCGGCCGCCGCCGAAGACCTTCACGCGCATGTCGGCGCGCTGGCCGCCAGCCTTGAGGATCGCGTTGATCAATTGTTCCATCGCGTCGCTGCCGTAACGGGCCGCGCGCCCCACGGTCGAGGACCAGCTGTCGCGCTCACCGACCGGTTCGGGCAGCATGAAATGGTTCATGCCGCCAACTCGCCGACGCACGTCGTGGATGCATGCCGACACGCATGAGCCGAGCACGGTGCTGATCATTTCCTCCTGGTCGCTGACGTAGAACTCGCCGGGCAGCACCTTGACGGTCATGCAGGCATGAGCCGGGTCCCAGAAGCGGCGCAAATGCTCGAATCCCGGTGGTGCCGGGGAGACCGCAGACCTTGTCCGCCGCTCTGCGATCGGGCGGGTCATCAGCCGCGCTTACGGTACACGGTCCGGCCAATGAGCTCGAAATCATCATTGATGCCGTGCAGCGATTCGCTGTGGCCGAGGAACAGGTAGCCACCCACCGGCAGCAGGCGTGCATAGCGCCGGAACAGCCGTTGTTTGGTTGGACGGTCGAAGTAGATCACCACGTTGCGACAGAAGATGGCGTCGAACGGTCCCTTCATCGGCCACTCGTGCAGCAGGTTCAGCGGCTCGATCGTGACCAGTTCGCGCAGCCGCGGATTCACGCTGGCCAGCCCTTCGTAGTCACCCGAACCGCGCAGCATCCAGCGGCGGCGGCGCTCATCGCTGATGCCGCCCAGATGTTCCAGCGGGTAGGCGCCGCGCCGGGCCGTCGCAAGCGCCTGTGGTGACAGGTCGGTCGCGAGGATCTTCGCGTCCACGCTGCTGCCTTTGCGCTTCTCGAGCGCTTCGGCCAGCACCATGGCCAGCGCGTACGGCTCCTCGCCGGTGGAACAGCCCGCCGACCAGATACGCAGGCGCTCATGGCTGCGCTGCTTCTCCTGCAACCAGTGCGGCAACAGCTCATCCACCAACAGGTCGTAATGGTGCATTTCACGGAAAAACGCGGTGACGTTGGTGCTGATGGCGCTGGCCAGTTCGCCCAGTTCGCGCTCGGGGTCGTTGCGCAGCAGGTCGCAATAGCTGGCGAAGCTGTGCAGGTGCAGCGCGCGCAAACGACGGGACAGACGCCCCTGGACCAGCTGGCGTTTGTGCTCACCCAGTGCAATGCCGCAGTGCTCGTACACAAACTTGCGCAGGAATTCGAATTCGGCATCCGCCAGCACGGAGGCAGAGAACTCCACCGCCGCTGCCGGCACATCGCGCGTGGCCGCCACGGCGTTCATTCAGAACTCCGCCCAGGCGCCCGTTTCAGCCGGGCGCGCACCGGCCGGCGCCCGCCGCGGCGGGGTGTTGCGCACGGCGGCGAACACGGCCTCCGTCTCCACCTTGACATGGCGCCGGCGAGCTGCCGATGGCCCGACCTCGGCAGCAGCACCATCGCCGAGCTGGAAGAAGCCCACCTGGTTGTTGAGCTCGCCAGCCTGCTCGCGCATCCCGCGGGCGGCGGCCGAAGCCTCCTCCACCAAGGCGGCGTTCTGCTGGGTCATCTCGTCCATCTGCATCACGGCGTTGTTGACCTGCTCGATACCGGCCGACTGCTCGTGGCTGGCCGCGGAGATCTCGGCCACGATCTCGGTGACCTTCTTCACGCTGTCGACGATCTCCGCCAGTGCCTTGCCTGACTGGTTGACCAGCTCCGAGCCGATCCGCACCTTCTGCTCGCTGTCGCTGATCAGGCCCTTGATTTCCTTGGCGGCGCCCGCGCTGCGCTGGGCCAGGCTGCGTACCTCGGTGGCCACCACGGCGAAGCCACGGCCCTGCTCGCCGGCCCGCGCCGCTTCCACGGCCGCGTTCAACGCCAGCAGGTTGGTCTGGAACGCAATGTCCTGGATCAAGCCGACGATGTCGCCGATCTTGCGGCTGGAGGCATCGATCTCAGCCATCGCGGCAATCGCCTTGCCCGCGACTTCGCCGCCGACTTCGGCCTGCGCGCGGGCGCCGCGGGCCAACTGGTTGGCGTGGCTGGCGTTCTCCGCGTTCTGCCTCACCGTGGAGGTCATCTCTTCCATCGACGAGGCAGTTTCCTCCAGGCTGGACGCCTGCTCCTGGGTGCGCTGGCTGAGATCGTCGTTGCCGCGCGCAATCTGCTGCGCGGCGGTGCTCACGGCGTCGGAACCCTGGCGTACCTCGCCCACGATCTCGGTGAGCCGATCGTCCATCACACGGAACGCGTCGAGCAGCTTGCCCAGTTCGTCGTGGCGCCCGACCTGGATATCGTGACCCAGCCGCCCCTCGGCGATGGCGTGGGCATAGGACATCGCGCGCGCCAGCCGCCCGGTGATGGAGCGGATCAGCAGCACCGCCAGCGCGATCGCCAGCAGCAACCCGCCGATCAAGGCGCCAATCGTGGCTTTCCGCACCATGGCAAAGCGATCGCTCTGCCTCTTGAAATTCTGCTCCGCACTGAGGCGCTGCTGTTCCATGACCTTCGCCAGTCGACCCTGCCGATCCAGCATCAGCGGGCGCAACTGCATGTCGAGCAGATCAGGGGAGCTGTCGTCCTTCGCGGCCAGTGCCTGCAACAGTTCGTTGCTGCCGGACGCCATATCCGCATCCGTGGCGGTCCAGTCCTTGTAGTGTTTCGCGACCTCACTGGTCATCGGGATGCCGGCGAGCTTGGCGCGCAACGCCTTGATATCGGCCTGTTCCTTATGGAAATCATCGACCTTCTGCTTCATCTGATCGGGTTTGCCGATCAGCGAGGTAGCCTCGCCCAGCGCGATGTACGACATCAGCGAACGCTGCGCGATGGAGGACACCAGGCTGGCCGGCACCATGTCCTCTTCGTAGATCTGGCGGGTGCCGTCGTTCTGCATCTGCATCGCGCCGAGGCCGATCACCGCACCGACGATCAGCATCGCGCCGAGCAAGCCGAGCACGCCGATCAGGCGTGCCTTGACGCTCAACAGGCACAGTTTGGCGAAACTCGCCAGGAGGTTCTTGATCTTCATGGGTAGTCCCGATTCATGCAGCAACTTCGACTTGCCGGACTTGCGCAAGCGCAACGTCCAGGGTTTCAACGTCTTCCGGACGCATCAGTTTTTCCACGTCCAGCAGCATCACCATGCGCTCCTCGTGGGTAGCCAGGCCCTTGAGATAGCGGGTATCCACCACCGCGCCCATGTCGGGCACCGGCTTGATCGCGTCCGCGTCGATGTCGATCACGTCGGACACGGCATCCACCACCATGCCGAACAGGCGTTCGGCGATGGCCACGATGATCACCACCGTGCTTTCGCCATAACTTTCACGCTCCAGGCCGAAACGAAGGCGCAGGTCCATGATCGGCACGATCGCGCCGCGCAGGTTGAGCACGCCAAGCAGGTGCGCAGGGGTCTGCGGAATGCGGGTGACCCGGGACCAGCCGCGGATCTCGCGCACGGACAGAATGTCGACGCCATACTCTTCACCCGCCAGGTTGAAAGTCAGTTGCTGCACGGTTGGCTTCGTGCCCTGGTCGTCCTGGTACATGGAGGGCTCACCTCTGGAAGGGGCTTTGCAAAAACGGATTTCCCTGACTGTGTCGGCGCCACCAGGGGAAACTTGAGCGTCTCGCGCAGCGGCCCCGTGCCGAGGTGGACCATCAAGGTCGGCGCAGCCTTCCCGGCACCCGGTGGAATGAGGGCGATATTCTTCAGGCCGCCTCGCTGCGCTGCTGGCCCAGGCGCACCACGCCGTTGACATCGACAATCAGCGCCACCGAGCCGTCGCTCAGGATGGTTGCGCCGGAAATGCCTTGCACGCGCTGGTAATGCGCCTCCAGCGATTTCACCACCGCCTGTTGCTGGCCGAGCAGTTCGTCCACCAGGAGCCCTACGCGACGTCCGCCTTCCTCGACCACCACCACGATGCCGCGCTCGATCTCGGTGATGGCGTCCTGGCAATGGAACGTGTGGTGCAGGCGCATGATCGGCAGGTAGGCGTCACGGAAGTGGAAGACCTCCCCGCCGCCGGCGATCCTGCGCACCATGTCCGGCCCCAGCCGCAGCGATTCGACGATGGAAA
>DASRUB010000368.1:0-18441 GCA_035655635.1 Rhodanobacter sp. | reverse complement strand
ATAAAATCGTCGAGGCCCGCGATCTGGACGAAAACACCTTGCTCGAACTGGATGATCGGGGACGGGTATGTGCCATGACCATGGAACATGCGAGTCAGCGGACGGATATTCCGGGGTTTTCTTATGAGCAGGTTACGGCTTAGGGATGCACTCGTCGCTTGGTTCGGGCTATTGACGTAATACGGAAGTGAACCTGACCCCGTTTTCTTCCTTGGGCTGATCCGTCGAATTATTTCGGCGTGAGGTGGAACAGGCCGCCGGGACTGGCGTCTTCCAGCATCCACAGCGAGCCGTCCGGCGCCTCTTCGATATCGCGGACGCGTTTGCCGATGCTCCAGCGCTGAACCGCGGCGGCACCGCCCTTGTCGTCAAACGTGACGCGGATGATGGCCTGGCTGGCCAGGCCGCTGATCAAGGCGCTGCCGTTCCATTGCGGGAAGACGCTGCCCTTGTAGAACATGAGATTGCCCGGCGCGATCACCGGCACCCAATAGATGACGGGCTTGGCCAGATCGGGCCGCGTGTCGGGGCTGGGGATGGGTACGCCGTCGTAATTGTGGCCATAGGAAACCAGTGGCCAACCGTAATTCTTGCCGCGCTCGATCAGGTTCAGTTCGTCGCCGCCGCGCGGGCCATGCTCGAGCTCCCAGAGCCGGCCATCGGGGGCGAAGGCGAGGCCGTAAGGCGTGCGGTGGCCGGTGGTCCAGGTCTCGGCCGGTGTCAGGTTGGGCCCGGGGAAGGTATAGGTGCTGATCACCGGCGCCGTCTTGGCCGCCTCGGTATCGCGCGGTGGATCGATCAAGGGAATGCTGCCGGCGCCGGTCTTGCCTGCCCACGGGTTGCCGGGCGCGGGTTTGCCGTCCAGGGTCAGCCGCAGGATCTTGCCTTCCGGCTGGTTGGGATCCTGGGCGGGGGTGAAGCGCTGGCGGTCGCCCACGCTGAGGAAGAGGTACTTGCCGTCCGGTGAGAAGGCGATCTGCCCGCCTTCCTGGCCACCCTTGCCCTTGGGCATCTGGCGCCACAGCACCTGGAACCCTTCCAGCCTGGGCTGTCCGCCGTCCAGTACGAGCCGGCCCCGGCCGAGCGCCAGGCCGCCGCCATAGTCACCCGGTTCGGCATAGGTGAGATACACATTGTGGTCAGTGGCGTAATGGGGTGAGAGGAAGACGCCCAGCATGCCGCTCTGGCCTTCGTAGTAGCTGGGCGGGACACCCCTGATTTCGGTCTTGGCGCCCTGCGGGGTGACCAGATCGACACGGCCGACCTTTTCCGTCACCAGCATGCGGCCATCGGGCAGGAACGCGATGCGCCAGGGCAGGTCGAAGCTCGCCACCTGCGTGATGGTGAAGGGAAGATTGGGATCGGATTTCTGCTCGCCCGCGTTGATCTGGGCATAGGCCGCGCTTGATAGCAGAGCCATGAGAAAGGCCGCGTTTGCCCACTTCGTCATTTACATGCTTCCCTTGTGTCCGAATGACCCGGAAATCCTAGTAGTAACATACTGTCGGGAAAAGGTGTCAGGGACAATTTTCGCTAGCCCGCAACTGCTGGATCAACTGAGCGTGCCGGCATGAATTCGTGGCAAAAAGGTGTCGGAAACATCAGGGTCAGAGCCACTTTAGAAAGCGGAAAGACGCAGGAAGCCAGGACGAAGGAAGTTAAATCGAAGCTGGCTCAGAGCGGGCTTTCTCAAACAGGACGGCTCTGATTTTTGTCGCGTTGATATATCAACCCGTCATACTTGCCCCAACCCGGGAGCAAATATGGAAACGATCCACGTAGTGCAGCCCTTCGACCGGGTGAAGAATGGCTTGAAACCGGGCCAGGTCCTGCAGTTCAAGACGGCTGATGAGGCAGCGCGCAGGGCAGGGCTGCTGGCCGACAAGCATGCCGGCGTCGTCGCCTACAGCATGGACGTGGACGAAGAGAGCGGCGACTACGGTACGCCGCGAGTGCTGTTTGAGTCGGGGGACGTACCAGAACTTTGATCGGCCGAAAAACCAGATCGGGTTCACTTGATTCCGTGCTGACACAGCGCGGTTGGAGGGACGCAGGGGCGGCTATCATGGCCTCATGTCCAAGCTGCTGATGAACCTGCGTAACGTGCCTGATGATGAGGCCGACGAAGTGCGCGCGATGCTCGACGCGCAGCGGATCGCATTCTACGAAACCAGGCCCAGCATGTGGGGCGTCTCGGCAGGGGGAATCTGGGTCACTGAAGACGCGGCCTTCGCGGACGCCAGGCGCGCGATGGACGTCTACCAGCATCAGCGCGCGGCCCGTGCCCGTGCCGAATACGCCGCTGCCAAGCGCGCAGGCACCGCAGAGACGTTCGTCACCTTGCTCCGTGCAGACCCGGCGCGCGTCGTGATGAGCGTGTTGGGCATACTCTTCGCGTTGGGGCTGGTGACGCTTCCGTTCTTGCTGTTGCGCGGGTAACAAAAAGGAGAAAAGGTGTCAGGGAAGAATGGCACTCACTCAAGCCCCGTTCGGCCCCGGATCGGGTCCTGTCTCTTGGTCAGATCTCTATCGGACACCGCGGCAAAAGCCGGCGGGCAGTGCCCGCCCTACGGCGCGGCGATCGTAGGGCGGGCACGCGCTCGCCCCGGCGCGCGCACGACAGCCCGGCACGGCTTCAAGAGGGCGATGCGCGCATTCAATGCCATGTGCGCTTGCCGCCCGCGCTGGCGGGGTTCATCTCGACGCTCAGGGTGAAGGTGCGTAGTTCGTCCGGTTGCATGGCGCCGACGCCCACCAACTTGCGTGCGATCTCCTCGCCGCGTTCGTTACGGATGGTCAGCACCATCGAGTATTCCCATGCACCGCTGTCGGCGGGGTTGCGAAAGCTGCCTTCCACGCGCAGTGGTACGGACGCTGGTGTTGCGGTCGCGCTGGTGGGCTCACTGAAGCGCAGCTTGTGGCGGCAGGCGGGACACACGCCCGCACTTTCCAGGATGGTCTCCCGGCAGTGCGGACAGGTGCGCGTCGCCCCGGCCGTGCCTGGCTGTGGGTTGCTCACGAAGCGCTGCCGCTGTGCCCCTGGGTCTTGTGCGGGCTGTTGCCGTCCTTGGCGTCGTCCCAACCGAACTCGGCCTGGCCGCGCATGCGCGAACCCGCCGCCACGCTGAGCGAGCCTGCCTTCAGGTCGCCGGTCAGCGCGCCGCTTTGCTGCAATTCCACGTGCGCCGCGGATTCGATGTTGCCGATCAGTTCGCCCGCGATGGTGACCTTCTCGGCGCGCACGCTGCCGGTCACCCTGGCGCCGGGCTCGATGGTGAGGTCGCCGCGCACGTTGACGTCGCCCTTGAAGTTGCCGGCGATGCGCACATGACCCTCGCCTTCGATCTTGCCCTCGATGGTGATATCGGGCGCGATCAGCGATTCGGTCTTGGGCTTGGCCGGCGTGGGCGCGGGCGTGGGACGAAATGCAGGCTGCACCGGCGTTTCCGCTTTGGGCCTGGTTTCCGGAATGTCGAGGCGAGCCAGGTCCGTGGCTTCGGGCGTTTCGGTGGCGGAGGTCTTGACGGATTCTTTCCACAGGGCCATGGGGGGTCTCCAGTTTTATCAGACGGAGGGTCAGCCTACCCCCCAAACGGCACGCAAAAACGGGGTCAGGTTCACTTGCCTGTGCAACTACGGGGTCCGGTTCAGTTTCCATTAGCCCACGCTACGGGCTTGGGCGCCGCGTGGGACGATCGTGCAGATGAACAACTGGCCGGGATAAGGGGACGGAGGAAATTAAGTCGAATTGAGTGCCTCCGTCCCCTTTTGCCTCCGAAACCATACGAGGATCGCTGACCATGCGCGCCAGCTGACGAAGCCGGGTCAGCTTGGCCTTTCGGCGAATACCGTTGTTTATGTTGAGGCCGGAGGCGCCGACATCGATCTGGATCGGCAGTGGCTTTGACCCGGTTACCTGCGTTCCGAGGGGCTATGACCCAGTTGGCTCGTAGCCACAGGTTGCGGCACTGGAAGCGAGGGACCGGCGTACGGTGCTCCGTTCGCAACCCGGAACGCCGGACCAGTCGGCCTCCTGCCAACCCATCCCTGAGCAGTAGCGGACCACAGGTCGTCAGCCGGCTGCGTATCCGCTCAATTCACGTGATTGAATTCAGGCATCGGGGCAAACTGCTGACCGGCACGCCACTTCTCCGCGCCTGGCCGCTGGTACACAACCTTGCCGCCGATGATGGTGTACAGCACGCGCGCACGCAGAATGTCGTCTGCCGGAATGGTAAGCAGGTTGCCGGAAAAGACGTCGATATCCGCGAGCTTGCCTGGCGTCAGCGAGCCGAGCTCATGGTCTTCGAAGATCGCGTAAGCGTTGTTCCACGTATAAGAGCGCAGTTCCTGCATGCGGGTCTTGGCCTGCGCCGGAAAGAACGTCTTGCCGTTGCCGTAAGCGCGGGTTACCCCGCAGTAGAAGACCGGGATGGGGTTGATGTCTTCGACCGGCGTATCGGTGCCGTCCAGCACCATCGCGCCGCTCTCGATCAACGTGTGCCACATATACGACTCCTCTCGCGCACGCTTCTCGCCAAGGCGCGCAACCACCATCGGCGCATCCGAACACGTGTGAATGGATTGCATGGATGCGATGACGCCAAGCTTGGCGAAGCGCGGAAGATCGGCTGGCGTCACGTGCTGCGCGTGTTCGACGCGCCAGCGCAGGGCATGGGCCGCCGGATCTTCGGCAAATATCTTCTGATACATGTCGAGTACTTCGCGGTTGGCGCGATCACCAATCGCGTGTATGGATACCTGAAAGTTTTCGCGTGCCGCGATCTCGGCGATTTGCGTCAGGATACTCATGGGTGCGACGTTTTTGCCGGAAATGTCCGGCGCATCGCTGTAGGGCTCCAGAAACCACGCACTTCGCGTACCCAGCGCTCCATCGGAAACGTCTTCGCCCACGCCGCGCACGGTGAAGTGATTGTTGGCATAACCAATGGTGCGGGCTCCCGCGAGATGCTTTTCGAGTTCCGGAATGGACTCGACACCGACGTTGATATACAGACGCAGCGGGAGACCCTTGGCAGCTTGCTGTTTCAACCAGTCCACGGTCTCGAAGTCCTGGCCCATATCGACAAACGTGGTGATGCCCTTGCTGACGGCATTCTGTTCCGAAAGCTGCAATTCCCTCTCGCGCCGGGCAGCGTTCTCTGCCGCCGGCAGCGTGGCCAGGTGGCGGTTGTAGGCCTGGTACACGACGTCGCCCGCGGTGTCCCTGAGCACGCCGATCGGGTTGCCATGGGCGTCATGCACGATGCTGCCGCCCACCGGATCCGTGCTCCTGGCGGTGATGCCGGCAAGTTTCAGCGCCGCTGCATTGACGTAGATGGCATGCCCACTGGCGTGCGACAGCAGCACTGGATTATCTGGTGACACCGCGTCGAGGCTGGTGGGCAAGGGCAAGCCATCGATATTGGGCGCCGGCACCTTGTTCCATTTCGCCTGCTGCCAACCCTGGCCGAGGATCCACTGTCCCGGCTTGGCCTTGGCGACGGCGGCTTTCACCATGGCCACTACCGCATCCCAATTCGGCGCGGCGCCGAGATTGAGCTGCATCAGCGATTGCCCAGTGTCGAGCAGGTGGCCATGGCCCTCGATGAACCCTGGAGTGACGAACGCACCATGCAGATCCAGTACCCTGGTGGTCTTGCCAATGTAGTGGGCAATGGCGTCGTTGCTGCCGACCGCCTCGATCTTGCCATCGCGCACGGCGAGTGACTGCACCTGTGGCTGCAGGGGATCGAGCGTCGCGATCACGGCATTGCGCAGCACCAGGTTCGCGACAGGGAGTTTCGGGGGAAATCCGGCGATCGGTGCGCTGGCCGCGAGGGCCGTCACGGCGGGCGCCAGAATCAAAGCAGGAAGCAGTAAGCGTAATGGTCGCATCGCACACCTCAAAGCGAAGATTCGAATAGGGCAGCCGTCGGCGCGGCTGCCACGCCTGACGCCGTGGTTACCAGCTGAACGCTGCAGTCGCATAGATGTACGCACCGCCGTCGCCCATCGGTGACCTGTGCGGATACACGAACATGCCGTTGAAGTTGTTGTCGGCATTGTTCTTGCCGGGATAGGCGTCGTTGAGATCGCTGGCGCCCAGGGTAAACATCCATTGGTTCCAGGTGTAGCTGGCGTTTGCGTCGAGTACGTAACGCGCCGGGAACGACTGGTTGTCTATCGCCGTGGTGCCAGGCACCACGAACGTTCCATAGCGGGTAAGCATGCCATTGACCGTCCAGTCACCGACTTGCCATGTCGCACCCAGGAAGGCCTTGGTTTTCGGCGTGCTGTCAGTGAGCAGGAGCAAGCTCGAGTTATCCACCACCGGCAGGACCAGGCCGGCCAAACCCAGTTGCGGCGGGTTCGGTTTGATCTTGGTGACATCGGTCTTGTTGAAGTTGACGCCGCCGGTGAGCTTGAGGGTGCCGTCGTTGCCGAGATCAAACGGGTAACTGAGCACCACATCTCCGCCTCGCGTACGCGTACTGACGGCGTTGACGAAGAACGCACCGCCAGCGACGAACGGTATCCCCACCGAGGTCAGGTAAGCCTGTACGTCCGGGCCAGTCAGAAAGCTGCTGGGGCGGATGCGGTCGGAAATACTGATCTGGTAGACATCCACCGTCGCATACAAACCACTGGCGGGCGTGAGCACCAGACCCAAGCTGTAATTGCGGGATTTTTCCGCTTTGAGCGGTTGCGCACCCAACGCGATGGCTGCCGGGTTGTTCACCGGAAACGTATGTTCTGCTGCCAGATACTGGGCTCCCGTGACCGGGTCGTTGAACGAGTTCAGCGATGTACTGGAGTACCAGGACTGTACCAACGATGGCGCGCGAAACCCGGTCGCCACGGTACCGCGCAACGCCACGCTATCGGTAAAGGCGTAACGCCCGGAGACCTTCAACGGTGTGGCATTCCCGAAATCGCTGTAGCGCTCGTACCGCGCCGCAACGTCAGTAGTCAACTTGCTGGTCAAGTCCGTTGACAGATCAACATAGACCGCTTTGTTCTGTCGGGAGTACTCGCCGGCGTCGCCCGGCTGGAACCCCGGAAATACCTGTGCACCCTCGCCGAAATAGGACGCTGGATCGCCCTCTTTGAGCGCATAGGTCTCATCGCGGTATTCGAGGCCCCAAGCCACCGTCAGCGGGCTTTGCAACCAGCCGGGGCGGAAGCTCCTGATGAAATCGGCATTCAGCGTCTTGTCGCGCGTAGCCGTCGTTCCGATGTAAAAACCTGTCGGTGATGCTGCACCCAGCGAGTAGTTGAAGGTGTCCGCCGTATGCAGCTTCCAGTGGCTACCGCCATCGTTGGCACTGATGTCGTAATGCCAATCACCGATGGTCGTGCCGCGCAGGCCAAGCACCTCGGAGTCGTCGCGCAGCGCGCTGTTCTCGGTGGGTAGATAGCCGTTCGGATATACCGCCACGGCAGCCGGGTTGTCGTCCTTGTAGGCCGAAAGCGAGCGGAAGTAGCCGTGGCCGCTTACGTTGCGCTTGCTGAACACGAAGTACCCGTACAACTGTGCGGCAGCCGTCAGGTCATACTGGAAGTTGATGGTCCCTGCCTTGGACCTGGACAGCGGCAGGCCATCATGGAACGTCACCTTGCCGTAGGTGGGATCCCCTGGAAAACGGAAGTCCGGAGCTGCGCGGTTCGTCGGCTCCTGGTGCTGCGCGTTGACACTGACGTGCACCCACCCCTTCGTCCCCAGGTTGAAACCGCCATCCGCACTGCCTTGCCAGGTACTGCCATCACCGGCGCTGTACTCGCCGTGGGTCACGCTGACGGAGCCGTGATCGGCGCCGCCCTTGAGGATGATGTTGATGACACCGGCGATGGCGTCCGATCCATACTGCGCAGCCGCTCCGTCGCGCAGCACTTCAATATGATCGATTGCATTGGTGGGAATGGCGTTCAGGTCGACGCCCGAGGAGCCGCTGGCATACGACTCGTTGTCGACGCCCAAAACCGACGTGCTGTGCTGGCGCTTGCCATTGATCAGCACCAGGACCTCATCCGGCGACAAGCCCCGCAACTGCACCGGACGCACCGCTTCGGTCGCATCCACGTTCGAAGGCTGCGCAAAGTTGATCGAGGGCAACAACATGCGCAGCGCCACGCTCAGGTTGGGAGCGCCGGTGGCCTTGATGTCTTTCGACGTAAGCACGTCGATGGGCGCCAGCGAGTCGACTTCGGTCCGGTCGAATGAGCGCGTGCCGGTGGTGACGACGACCTTCTCCAGGGTGGTCGCCTTTTTCGGACTCGGCGGCGTAGCCGCATCCTGGGCCCGGGCATTGGCGACGGTGAGTGAAATTGCAACAGCGAGCAGCACGGAAGTCGTACAGGCATACGTGCGCATTGAGGTCCCTGTGCCCAGTCGGTGGTGTGCAACTCAGGTTTTTATAACACCGACCCACAACAACTGTTCATGAAATAAAATACCACCTCGATAACCTTCGGATATGGCATTTCCGGTTAGCGATCGACATGAAAATACGTCTCACACAAAAGTTTATCTCGAACACAACGTATTGACGGCCGACCGTGCTTTTGCCTCCGAAACCATACGAGGAACGCTGACCATGCGCGCCAGCTGACGAAGCCGGGTCCGCTTGGCGTTTCGGCGAATACCGCTGTTTATGGCGAGGTCGGAGACGCTGACATCGATGTTGCCACAGCAGGTGACGCGGCCGTGGTCGCGCCGGCGGGTTTCGCAGGTTGTGCGTCCCCAGACGCGTATTGCCCGACCTGCAGGGCGTACGGTGCTTTTTGTCCGGACGGCATCGCCGCTGGGTCGACGTAGACCTGAATCATGTAATTCGTCGCTGTCGCCACCGACTCGGACCAGGTGTTCGTCCCGGTCGTGCTTGTGTCAACCAGCTTCTTGTCATGGGTCTGGTCATCCACCTTGAAGTGCAACTGGGGGTTGCTCGTGACGAGGTTGACCTTGATGGTCATGCCTGCCGCGACTGAAACGGTGAAGTTGTGCGCGGTCGCGCCGGAAGCCAGGGCGCCATCTTGTTCCGACCATGGCTTGTTGGCCTGGAATGTCACGGCGGTGGTCGGGGGTTGCATGTCTTCGGCCCCGTATTGCCCGACCTGCAACGCGTATTTCGCGCTTTCATCGGATCCTATCGCGGCAGGGTCGATGTAGACCTGGATCGTGTACGTGGTCGCCGTCACGTTCGGTGATGACCAGGTGGATTCGCCCGTCTCGAGGCTATCCATCATTCGCTTGCCGTGGCTCTGGTCTTTCACTTTGAAATGCACGTTCGGATTGCGGCTGAGGAGGTTGAGCTGCAATGTCTTGCCCGCCGCGACCGCAACCGTGTAATCGTTCGAGTTCCTGGAATGGCTGAGGTTACCGATTTCCTGCGCCCACACGCTGTTTGCCGCGAAAGTCACCGTGATCGGCGCATCCGCAAAAGCGGGCAGTGACATGCAGGCAGCAGCAATGCCGAGACTCACGCCGATGGCGGCGCTGCGGGGAAGATGGAAACGTGACATGTGTGGAATCCTTGCGTCGTTTGGAGTTCGCTGGTCAAACATGGTGTCAGGGAGCATTTCTGACAGCAGATTGGCCGTTGAGGTGGGGCATGGGGAGCATAGGAAAAAAAGGTGTCAGGGGCAATTTGAACGGCCTGGTGGATGTCCGACGGCCGTCAGCGGTAAATCGACAAGTCCTGGCTTCGAGAACCTGACCCAACGTCAGAAATTGTCCCTGACACCTTTTCAACCGCCATACGAAGCATGTTCATCATCCGAACCTCCAAAGCAAAGACGCCAGGAGTTACCCGGCGTCTTGTCCATCCTGGAAGCCACCGCCCGAAGGTTGGCATCATCCATGGCCCGCGCCGGGATGATGCCGTGGTGACGAGGGCGGCATTTCAGAGTTGAGCATCCGGCGAAAGATGCGAACCCCATGAGCCACGCCCTCGCACTGCGGCCAGCCTTCCTTCGACTACAACCTCGACCGCCACACGGCTCGAAGATAGAACCCGTTCAGAACCGCTGGGCGGTTTTGCGCCGTTGCATGACACCCAGCCCGATCAGGCCGATGCCCAGCAGAAAGATACCGGCAGGCTTCGGCTCCGGGACCGCGGTCACGGGGTCCAACCCTTCAATGACGTCGTTACCGCAATACATGGTCCAATGGAAGCCAAAGCTGGTGGGGTCCAGATCGAGGCCTGCCGTATCAAAGCTGAATCTCAGGAAGCCGTCGCCGACCGTCCAGGAGCCGGTGTCATTCGTCGCCGTCGCCAGTGACTTGTTCACCGCTACAGCCTGACCGTCGCGGTAGATGCAGCCGCCGCCGCAATTCATGAAGTCGTTGGAGAGCAGGACATCGGGATTGTGGTTGCCGGCGTTGCCGGCACCAAGCGCGTAGATGGTGCCGTTGCCGCCCGAGTTGTTGAGCGGATCGTCCAGCGAAAACGCGTACGTCCAGTGGTTGCCGTTGGCGGCGTTGTCAGTGTCGTAGGGGCTCGAGCCGTTCGGGGTCCAGCCGGTCGAAAGAAACAGATCGCCGTAGCCTATCCCGGTGCCATTTCTCGTCCATTGCGAATCCACACCCGCATGGCCGGCGAAGTTGGTATGGATGGTGACGGTGAGTTGACTACCAGAGAGGCTCGCCTCCATCCCATCGATATTGAAAATGGTCACCCCGGGGTCGGTGATCACGTCGCCGTAACCATGCCCGTTGCCACCTTGGTAAGTATCACCCAGCACCGTTGCCGACGCGCTTGAACAAACGACCATCAGGCCGAGCGCCGTCATCCAGATTGGTAATTTCGTTTTCATGATGTCCCCCTGTGGACTCACAATTTCCCGGAAAGATGCCGCAGCTTCGCGGCGATTGGTCTTCCAATCGACGTAGCGTTCACTCTCCGGGCGTACATTTCGACGGCTGCGAATGACCTGTGTCCGTTCGCAGTCACCTACAAGAAAGCAAGATTTGTGCCGTTAGTTTAATATGTTATTATTCAGTAGCTTGCGCCGGCGCTCATTCGCTAAATCAGCAAATTTTGTAAATTATCCCGACAGTTATGACGGCGACAGAAAGGGATCGCCGTTTCGTCGCTGGATTTGATGGCGCGAACTTGCTCTCCCCCGGCGAGGCCGCAGCGAAGAGTAGATGCCGGCTTGTCGCTGACCACTGATGCAATTGAGTCGGCGGGATCCAGCTCGATGGCGTGCCGTCCACCGCCCGTGCGTTGCCGGCGATTGCCGATGCGGTGAAGGGCGAATTGGCCATCCTGATCACCCCGTCGTTGCTGGTGCGGGCCTGGAACTGGGACGGAGGAAGTTATTGCCTTGGGCTGGTTCGGCTCGCGTTGCCCACCCGGGCCGTCGCACGCTCATCGGGCGGCCAAAGGTTTTTGTCTGGGCCGCTTGGATTCCTCCGTCGCAGACTGACTGGGCTATCGTGCCGTCCTGATCACGAAGAAAAACCATGACGAAAAACCATGACGAAAAGCTATGACGAAAAGCTATGACCCACCCCTGACCACGAACCCGCATGCTCCCCTCTACCGCGTCGATAAAGCGATCAAGGCAGCCCAGCAACGGCTGGATGCCGCTATCGACGCGAAGCGGCATCACACTAGCCAAAATCTGGCCCACGAAGTGATCAAAGAGGCTCGCGAAGGACTCAAAAAATCTGAACAGTGGCGTGTTCTCAAGATCAAGGAACTCGTGCAGAAGGCGGCGGAGATCGAGGCGGCTGGAAAATAGACAGAACGGGTTCTGCCCGGCTTTGATTGCTTCCGGTTTTCTGAGGCCGCCGCTACGTGTGGTGGACGGTGCTCAGTGCGAACCCACGCTCGAGGAAGCCGCTGGCGCCGACGACTCGGCGGCTGCGCGCCTGGGCGTATCGACCGGGCACCATGTCTTGAGGCGCTTGCCTGCACGGAACAGATCGATGCATTCACGCATCTCGGCCTTGAAGGCCAGGTCGGGCGTGTTGATCGGACAGCCATACGACAACGGCTTGGTCGCCTTGTACTCGGCAATACAGCTCGACAATGGCGGCGGTGTGGGCGGATGCGGATCGTCGACCAGCGCCGGCGGCGGCAGGTTGAGGCGCTCGTCGCCATCCTTGGGCGACGGCGGTATGGGAGGTGCACCGCACAGCATGTTGGAAGCCGTACTGCTCTTCTTGGGATCGCACATGCTTTTGGCGATCTCCTTGATCGCATCGCCTATATGACGACCCACCGCACCACCGGCAGTCTCGTTCGGTGGTGGGAAATATTTTTCGAAGCGGGTGGCCTTGTAGTACATCCGGTTGCTGTCGTGCTGCATGATCCGACGATCGTCCGCGGGCTTGGCCGGTTTGGCCTTGGCGCCTGTTGTTGCATAGGTGATCTCCGTCGTGGGCGGCAGCCGCACCGAGCCATCTTTCGCGAACACGCTGATGGCGGACGGCGTGGCCACGGAGGCTGCCGGCGCAGGTGTCGCTGCATGATCCTGCACGACCATCGCGTCACGAGCTGGCTTCTCGTGCGTCACGGGGCGAACGCGTCGAGTCATCGCCTGTCGCGGCGGCAGCGTGGGCGGCGCAGGCGGCTGCGCGGCGCGCGGCGCGCTGGAATGTTCGATCAGGCGCACGATCAGCGCCTGATCGACATGCGCCGCCGCCAGATGCGGCGGATTGGGCCACATCTCGTACCACAGCGCCAGCGCGAACAGCGCGTGCAGCACCAAGACCAGAGCCAGCGCCAGCGCGAACGCCGGGTGCGTCAGCGGCGGCTGTCGCCAGCGCCCGCGACCCAGGGTCTCGCGCGTATCGCTGTCGAGCAAGGCCAGGCCGCGTGCACGATCCTTCTCTTGCGGATGTAGGACCTGCCCGGAACGTTCGATGACACTGCCTTATTCAAACGCATGACCCATACGAAACCTGCGCATAACGTCAGCGCGTGTTGCGGCTAACCCGGGTAGACAGGTTCCTGCGTTCAGGGTTCCCGAAAACGGGACGCGGGAAGCCAAAGGTTTCGCTCGTCAGCCGCTCACGCCGAACAGCGTGCCGACGCCAGCGGTGATCGCCATCGCCAATGCACCCCAGAACGTGATGCGCAGGGCACCGATGCCGACGTTCGCGCCGCCGGCGCGTGCCGCCAGGCCGCCGAGCATGGCGAGAAACACCAGCGACGTGGCAAACACCAGCGGCAACAGCAGGGTGGTCGGTGTCAGCGCCACCACCAGCAGCGGCAATGCGGAACCCACCGCGAAGCTCAGTGCGGAGGCCCCGGCAGCCTGCAGCGGTCGCGCCTTGAACGCCTCGGTGATGCCGAGCTCATCGCGCGCGTGGGCATTGAGCGCATCGTGTGCCATCAGCTGCTTGGCCACCTGCGTGGCCAGTGCCGGGTCGAGTCCGCGGCCCACGTAGATGGCCGCCAGTTCCTTGTGTTCTGCGTGCACATCGGTCTGCAACTCGTGCTGTTCGCGTTCCAGTTCGGCGCGTTCGCTGTCGGCCTGTGAATGCACCGACACGTACTCGCCAGCAGCCATCGACATCGAGCCAGCCACCAGTCCGGCGACGCCCGCGATCAGGATGTTCTGCCCGCTGGCATGCGCGGCCGCCACGCCCAGCACCAGGCTGGCCGTCGAGACGATGCCGTCGTTGGCGCCCAGCACGGCGGCGCGCAACCAGCCTATGCGACCCGTGCGGTGTCTTTCGTGGTGGCGTCGGTGCACGTGGAAATCCTTGCAGAAGTAAAGGCATCGAAATGGCGCGGGGATTGGCGTTCAGAGCATCCGCTTCAGCGTGTCGTCGCGCCGACCAAAGTGGTGCCAGAGGGCAGCCAGGATATGCAGTCCGATCACGTAGTAGAAGATCGTGCCGATGGTGCTGTGGATGTCTTCAAACTGATGCGACAGCACGCGGTCCGGCAGGCTGACGAACGAAGGCAGCAAGGTCACGCCGAACAGGGTGACGGGCTTGCCCCCGATCTGCAACGTAATGATGCCGAGGATCGGCTGGATCAGCAGGAACAGGTACAGCGCCACGTGCGTGATATTGCCCAGCAACTCGATCCAGCGCGGCGGCGGTGGTGCAATCGGTGGACGTCCGTTGCGCAGGCGCAACAGCAAGCGCGGCAGCAACAGCAGCAGTACCGCCAGCCCGGCGGTGTAATGCGCAGCCAGTACATTGCCGCGGGTGGTGCTGCCCTTGGGGAACTGCTCGAACAGGTTGATGCAGACGTAAGCCAGCACGACCAGTGCAAATATTGTCCAATGCATCCAACGGGTGGAAGCCGCATAGCGCGACGATGGTTCGATCGATGCCATGAATCATCTCCTGCAAGGGGACAACAAAGGATGGGGTTGCGACTGGCGGCCGGTACGTTGCCAGGAGGGTACGCCGAACATTGTGTGCGCCTTGGCAGACAAAGGGCGGAATGCTTCTCGTCCTGTATCGATGGGAGAACGTGCCAGAGAGGGCCTCTGACGGCGAAATGGCTTCAGGGGCTCCGACGCCAGGCACTCAGAACGGGTGCTGCCGGTAAAATAGTTCGAGCTGCCGATAGACGTCCGGCAAATGCTCTCGCAAAGTTGCCGGTGCCTCGAAAAATTGCTCACTGGCCACCGCAAGGAACTCAGCCGGGCTTTCAAGCGCATATGGGTCGATCGGCAACTCGGCCCCGTTGCGTTGCTCATCCTGCAGGCGATCCCACGCGCTCGAGAACACCCGCGACCATACGCGGCGATCCATGCGCCGGTGCAATGGCGGGAAGCCGTTGGCGTCCCCGTTGAGCATGTCGAGCTTGTGTGCCATTTCGTGGATGACCACGTTGTGCCCCGGTTTTTTCCCGCTGTTCAACACATCCGCCCACGACAGGATCACCGGCCCACGCCCCCATGCCTCACCGGCCATCATCGCGTTGGTCTGGTGAACCACCCCCGCTGCATCCATTTGTGGGCGACGTGGAATGAACGCGTCCGGGTACACGATGACGCTGTGCCAACCGTCGTACCAGTCCATGCCCAGTTTCAGGATGGGTACGCAAGCATGCGCCGCGAGCAAGACCCGGTCGGTGTCGTCCAGATGCAAGCCCTGGGTCGGTTCCAGCGACTTGTTCTCCAGGAACACCGTCGCCAGTACGCGCAGCGTGGCCTGGTCCGAAGCGCCCAGCCGACGCGCTGCAGTACAGCGTTGCAGCGCATCTTTCCAGAGCGATTCGGCAATCGGGCGCCGGGCGATGATGCGCCGTTCGCGCCAGTTTCTGATTTTGTTGAACATGGCCACATGCCGAAGGGAGTCATATGGTCAAGAGCATCGGGGCCGAAGTGCACCTTCTCAAGAAGAAGAGCGCGGGTCAGCGTGGACCAAAACGACAAAACAGGGTAGTCCAGAGTGAACTTTCTCAAACAGTCGACTCTGACTCCTGTTTCGCAAGACCCGGTCCGTGCGAGAGCGCGAACCGGGCTTTTCCGTTTGCCGGCGGACTTTCATTACCGGGTCGGGATCCGGTTCAGTCGCTGCTGGTCGCGGCCGCCACCACCGGTAGCAGCACCGCGCTGCGTCCATCAGGGCCGTGCTCGATCGTCACCGTCGCCTTTTGGTAGTCGGACGGCTTGGCGAACAGGATGTTGGGCACCCAGGTCTGCGGGTTGCGGTCGTAGAGCGGGAACAGACTGGACTGGATCTGCACCATGATCCGGTGGCCGGGCTTGAACGCGTAGTTCACGGTCGGCAGGCGGAACTTGTATTCCTGCACCTGGTTCGCCGGGATCGGTGCCGGGTCGGCGAAGCTCTTGCGATAGCGTCCGCGGAAGATGTCGAGCGCGACCGGCAGCTCGTAGCCGCCCATCGTGGGATCGGCGGGATCGGTGCCGGGATAGACGTCGATCAGCTTGACCACGAAGTCACCATCGGTGCCGGTTGTCTTGGCGAAGATGTCGGCGATCGGCGCGCCCTGAACCGTGACGGTCTTGGTCAGCACCGGCGTGGTGTAGGACAGCACGTCGGGCCGGTCCGTCACGAAGCGCTGGTCGTGGACCAGCCAGGTGCGCCATTGGTCGTTCTTTTGCGGAATCGGGCGTGGCAAATAGGGCACCGGTTTGGCCGGGTCGGCGACGTAACTGTCGCCGCCGCCGCTTGGCTGCTCGAAGCCCAGGCCCTTGTTCGCCTGCAGATAGAGTGGGGTGAGTTGCTGGTTGCTTGCCACCTTCCAATCGACAAAGTTGTCCCAATGCTGCTCGACCGCGTTGTAGATCATGGCCTGGGGCAGCGGCTTGGGCAGCGGCGTGCCGCGCAGGTAATGGTTGAACCAGGGGATCATCACGCTCTGGCGGAACTGCGCGGTGGTGTTTCCCGGCCACTTGAGCGGTCCCATGTTCCAGCCGTCACGGTTGATCTGGCTGTGCCACCAGGGGCCTATCACCAGGTGATTATTGGCGCCGTGCCCGGCCTTCTTGAGCGCCTCCCAGGCATGCACGGCGCCGTAGATGTCCTCCTGGTCCCACAGGCCCTGGAGCCACATCGTGGGCACGTTGGAAGGATGCGCGGCGAGCAGCTTGTCCAGCGCCTGGAGCTGCCAGAAGGCGTCGTAGGCGGGATGTGCGGAGAAGCGGTTCCACCAGGGCAGCTGCTTGAAGCCGTTGGCTTCGGCATACGCGCCAGCCGACCCGGCTTCGAGGAAATTGGTGTAGTCGTCGTAGCTCACGCGCGGGATGCCCTCGCCCTCGCCCTGCTTGCTCATCTGGCCGCTGAAGTAGTCGAGGTTCACCTGGCGCAGGGCGCCGTAGTGGTACCAGTCGTCCCCCATCCAGCCGTCGATCATCGGGCTTTCCGGCGCTGCGGCCTTCAGCGCAGGGTGCGGGTGGAGCAGGGCCATGGCGACCGTCCAGCCGTCATAGGACGAGCCGATCATGCCGACGTTGCCGTTCGACTGCTTGATGTTCTTCACCAGCCAGTCGATCGTGTCCCAGGCGTCGGTGGTGTCGTCGGTCCTGGTCGGGTTGAGCGGCCCCATCGGCGGGCGCGTCATGATGTACTTGCCTTCCGATCCGTATTTGCCGCGCACGTCCTGCCAGACGAGAACGTAGCTGCCGTCAGCCCAGTCCTTGTCGCCCGACCACACCGCGTCGGCCATGTGCGGACTGTTGTCCGGCATGAAGCCGCTGGCGTTGTAAGGCGTGCGTTCGAGCAGGATAGGCAGGTTGTGCGCGCCCTTGGGAATCAGGATCACGGTGTGCAGCTTCACGCCGTCGCGCATCGTGATCATCACGTCGCGCTTGATGTAGTCGAAATTGCCCTGCGGCTGCTTCCAGTCGGCCGGAATATCCGACGCGGTCTGGATCATGTCGGGCGTGATCTTTGCGGTATCGGAACCCGGTGCGGGCGTCGCGAGCGAGGCGGCGCAGAAGAGGCAGGCGAGCGAAACGAGAGCCGAGGCCAGGGCGGCTTTTTTCATGGCAGTGGGTCCTCTTGGGGAGTCGGCAACTCTGTGATGGCTGCCGTTCGCCACTATGGGAACGTCCACGGGGATTTTGCAACCGCGCACAGCAATAAAGGGGACAGGGGAAACAAAAGCGGGCAAGTCTGTCGGGAATCGGGTGCGCATGTTAACGCGAGGCGGCGCCCGATCGCGCAGTGGCCGCGGCTGGTGGAGACGTGGTTGCACACCTTGGGTGTCCTTTCGCACTGAACGAACGTCAAAAAAGGTGTCAGCAAAAAGTGCCAGGGGCAACGTCTGACAAGAGGTTGGCAGGCGGCCCCTGCCGCAGCGTACTATCCGCCGTAGCACCATAACCTGACTGACGGGGAATTCCATGGACATGCGCAAATTGGTCGCTGAGGCTCTCGGTACCGCGCTTCTGGTGTTTGTGGGGGCCGGCGTGGCCACGCTTTCTTTCGGCTTTGGACTGGACGGCCAAAGTATTTCTGCGGGAGTCGTCGCCACCGCGCTGGCGTTCGGATTGGTCATGCTGATCCTCGCCTACGGTATCGGTCCGATTTCGGGCGCGCACATCAATCCCGCGGTGACGATGGGTTTCTGGGTTGCCGGCCGGATTGGCATTGCCGAGGCGGTCGGTTACTGGATCGCCCAGTTTGTCGGAGGTATCGCCGGCGCCGGCACGTTGCTGTGGATGATCTCCGGCGCCAAGGGTTATTCGACGGCAACGGTCGGGCTGGGTGCCAACGGGTTTGGCGCGAGTTCAATGGTCGGCCTGGATATGCTTGGCGCGTTCATTGCCGAAGTAGTGCTGACCTTCCTGTTCGTCTTTACCGTGTTGTTGGTGACGCGCAAGGCGGCGTGGCCGCAGTTGGGCGGGGTGGCGATCGGCCTGGCGCTGGCGACGGTGCACCTGGTCGGGGTTCCACTGACTGGCACGTCGGTGAATCCTGCACGCAGCCTCGGGCCAGCCTTGTTCGTGGGCGGGGAGGCGTTGAGCCAACTGTGGCTGTTCATCGTTGCCCCG
>DASRUB010000367.1:0-6644 GCA_035655635.1 Rhodanobacter sp. | reverse complement strand
GAACCCTCACCCCCAGCCCCTCTCCCGGGGGGAGAGGGGAGCGAAGCGTCGCCGGCCACTTCAAGCACAGCGATCACCGCGCCCTCGGAAACCTCGTCACCCACCTTGAGTTTCAGCTCCTTGATCACGCCGGCGGCGCTGGATGGAATCTCCATCGTCGCCTTGTCCGACTCCAGTGTGATCAGGCTTTGCTCCTTCTTCACCGCGTCGCCGACCTGCACCAGTACTTCGATGACCGGCACGTTGTCGTGACCGCCGATATCCGGGACCGTGATTTCGATGGTGTTGGCCATGGCTTGTTTCCTTCGTGGGACAAGACGTCAGCGCGCTGCGTCCGGATCTGGGGGGGAGGGAGAATCTGCGTGGTCACCGGGCGCTTCGTCGAACTCGCGCTGGACGTCCCGTAAAGCGTCATTGTCGAGCGTACCGTCGCTGCCACGCTTGCCAGCACGGTCGATGCCTGAGTCCGACGCCCGGGCGGCCCAGCTGCGCACATGCAGATCCCGCTGCGGGAACGGGATCTCGATGCCATGTTGCTCAAGCGCTGTGTGCAGTGCCCAGTTGTATGCGGCGAGTACCCTGCCCACGCGCCGGGTAGCCACGGCGTTGAGCCAGACTACCAGCGAGAAATCGAGCGAGGATTCGCCGAATCCGGTCAACCATACCTGCGGCTCGCGTGGCCCGTCCATGGCCAGCGTGAAAGGAACCGCTGCGGCCGCCTCCAGCGCGGCCTTTTTCACCAGCTCCTTGTCGGTGCCATAGGGAACGCGGAACGGAATCCGCTGCCGCCGCGCGACCTCGCGCAAGGTCCAGTTGACCACGCGTCCGGTGACGAACTCCGAGTTCGGCACCAGGATGTCGATGTTGTCGTTGGTGCTGATCAGGGTGGCGCGGATACGGATCTCGCGCACATGCCCGTGCACGCCGGACGCCAGCTCGACGAAGTCGCCCACCTTGAGGCTGCGGTCGAACAGCAGGATCAGGCCTGACACGAAGTTGTTGAAGATGGCCTGCAGGCCAAAACCCAATCCCACGCCGAGGGCGCCGGCGAACACCGTCATCTTGGCGATGGGGATGCCGATGAGATCCAGCGCCCACAATAGACCAACCACCAGCAGCAGATAGTGGAGCAGTCGTTCGACCGTATATAGCGAGGATGGGTTGACATGCTGGTTGCGCTCGCCGTAACGGTGCAGCAGCCGCTTCAGGGCCACGGTCGCGAGCAGGAAAAGCACGAACAACAGGAGCCCGGCGAGAATCGAACCGATCGTGATCTGGATACCGCCCAGACTGAAGCCCTGGTTGAGCAGGTCCCCCACGTGATCCGCACCCCGGCCGATCATCGTATGGGCCTGCGCAGGCTTGGCCGAGCCCGCATGCGCTGGTGCGGTGGTCGCCTGCACCGGATCGCCCGTTACAGCAGCAGTCGGCGGATGTCGCCGAGCTGGCTGGCCAGGAACGAGGCAAAGCGTGCGGCCAGCGCGCCGTCGATCACGCGGTGATCGTAGGACAGCGACAGTGGCAGGATCGTGCGTGGGGCGAATTCCTTGCCGTTCCAGACCGGCTTCACCGCCGCCTTGGACACGCCGAGAATCGCCACCTCGGGCGCGTTGACGATCGGCGTGAAATAGGTACCGCCGATACCGCCGAGCGAGCTGATCGAGAAGCAGCCGCCGCTCATCTCGGCCGGACCGAGCTTCTTGTCGCGTGCCTTCTTCGAGATTTCGCCCAGCTCGCGGGCGAGGTCGAGCAGGCCTTTCTTGTCGCAATCGCGAATCACCGGCACCACCAGCCCATCGGGCGTATCCACCGCGATGCCGATGTGGAAGTACTTCTTCAGGATCAGCTTCTCGCCGGATTCATCGAGCGACGCGTTGAACTGGGGGAACTGCTTCAACGCCGCCACCACCGCCTTGATCTGGAACACCAGCGGGCTGATCTTGAAGTCCTTGTTCTCCGCGCCGAGCTGCTTGCGGAACGCCTCCATCTCGGTGATGTCGGCGTCTTCGTGCTGGGTCACGTGCGGAATCATCGCCCAGTTGCGTGCCAGGTTGGCGCCGGAAATCTTCTGGATGCGCGACAGCGCCTTTTCCTCGATCTCGCCAAACTTGGAGAAATCGACCTTCGGCCACGGCAACAGGTTGAGCCCACCGAGCGAGGCGGCGGCACCGGTCGACGGACGGGCTCCTGAGGCCAGCGCATGCTTCACATAGGCACTGACATCCTCGCGCTGGATGCGGCCACCGCGACCACTGCCCTTCACCTGCTGGATATCCACGCCCAGCTCGCGCGCGAACGCGCGGATCGCGGGGCTGGCATAGGGTGCATCACCGGGCATCACGATCGATGCGTCGACCGGCGGGCGGGGATGCGGCATGTCGCCTTCCGGCGCGGTACCGGGCTGGACGCCCTGGCCGGCGACTGGGGATGGGGGCGGTTCGGTGGGGGCGGGCGCAGGCGCCTGCTTCGCGATATCGGGAGCACCGGCAGCGGGTTTTGAAGGGGCCTGGGCTCCCTCACCCCTGCCCTCTCCCGGGGCGGGAGAGGGGGACGATGCGACGGCTTCGCCGTCGGCTTCTATCATGGCGATCACGGCGCCCTCGGAAACCTCGTCACCCACTTTCAGCTTCATTTCCTTCACGGTGCCGGCGAAAGGCGAAGGCACTTCCATCGTTGCCTTGTCCGATTCCAGCGTGATCAGACTCTGTTCCTTCTCGACCTTGTCGCCGACCTTGACCAGCACTTCGATGACGGGAACGCCGTCGTGACCGATGTCGGGGACGCGGGCTTCTTTGAGGTCGGCCATGATGACTCCTGCGAATGGCAATGGCGGACCGCGCGGGGATGGCGGTCGCATGCAAGAGGCCAATCATAACCAAGGCGCACCCGATCCGTCTGGCAGGGAACGCCTTCGCCGGACAATCCCGGCGCGCCATACTCATGCGTATGCATGACCTTGAGCGCACGCGCAAAGCTTCCCGATACCCTAACCTGATCGCATTCACGAACCGCACCAGGCGGCCCAAGGACGTTATCCATGCTGACCATACGTGACCTCTCCAAGACCTACGCCAACGGCGTCCGGGCGCTGCGCAGCGTGTCGCTGGACATCCCCAGCGGCATGTTCGGCCTGCTCGGCCCCAACGGCGCGGGCAAGTCGTCGCTGATGCGCACGATCGCCACGCTGCAGGATCCGGACGAAGGCACGATCCGGCTGGACGCGATGGATCTGCTCGCCGACAAGCACGCCACGCGGCGTCTGCTCGGCTATCTGCCGCAGGAATTCGGGGTGTACCCGAAGGTCTCGGCCGAGGCCATGCTCGAGCACTTCGCCGTGCTCAAGGGCGTCACGGTAAAAAAAGAACGACGCGAACTGGTCGAGGCGCTGCTGCGCCAGGTCAACCTGTGGGATGTGCGCAAGCGCAAGCTCGGCACCTACTCCGGCGGCATGCGGCAGCGCTTCGGCATCGCCCAGGCGCTGATCGGCGAGCCGCGCCTGATCATCGTCGACGAACCCACCGCGGGTCTCGACCCGGAGGAACGCAACCGCTTCCTCAACCTGCTGGCCGAGCTGGGCGAGCGGATGGTGGTGATCCTGTCCACCCATATCGTGGAGGACGTCACCGACCTGTGCTCGCACATGGCGATCATCGGCCAGGGCCAGGTGCTGCTGACCGGCGAGCCCGGCGAGGCGATCCGCTCGCTGGAAGGCCGGGTCTGGCGTCGCACGATCGACAAGGCCGAGCTGGATGGCTACCGGGCACGGATGACCATCCTGTCCACCCGCCTCGCCGGCGGTCGCACCTTGCTGCACGTACTGGCCGACAGCTCGCCCGAAGCAGGGTTCGAGTCCGTCGCGCCGGATCTGGAAGATGTCTACTTCGGCCGCCTGCGTGCGCAAGCCACCACCAAGGCGGCGTGAGCTCGTTCGAATTCTTGCCGTAGGAGCCCGCTCGCGGGCGATGCTGTTGATTTGATCTTCCATCCAGCCGCCAAGGCAAAAACATCGCCCGCGAGCGGGTTCCTACACGCGACGAGACCCACACAGGATCACCGATGTTCTCGCAGTCGACATTCCTCGAAATACTCCGTTTTGAATTGCGCCAGCAACTGAAGGCACCGCTGTTCTGGATCGTCGCGGTGGCCTTCGGCGCGCTGGCGTTCGCGCTGGCCAGTACCGATGCGGTGATCCTCGGTGGCGCCAGCGGCAACGTGTTGCGCAATGCGCCGCTGGTGATCGTGCGCCTGCTCAGCGTGCTCACCGTGCTGAGCATCTTCCTGGTTACCATCTTCGTGGCCGCCGCCGCGCTGCGCGATTTCGACCAACGTACTTCGGAGTTGTTCTTCGCCACGCCGATGCGCCGCGGCGCCTACCTGGGCGGGCGTTTCGCCGCCGGCTACGCCGCCTCGCTGGCGGTCATGCTGGCCTGCGCGCTGGGCCTCGCGCTGGGCGGCATGATGCCGTGGATCGACGCGGCACGCATGGGGCCGGCGGACTGGCACGGTTACGTGTGGGCGTTCGGCGTGATGGTGGTGCCGGACATGCTGTTCATCGCGGCATTGCTGTACCTGCTGGCGACTACCACGCGCTCGCTGCTGGCGACCTATATCGGCGTGATCGTCTATTTCGTGCTGCAAGGCATCGTTGGCCAGCTGACCAAGGACATCAACAACCACTATCTCGCCGCCATGCTCGATCCGTTTGGCGGACGCACGCTGGCCATCATCACGCGCTACTGGTCGGCCGATCAGTCCAATCACGCGCTGCCTGCCTTGACCGGCGTATTGCTGTTCAATCGCCTGCTGTGGGTCGGCGTGAGCCTGGCCATGTTTGGCGCCACCGCGCTGCTGTTCCGGCCCGATCGCGAAGGGCTGAAGCTGCCGCGGCGCAAGAAGCGCGCGGAGCCGCCGATGCTGCGCCCGCAGGCCGTTGCCGCCGCGCTGACCCTGCCCAAGGTCACCCTGGGCGACAATCTGCGCGCCCACCTGCTGCAGCTGCGTACCCAGTTCAGCTTCGACACGCTGGGCGTGCTGCGCGGTGCGCCGTTCCTGATCATGCTGGCACTGGGCCTGGCCAACCTGTTCGGCGCGTTCCTGTTGTCCGGCCAGATCTACGGCACCGCGACCTACCCGGTGACGCACCAGGTGCTGGACAACATCCAGGGCGGCTTCCAGTGGCTGCTGTACATCATCATCATCTTTTACGCGGGCGAGCTGGTGTGGCGCGAGCGCAGCCAGCGCTCGGCCGAGGTCAGCGACGCATTCCCGGTGCCCGATTGGGTGCCGCTGACCGCCAAGCTGGGCGCCTTGCTGGCGGTGATCGTGGTGTTCCTGCTGGTCGGCGCCGCGGTCGGCATCGGCTGGCAGCTCGGCCACGGCTACACCCATCTGGAGCCTGGCCTGTACCTGGAAACCCTCGCGCTGCAGGCGATCCCGTTCGCGTTGCTGGCGGTGCTGGCAGTGTTCCTGCAGGTGTTGTCGAACAACAAGTTCCTCGGCTACCTGCTGACCATCGTCTGGCTGGTGCTGAGTTCGATCGGGTTTGGTCTGCTGCACTGGGAGCAGAACATCTATAACTACGGCAGCACGCCGAGCGCGCCGTATTCGGATCTCAACGGTTACGGCCACTTCCTCACGGGCGTGCTGTGGTTCGACTTCTACTGGGCCGCCTGCGCGGTCGTGCTGTTGGTGCTGGCCGCGCTGTTGTGGGTGCGCGGCACCAGCCAGTCATGGCGGGAACGGCTGCGCGAGGCGGGTGCGCGGCTGCGCCTGTCGGCGGCCGCCACGCTGGCACTGGCCCTGCTCGCCTTCATCGGCAGCGGCGGCTGGATCTACTACAACACCAACGTGCTCAACACCTACAAAAGCAGCACGACGCAGAAGATCGAGCGCGTCAACTACGAGAAGAAATACGCCAGGTACAAGGACGCGCCACAACCGCGGATCACCGCGGTGCAGGCTGATGTGGACATCTATCCGTACCAGCGCAAACTGGAAATCCGTGGCCACTACACGCTGGTCAACAAGCACGACACGCCGATCACCGAGCTGTACGTCAACTTCACCGATGGCTTCACGCTGAAGTCGCTCAAGTTCGCTCCGCACTCGATCGTCAGCGCGGACAAGGATCTCGAGTTCACCATCTACAAGCTGAAGACACCGCTGGCACCGGGCGCATCCATGCCGTTCGACTTCACGCTCGAATATGCACCGAAAGGCTTCACCAACAACGCCATGGGCACCTTCCTCGTCCACAATGGCACCTTCTTCAACAACGGCGTGATGCCGCAGTTCGGCTATCAGCCACAGGTACAGCTCACCGACCGCAACGACCGGCGCAAGTACGGCCTGAAGGTGGATGTGCCGCGGATGCCGCCGCTGGGCGACGAGAAGGCGCGCGCCAACACCTACATCAGCAACGACGCGGACTGGATCAGCTTCGACACCACCGTGTCCACCGCGCCCGACCAGATCGCGCTGGCACCGGGCATGCTGCAGAAGGAGTGGACGGCGAACGGCCGGCGTTATTTCCATTACAAGATGGAACAGCCGATGCTGAACTTCTTCGCCTACCTGTCGGCGCGCTACACGGTGAAAAGTGTGGATCACGACGGCGTGGCCATCTCGGTCTACTACAACCCGGC
>DASRUB010000366.1:0-2928 GCA_035655635.1 Rhodanobacter sp. | reverse complement strand
CCGGGTGCTTGCTATGGTGTGGGGATGAACAACTCTGTCCGCTGGTCGAGCTTGCGGTGCATGCCCGTGCTGCTTTCAGTCATGCTGTCCGCTTGTGCCGGCGGCCCGGCAGTCAGGGAGTCGCCCATGCGTGAACTCGATATCGGCAGCGTGCGGGTCACCGAACACAGGGGTCAGGACGATCTGCTCAGCGCGGGCCTGGGGCTGGTGGGTCTGGCCGGCGCGCCGGTACCGTTTGCCAATCCGCTGGACCCGACCGCCACGGAATTGCGCCGACGCGCGGTCCAGACCAGTTGGAAGGGCATCGCCGACCTGGGCCCGCTCGGCGGCTACGGCACCGTCTATGGTGAGGTGCCGGACGTGCCTGGGCGCGAATACCAGATGTTCGCGCGCATCCCGGGCGCGCATGCGCCGCATCGGGTGCTGCTGCAGCTGCCGGACGCCTTCGATCGCCACAAACGTTGTCTGGTGGTAACCGCCTCGTCCGGTTCGCGTGGCATTTACGGCGCGATCGCACTGGCCGGCGCCTGGGGCCTGCCGCGCGGTTGCGCCGTGGCGTATACCGACAAGGGCACCGGCTCGGGCTACTACGATTACGCCGACAACAGTGGAGTGGCGTTGGATGGCCGTCGCGCGAAGCGTGGCGCGGCGGAGCTGGAGTTCGAGCCGCCGCCGGAGCCTTCCACCGCGGGGATCGCGGTAAAGCAGATGCATTCGGGCGACAACCCCGAGGCGGACTGGGGCCGCGATGTGATCCAGGCGGTGCAGTTTGGCCTGGTCATGCTCGACCGGGCCTATCCCGACGAAGCGCCGTTCACCCAGCAGAACACGAAAATCATCGCCACCGGCCTTTCGAACGGTGGCGGTGCCGTGCTGCAGGCGGCCGGGTTGGATGAGCATGGCTTGTTCGCCGGAGTCGTGGCACTGGAGCCAAACGTCTACGTCAGCGATGGCGGGCGTGCGCTCTACGATTATGCGACCGAGGCGGCGCTCTGGTTGCCGTGCGCGCTCGCTGATGCTCGTTTCGCCAGCGCGCCGTTTGCGCGTGGACCGAATGGCCAACCACCGCCGGCCTGGCCGTTGCACTGTGCCAGCCTGCATGCGCAAGGCAAGCTGCGCGCAGGCACGCTGGCCGAACAGGCCGGGGAGGCGTATCAGCATCTGCGAGCGGGAGGCTGGACTGACCAGGCGATGACCACGGCCGCCAGTACCACGGCGTTCGATCTGTGGCGGGTGATCGCTGCCGGTTATGCCTCCTCGTACCTGCGGCGAGGCCCTGCCGACATGCCATGCGGCTTCCACTATGCGGCGCTGGGTTCGGCTGCGTCGCCGGGCGTGACCGATCCGCTGGCACGGGCAGCATGGTGGGCTGACGCCTCAGGCATTCCGCCGGGCAACGGCGTGGGTCTGTTCGGCGGCACCAGCGTTTCGCCGGACGCGACCCTGACCGGCGAGGATTGTCTGCGCGCGCTGTGGACCGGTGATGGCCACGATGCGCAGATGTTGCATGCCTCGGTTGCCGCCACGGCGGCCAGCTTGCCGCGCATCGATTTGCCGCTGTGGGTGGTGCACGGCGCCAGCGACGGCCTGTTGCCGACGGCATTCACGTCCGAGCCCTACGTGGCCTGGCTGCGTGGGCAGGGCCGGCATCCGCTGTACTGGAAGGTGCCTTACGCGCAGCACTTCGACGCGTTCCTGCCACTGCCGGGCTTCGGCGACCGGCACGTGCCGCTGTTGCCATACGGCTATGCGGCGCTGGATCACTTGTGGGCACACCTGTATGAAGGGGCGGCGTGGCCGCGCGAGTTGCCGACGCCAGCGGCGCAACCACGTGGTCCCGGTGTGTTGACGCGCCAGGCCCTGGGGTTGCCGTAGCGAGACGTTGCGTGTCGTCGATGCATGCGCTGGGGTATTCTTCACGGTCTGCGTGCCCGAAATATGGCACGGTGCAGCTTTCGACCCCCAGGAATTCATGATGACCATCAATGTCACCTTCACCACCAATCGCGGCCCGATCCGCTTGCGTCTGCACGAAGACAAGGCGCCGGTCACGGTGGCCAATTTCGTCAACCTGGCGAAGCGCGGCTACTACGACGGGCTCTCGTTTCATCGCGTGATCGCCGATTTCATGGTCCAGGGTGGTTGCCCCGAGGGCAGCGGTCGCGGCGGCCCGGGCTACAAGTTCGAGGACGAGTTCAATCCGTCGCTGCGCCACGATAAGCCGGGCGTGCTGTCGATGGCCAATGCCGGTCCGCGCACCAATGGCAGCCAGTTCTTCATCACCCATGGCGCCACGCCATGGCTGGACGACAAGCACAGCGTGTTCGGCGAAGTGGTCGATGCCGCCGACATGGACGTGGTCAATGCGATCAAGCAGGGCGATACGATCGAGAAGGTCAGCGTGGACGGTGACGTGGATGCTCTGCTGGCATCGCAGTCCGAACGGGTGGCGGAGTGGAACAGTACGCTCGACAAGCGCGGCTGAGTCGCCGTCGGAACGCTCCACAATGCGCGGTTGGTCACGCAAACGCCAGGCTGATGGTTGCAAGCACGCGGGCTATCATCGTTCAGTTTCACCGTCGCTCAATCAACAGGAGAGAAGACCATGTCATTGCTCGGAAATTTAATGGGTGGCGAGGGCCAGCAGGCTTCCATCATCGGCGTGGTGGGGCAGCTGGTGGAGCGCGCTGGCGGGGTGCAGGGGGTAGTCAGCATGCTGCAGCAGCATGGGCTCGGCGAGGTTGTGCAGTCCTGGGTCGGCACGGGCGCCAACCAGCCGGTTTCGGGTGGCCAGCTTGGACAGGCGCTGCAGGGCGGCGGTCTGGGTTCGGTGCTGCAGGAGGCTGCCGGCAAGCTCGGGATCAACCAGGACGAGCTGCTGGGCAAGCTCTCGCAAGTGCTGCCGCATGCGGTGGATCACGTGACCCC
>DASRUB010000365.1:0-9595 GCA_035655635.1 Rhodanobacter sp. | reverse complement strand
CGCGGTGGTGGCGGTGCTGGATACCGGTCCGCCACCGGTGCTGCTGGTGCCGCACCACGGCAGCAAGACATCGTCCAGCGCAGCCTTCATCGCGGCGCTCAGGCCGCCGTTTGCCCTGGTATCGGCGGGTTGGCGCAACCGTTTCGGCCATCCGCGACCCGAGGTAGTGGCCCGCTACACCGATGCCGGGGTGCCGCTGTTCAACACCGCGGTGCACGGGGCGCTGGAGGTGGATTTCCCCGCCGATGGACCGCCGCGGCGCCAGCGCGGCTGGCGCCTGCGGCAGCCGCGCTATTGGCGCGAGTGAGCAGCGCCCGGAGCCCAGGAGCGTGGGCCGCAGAAACCGTCCGGGCTGCAAAGTCGCCTGCTTGGTTCATTTCTCCGCCGATTCTTGGCCCATAGAACGACTATGGGCCGGCGAATCGTCGAAAAACTGCCCCGGCGCAGGCAACTTTTCGCCTCGAACGTTTCTGTGGTCCATACTCCCCGGATTGCCACGCCTGCCGCAGTACCCGGGGGCGACGCTGCTATCATGCGCGCTTCCCGAAGCGTGACGCGGCGAGGTCGAAAGGTGCTGGATATTCTGATCGCGGGTGGCTGGGCGATGGTGCCCATCCTGATCTGTTCGGCGGTCGCCCTGGCGATCGTGCTGGAGCGTTGCTGGACCTTGCGTCGCAGCGCGGTGCTGCCGCCCGGCCTGGGCGACGAAGTGCGCCAGTGGGCGCGCTCGGGCACGCTCGATCCGGGCCATCTCGAGGCGCTGTCCAACGGATCGCCGCTGGGCGAGTTGCTGGCGGCGGCGTTGACCGTGCGCAAACAGCCACGCGAGATCATCAAGGAGCGCATCGAGGACACCGGCCGGCATGTGGTGCACCGGATGGAGCGTTACCTCAACACCCTGGGCACGATCGCGCTGATTGGCCCGTTGCTTGGCCTGTTCGGCACCGTGATCGGCCTGATCCGCATGTTCATGGAAGTGATGGGCGGTGGCATCGGCGATCCGGCCAAGATGGCGGGCGGTATTGGCGAGGCGCTGATCTGCACCGCTTCGGGTTTGACCGTGGCGATTCCCGCCTATGTGCTGCATCGCTACTTCCGCTCGCGCGTGGCCGGCTATTGCGTGCAGATGGAAAAGCAGGCCACCGCACTGCTTGACGACCTGACCCTGGCCACACCGGCGCCTGCGCGGGCGCGGCGCAGTCCGACTCCGGTTCCGGCTGCGCCGGCTCCGGCTACCCCAGGCGTAGGCTGAGGAGCGGGCGATGCGCATCAGCAACGATCGCCGCGGGGACGATTTCGAGATCAACGTGATCCCGTTGATCGACGTGCTGCTGACCCTGCTGATGTTCTTCGTGCTGACCAGCACCTTCGTGCAGCACTCGCGGATGAAGGTGACCCTGCCGCAGGCAAGCACCACCGACCGCGACATGAATGCGCCGACGCTGACCATCATGATCGACCGCGATGGCCGCTTCTATGTGGGCAGCGATGAAGTGATGGGCGAAGGCATCGGGCCGTTGAAGCAGACCATCGCGCGCAATGCCGGCGACAGCCGCGACCAGAACGTGACCATCCGCGCCGACGCCATGACGCCAAACCAGAACGTGGTCACCGCGATGGATGCGCTGGGCCAGCTCGGCTTCACCCACCTGTCGCTCGCCACCACGCCGAGCAAGCCGGGCACCGCCCAGTGAAGGCGGACCAGGCCGACGCGCCGGATACCGGAAGCTGGCCGACCTACAAACGTCTGCTCGGTTACACGCGCAGCTACTGGGCGATCGGCCTGATTGCCTTCGTCGGCATGCTGGCCGACGGTGGCGGCCTGGCCCTGTTCACCGGCTTGATCAAGCCGATGATCGACAAGCTGTTCGGGTTGAAGGATCCGTACCTGATCTTCTGGATGCCGATCTGGATCATCGCCATCTTCTTCGTGCGCTCGCTGGGCACCTTCGTCAGCGACTACGGCGTCTCCTACATCGGCCGTCACGTGGTGCAGGCGATGCAGCACGAGGTTTTCTCCACCTACCTGAAGTTGCCCGCACCGTATTTCGGCAGTGAGCCGTCGGGCCAGCAGGTGTCGCGCATCACCTATACCAGTGAACAGGTCGCCGCGGCGGCGAGCAGTGCCGCCAAGATCGCGGTCACCGACGGGTTCACGGTGATCGCGATGCTGTTCGTGATGCTGTACTACAGCCCCTACCTCACGCTTTCGCTGCTGGTGATGGTGCCGGCGATCGCGCTGGTGGCGACGGTGGTCGCGCGCCGCTATCGGCGGATCAGCCGACGCATCCAGGGCAGCATGGGCTCGGTCACCGGCACGGTGGAGGAGTCGGTGGGCGCCCATCGCGAGGTGCGCGTGTATGGCGGCCAGGCGCACGAGGCGGAACGGTTTGACGAGATCACCCGGCATACGCGGCGGCTGAACCTCAAGATCGCGGCCACCAACGCGGCGTCCAGCTCGACCGTGCAACTGGTCGCCGCCAGCGCGCTGGCCGCCCTGGTCTTCCTCGGTACGCGGCCCCAGGTGCTCGACAGCATGACCCCCGGTGTGTTCTTCGCCGTGCTCACGGCCATGGGTACCATGCTGCCGTCGCTGAAACGCCTGACCAATGTGCAGTCGAACATCCAGCGCGGTCTGTCGGCGGCCGAGGATATTTTCGCGGTGATCGACCTGCCACCGGAGCAGGACCACGGCAGGACCGAACTGCAGCGGACGCGCGGCGAGCTGCGTTTCGTCGGGGTCAGCCTGGTCTATCCGCGCAACGAGGTCGAGGCGCTGCGCGAGGTCGACCTCGCTTGCGCGCCGGGCACGGTCACGGCGCTGGTCGGTCGCTCGGGCAGCGGCAAGAGCAGCCTGGTCAGCCTGCTGCCGCGCTTCAACGAACCCAGCGCCGGCCGCATCGTGCTCGACGGCGAGAACTACGAAAGCTACACGCTGGCGTCGCTGCGGCGCCAGATCGCGTGGGTCGGGCAGAGCGTGGTGTTGTTCGACGACACGGTCGCGAACAACATCGCTTACGGCGAACTGGCCGGCGCCAGCGAGGCGGATATCGTCGCCGCGGCCGAGGCGGCGAATGCGATGGAGTTCATCGCCGCGCTGCCGCAGGGCATCCACACCCAGGTCGGGCAGGGTGGCAACACCTTGTCGGGCGGTCAGCGCCAGCGCATCGCGATCGCCCGCGCGATTCTCAAGAATGCGCCGATCCTGGTTCTGGACGAGGCCACCAGCGCGCTGGATACCGAATCGGAGCGGCTGATCCAGCAGGCACTGCTGCGCTTGATGAAGGATCGCACCACGTTGGTGATCGCCCATCGCCTGTCCACGGTGGAAGGCGCCGACCAGATCGCGGTGATGGACCAGGGCCGTATCGTCGAGCGCGGCACGCACGCCGAACTGATTGCGCTGGACGGACAATACGCCACGCTGCACCGGCTGCAGTTCCATGACTTCGTGGCCAGTCTGGCCGCTCATTGAGGATCATCCATGGCGCTGATCGATACGCTCGAATCAGCCTGGTACGGCGGCGGCCGTCCGCCGTGGTGGACGCGTCCGCTGGCGGCGCTGTACGGCAGCTTGGTGCGCTTGCGCAGCGGGCTTTACCGGATCGGGGTGATGCGCAGCGTGCGCCTGCCCGTGCCGGTCATCGTGGTGGGCAACCTCAGCGTGGGCGGTACCGGCAAGACACCGCTGACCATTGCGCTGGCCAGGGAACTGCGCGCGCGCGGGTTCCGCCCCGGCGTCGTCAGCCGCGGTTATGGCGGGCGACGGCGCGAACCGATGTTGCTCGGCGACACGCCTGACCCGATCGAGGTCGGCGACGAACCTTGCCTGATTCGCGCCAGCGGCGTGGCGGTGGCGATCGGGCGCGAACGACCCGCCGCGGCGCGGCTGTTGCTCGACGCCGGCTGCGATGTGGTGATCGCCGACGACGGTCTGCAGCATTACGCGCTGGCCCGCGACCTGGAGATTTGCGTGATTGACGGCGTGCGCCGCTTCGGCAATCGCCGCATGCTGCCGGCCGGTCCCCTGCGCGAGCCGATGAGTCGCCTGGAACGGGTCGATCTGCGGGTGTGCAACGGCGGCGTGGCCGCGAGTGGCGAGTATTCGATGCAGCTGCAGGGCGGCCAACTGATTGCACTGGCGGATGATCGACACGAGGCGTTGGCGGATTGGCGCGGGCGTCGCGTCCACGCGGTGGCCGCCATCGGCAACCCGCAGCGATTTTTCGAAAGTCTGCGCCAGGCCGGTATCGAGGTGATAGAGCACGCCTTTCCGGATCACCACGCGTATGCGCCGGGCGATCTGGATTTCGGCGACGAGCTGCCGCTGTTGATGACCGACAAGGACGCGGTGAAGTGTCGCCGGTTCGCGCGGTCGCAGGGGTGGCGCGTGCCAGTCAGCGCGCAATTGTCCGAGGCGTTCTATCAGGCGGTGGCGGATCGCCTGGCCGCCTTGCGTCGCGACGCCGGTTCGCCGCCGACATAGATTCGGCGTGCCAGGTTGCCGCCGGTCCAGTAGCACAGCTCGGCAGGCCGGCGAGCGTTCCAGATGACGATGTCGGCGCGCTGGCCCGTCGCCAGCGTGCCGCGATCACTGAAGCCGAGTGCCCGCGCCGCATGGACCGTGACGCCGCGCAATGCCTCTTCGGGGGTCAGGCGGAACAGGGTGCAGGCCATGCCCGCGGCCAGCCGCAGGGAAAGCAGCGGCGAGGTGCCGGGGTTGCAGTCGGTGGCGATAGCCATCGGTACGCCGTGCCGGCGCAATAGATCGACGGGTGGCGGTTTTGTTTCGCGCAAGGTGTAGAAGGCGCCGGGCAGCAGCACGGCGACGGTGCCGGCGGCAGCCATGGCCTTGGCGCCGGACTCGCTCAGGTACTCGAGGTGGTCGGCGGATTGCCCGCCAAACTCGGCCACCAGCGCAGCTCCGTCCTGGTCCGACAATTGTTCGGCATGCAGCTTGACCGGCAAGCCGAGTTCGCGCGCACGCTCGAACAGCCGACGCGTTTCCGCCGGATTGAAGCCGATGTTCTCGCAGAAGGCGTCGACCGCATCGACCAGACCCTCGGCCGCCAGCGTGGGCAGCATCTCGTCGCAGACCAGCGCCACGTAGTCCTCGCGCCGATCATGATATTCCGGTGGCAGCGCGTGCAGGCCGAGAAAACTGGTACGCACGCTGATCCCCAGTTCGCGGCCAAGTCGTCGCGCCACGCGCAGCATGCGCCGTTCGCTGTCCAGTTCCAGGCCGTAACCGGACTTGATCTCCAGCGTCGTCACGCCGTCGGCAAGCAGGGCCTGGGCGCGCGGCAGCGCCTGGGCGTAGAGCGCATCCTCGCTGGCGGCGCGGGTGGCCGCGACGGTCGACACGATGCCGCCACCGGCGCGGGCAATCTCTTCGTAGCTGGCGCCATGCAGGCGCAGGTCGAACTCGTCGGCACGGTCGCCGCCGAACACCAGGTGGGTGTGGCAATCGATCAGGCCCGGGGTCACCAGCGCGCCATCAAGCGATTCCACCTCGCTGGCGAGCAGGTCCGGAGCTTCCGGCAGGTCGTTCACGCGACCCAGCCAGGCGATGCGTCCGTGCTGCATGGCGATGGCCGCCTGCTCGATCAGACCACAGGGCGTGTCGTCGGCGAAGGTGGCCAGCGTGGCATTCAACAGCAAGCGATCCCAGCGTGGCGAGGTCATGGGCGGGCTCCGCAGTTCAAGGTGTGGTCGTGGTGTCGGGCGGGATCTCGTCCGACTTGGTGTCCGACTTCTCTTCGGGTGTGGCGCGCTCGTCGAACGCGCTGGTCTTGCCCGCATGATGCGTCGTTTCGGCTTCCATGCGCTCGTGTTCGGCAACTTCGGCACGGGCGGCCCGCTGTTGTTCGAAATCCTGCACCATGCGTTCGGCGAAGTCCCGGTACACCGGCGTGGGGCAGAACAGCGATGCCGCCGCACGCGCGAGCAGGCAAGCGGCCATGATCGGAATCACCATGTCCTGATTGTTGGTCAGCTCCATCGCGATCACCGCCGAGGTCAGCGGCGCACCGGTGACGCCGGCCAGGTACGCGCTCATGCCCAGCAACACGACAGCTGCTGCCGGCGCACCTGGCAGGAAATACGCGATGTTCTGGCCCAGGCCGGCGCCGACGGCCAATGCCGGCGAGAAGATGCCGCCGGGGATGCCGGCCCAGTACGACACCACGTTGGCCAGCAGCTTTTCGATGCCGAAGCCCTGGCCGGGTGTGTTGGCGGCTTCCTGCACGATCGCGCGTGCCTGGTCATAACCGGTGCCGTAGATGGTGTTGTGCGAGTACAGCCCCAGCAGGGCCAGCGCCAGGCCGCAACCGACCGCAAACAGTACCGGTTGGCGCGCGCGCAGACGACCGACGTAGACCAGCGGGCCATGCCGGCTGAGCAGGATCAGTCGCGCGAACAAGCCACCGAGCAGGCCACCGATGACCCCGGTCAGCAGCACGGCCAGCCAGGCATGGCCTAGCGGCAGGCTCGCCTGCACCTGGCCGAAGTACGAGTAGTTGCCCATGATGCCCAGCGACACCACGCCGCCAATGAACACCGCGGTCAGCAGCAGGCCGCTGAAGCGATGCTCGAAGGTGCCGGCCAGTTCCTCGATAGCGAAGATGACGCCGGCCAACGGTGTGTTGAACGCCGCCGCGATGCCGGCGGCACCCCCGGCCAGGATGAAGCGCGAGGCCGCCTTGGGGTCAGTGAAGCCGAAACGCCGGCCGATCGAGTAGAACAGCGCGGCACCGACATGCACGGTCGGACCTTCGCGACCGATCGAGGCGCCCACGGTCAGCGCGATCAGGGTCAGCGCCATCTTGCCGGCGGCAATCGGCAACGACAGCATGCGCGCGCGAAAACCCTCGTCCTCGATATGCAGGGTGCCGATGACCTGCGGAATGCCGCTGCCGCGGGTGGCACGCAGGCGTCCCTCGGTGACCCAGGCGAGCAGGCCGAACACGAGCGGCGTCAGGATCAGCGGGATCCACACGCCATGGCTGAGGATGCGCAGGAACAAGTGATACGACCACAGGCTGGCCTTGGCAAACAAAATCGCCGCCAGCGCGACCAGCACCGCACCGCACCACAGTACGAGGCGACGTTTCCAGTGATGCGGTGCGAAAAACTCATGGCCAAGCAGCGCCTGCAGACGCGGGTTCGACGACTTGGAGACGGGCTCGGGCGATTCTGGCATTGGGGTGATTATCGCAGACGGACGAAGCTGATCAGCGAGAGCTTGCCCCCAATCCGCCCCCGGACTTGATCCGAGGCGGATGTGGGCTGCCCGTGCTCTACCTCAGTGCGGTAGTGGCCGCCAGCGGGTCTCGTACAGGTCGAAACGGCGGTCCTTGAGGTTTTGCACCGCACCCGCATTACGGGCGCGGGCCAGGCTTTCCAGGCGCAGGTCGGCGAACAGCACGGTCTCGATGTTCGGCGTGGAATCGGCGGCGATGCCGTCCCGCGCGAACGGAAAATCGCTGGGGGTAAGGATGCAGCTCTGCCCGTACTGGATGTCGAAATTGTTGACCCCGGGCAGGTTGCCCACGTTGCCGGAAAGCACCACATAGCACTGGTTCTCGATCGCCCGCGCCTGCGAGCAGTAGCGCACGCGCAGGTAGCCTTCGCGCACATCGGTGCAGAACGGCACGAACAGGATCAACGCGCCCTGGTCGGTGAGGTGCCGGGCCACTTCGGGGAACTCCGCGTCGTAGCAGATCATGACGCCGATCGGGCCGCAGTCGGTCTGCACCGTGGCGGCGCTCTCGCCGCCCGTGATGTTCCATACGTTGCGTTCGCTTGGCGTGGGGTGCAGCTTCTCGCGCTCGTGCAGCGAGCCGTCGCGCAGGCATACGTAGCAGACGTTGTGGATGTCGCCATTGGCCTGCTCGGTGGGATGCGTGCCGGCGATGATGTTGATGTTGTAATGCACGGCCAGCCGGCTGAAGAGTTCCTTCACCTGCGGCGTGTACTGGCTCAGTTTGCGGATGGCGTCGAACGCCGACAGCTCGGTGTTCTCGATCGACAGCAGCTGCAGCGTGATCAGTTCGGGAAACGTGACGAAATCCGCGTTGTAGTCGGCGGCGATGTCGGTGAAGTATTCGACCTGGGTGGCGAACTCCTCGAACGAATGGATGCGGCGCTGGAAATACTGCACCGACGCCACCCGCACCGAATCGGGCAGGTGTCGCTGCGAGGTGACCGGCGGCATGTCCGGCTGGTCGAGCAGGCGCGGGTTGCGCCACACCAGGTGCACCGCGAAGCCGAGGGAATCGTGGTCGGTTGGCACATACTCCCGCAGCAGGCCGACCATCTCGAAGTCGTTGTGAAGCTGGAAGCTGAGCGTGCTGTCGCGACGCTTGCCGTCGATCACCGCCTGCACATAGGCTTCGGCACTGCCGTAGCGCGTCATGTTCCTGGCCAGCCCCGGAATGCGCCCGCCGAACACGATGCCGCGCAGTTTCAGGTCGGTGCAAACGCGCTTGCGCGCGTGGTACAGGCGCTGGCCGATGCGCATTCCACGGTAATCCGGATGAACCACCACCTCCATGCCGTACAGCCAGGTGCCGTCGGCCTTGTGCCGTGAACCCATGCCGCCGCCGGTGATCTGGGACCAAGTGTGTGGCTTCAGCGCGGTCTCTTCGTCGATGCGGAAGGTGGCGCAGTAACCGACCACCCGGCCTTCGTACTCGACCACGAACTGGCCTTCCGGGAAATGCGTCTGCTGGGAAAGCAGCATCTCCGCCGAGTGGCCCCACTCGGGACCGTAGATTCGCGCGGTCAACTCGACCAGTTGCGGGACGTCGGCGGGCTTTGCCTGGCGCAGTTGCAGGCGCGGGGTGTTTTCAGTGGCTTTCTTGACCATGCGGGCATTATGCATAGCCGGGCTTGCGGCTGGGTGAAGGCACCTGCCAGGCGGTTACACTTCAGTGCTATTCGCCTCGGAGTCCATGCCATGAATGAGCACAGCCGCAGTACCCGTTACAAGGCCGGCCGGCTGTGGCGTCCGGGTGGCTGGGAGGCTGACGCGGCATTTGGCGTGACCGACACCGGCATCGTGCTCGAGGATGCCGGCGGGATGGCGAAGTCGATCGGGCCCTGGGTTCTGCCCGGCATGCCGAACCTGCACTCGCACGCATTCCAGCGCGCCATGGCCGGGCTGGCCGAGCGCAAAGGGAAGTCGGACGACAGTTTCTGGAGCTGGCGCGAAACCATGTACGGCTTCGCCGCCGCGATCGGCCCGGACCAGCTCAAGGCGATTGCCGCCCAGCTCTACGTCGAGATGCTCAAGGCCGGCTACACCCGCGTCTGCGAGTTCCATTACCTGCATCATCAGCCGGTAGGCACGCCGTATGCGCCGTCAGAGGCAATGTCGCTGGCGCTGGTCGAGGCGGCACGCGAAGCCGGTATCGGACTGACCCTGTTACCGGTGCTGTACATGAGCGGCGGCTTCGACGGGCGCCCGCTGGGCGAGCGACAGCGGCGCTTTGGTCACGACGTGGAGGCCTATCTGCGCCTGCTGGAGCAGTTGCAGGCGCTCGAGGGCGACGGCCTGCGCGTCGGGATCGCGCTGCACTCGCTGCGGGCGGTG
>DASRUB010000364.1:0-6180 GCA_035655635.1 Rhodanobacter sp. | reverse complement strand
GTTGTGACTATTCAACCTCTCAGCCCGGCCATGGCGAGGGCATGGATGCCCGAGTTGAGGCAACGCAGGAGCAGTTGCCCGATAGCCGGTCGCGGATCGGGCACGCAAGTGCCTGATTCGCGTGAGTGAGTCCGGACAAATTCGCCGGGAGCGGATTTGAACAGCCACAGGCTGGCCCGCAGGGTGCATGCCAAGGATGGCATGCATACATGTGCCGGACTCGCGATAGAAGAAAACCACAGGAAGTGGTTTTCTTCACAGGCTCTCCGTCTTGAACAAATCTATCGGCGCTCTCGCTGCCACGCACGGGCTGCCTGCCAGGCCAGCAGCGTGGTCGACAAACCAGCGCGCGATTGACCAGCCTGCAGGATAGTCAAGGCATCGGTTGAATCGACGGCACGGCGCGCCAGCTTGTGATCGTGGCACGATTCGACGGCGCGAAAAACGGTCAGCGGGCCAGCCAACGCGCGCGCGGCTTTCCAGCCGGTCAGCAAGTCGTTCAGCTGCGCCTGCACTGCTTCTTGCCGCGCGGCCCCGCCCTTGCGCAACTGGGCGCGATCCACGCCGTGTCGCGCCAGCCGCATCATCGGCAGCGGCAGGCGATCGGCTTCGGCATCGGAGTCCAGTCGCAGCAGTGCATTCAACAGGTGATTCAGCACGGCGACCTGCGACGCACGCGCCGGTGAGGCATCGGCGCCGTACCACCAGAGCGTCTCCAGGGCAGCGAGCGCCCCGTGCAAGGGCATCGCTGCCTGGATCTGGCCGGAAAAGTCGGCCGCGGTGCCCTGCTCCAGTTGCGCCATCGCCGCCAGCACCGGCGCGACCCACAGTTCGCTGGCGATGGCATGCGCGCGCGCGTCGTCGAACAGCACCTGGGTGAGCGGATGGCGGCCGCCGCTGGCGGCGGCGCCGGCCAGTTCCTCGGCCCACCAACCGAGCTTGGCGGCCGCCACCTGCGGTTCGCGGATGCCGTAGGCGGCACCCAGCAGCTCCTGCTCGAGGGCGGCCAACGCGACATGGCCGGGATAACGCTGGCCATCGACAAAGGCCAGCGCCATGCGCTGCTGCGGCTGCACCGCCAGCCACTTGTCGATGAAACCCTGCAACACCGCACCTTGTTCGACCAGCTCGATCATGCGACGGTCGGTTCCAGCTGCAGCAGCGCGGCCAGCTCGGCCGGTTCATCCACCACCGCATCGGCACCCCAGGCATGCGGATCGCCGCCGTCAAGATAGCCCCAGGTCACCGCCACCGTGAACAGACCTGCCGCCGCCCCGGCCTGGATGTCGCGCTGGTCGTCGCCGACGAACAGGCACGCCGCCGGAGCGACCCCCGCCCGCGCGCAAGCCAGCAGCACCGGTGCCGGATCGGGCTTCTTCACCGGCAGAGTATCGCCGGAAACCACCGCACTGGCTCGTTCCTTCCAACCGATCCGGCGGACCAGTTCGTCGGTGAGGAACGCCGCCTTGTTGGTGACGATGCCCCAGCGCAGGCCGCGAGTTTCGAGCCGCACCAGCAGATCATCCACCCCCTCGAACGCGCTGGTCTGCCGCACCAACACCTGCTGGTACAACTGCAGGTAGCGGGGCAACAATGCCTCCACCGCCGGCTCGCCGCGTGCGGCGAAAGCGCACCTCAGAACGGCTCGGGCACCGCGCGACACCACCTGGCGCACCGGCGCGTAGGGGGGGGCTGCGATACCCTCTTCCACGCATTGCGCCTGCAGCGCGGCGTACAAATCCGGGGCGCTGTCCAGCAAGGTGCCATCGAGGTCGAACCAAACCGCGGCGACCGTCTGCGGCAGGCGCTTGCTCATGCCGGCATCCGATCGCCGGGAGTCCCCGGGGCTCGCGCGCTGAGCACGTAGTTGACGGCGGTGATCGGGCTGAGCCACGCCTTGCGATTGAGCGGGTTGTAGGCCAGGCCGCTGACGTCCTCCAGTTCCAGGCCCGCATGGCGCAGCAGCCGAGCCAGCTCGGAAGGCTTGAGGAACTGGGCATAGTGATGCGTGCCGCGAGGCAGCATCTTCATCACGTACTCGGCGCCCACGATCGCGGCGCCGAACGCCGCCGGGGTGCGATTGATGGTGGACAGGAACAGGCGGCCGCCGGGCTTCAGCATCGCGGCAAGATCGTTGACCAGCGCAGCCGGGTCCGGCACGTGCTCGATCAGCTCCATGCAGCACACGACGTCGAAACTGGCCGGCTCCGCGGCGGCCAGTTCGGCTGAGGACTGCACGCGGTAATCGACCTCCAGCTTCGACTCGTGCAGGTGCAGCCTGGCGATTCCGATCACCTTCTCGCCGAGATCGATCGCGGTGACGTGGGCACCAGCGCGCGCCAGCGTCTCGCTCAGCAGACCGCCGCCGCACCCGACGTCGACGACGCGCGCAGCGCGCAGGTCCGTGCGTGATGCAATGTAGTCCGTGCGCACCGGGTTGAGGTCGTGCAGCGGGCGGGACTCGCCATCCGGGTCCCACCAGCGTGCGGCCAGGGCATCGAAGCGGGCGATTTCCTCCGGGCTCACATTGGAACCGGGCTGCGCAGCTTGCATGGTGAAATCCTTGTGTGGCGCCATGTCGTGGCTCGCCCGACAGTTTACCCGCCCGGCCACTCGTACACCGTGAGCTGCCAACCGCCACTGACACGGGCGGGATCGTTGTGCGCGATGCCCGTCGCCTCGACCATCAAAGCCCGACAGGCTGCTAGACAGCGATGCATCACGGTCTTTCGTCAAATGGCAGCGATGCGTTCGCGCCAGGCGTGCGTGCGCTGCAGCATCGCCACGGTATCCATGTCGGACAGCACGCGTGCGGCGAGCTTGCGGCGTCCGGCGATCCAGACATCGGTGACCTGCTGGCGACTGCAGGCGTAGACCAGCTGGGAGGTGATGTGGAACAGCGGCTGCGTTTCCAGGTCGCTCAGCCGCACCGCGGCCAGATCGGCCTGCTTGCCGACCTCGATCGACCCGATCTTCGTCTCCAGGCCGATCGCCCTGGCGCCGTTGAGCGTGGCCGCGCGCAGCGCGAAGGCGGCATCGAACGCCGCGGCATCCTGGGCCACTGCCTTGGCCAACTGCGCCGCCGTGCGCATTTCGCCGAACATGTCCAGGTCATTGTTGGACGCACAGCCGTCTGTGCCAATCGCCAGATTGACACCCGCGCGCCGGAACCGCTCGGCCGGGCAGAAGCCGGATGCCAGCTTGAGGTTGGACTCCGGACAATGCACCACTGAAACGCCGGCACTGGCGCAGGCGGCAATTTCAGCATCGGTGACCTGGGTCATGTGCACGGCAATCAAGCGATCGTTGACCAGGCCCAGCTTCTGCAGACGCTGGAACGGCCGCAACCCGCTTTTCTTCTTCTCTTCCTCGATCTCGTGCGCCGTCTCGTGGGTGTGCAGGTGCACCGGGATATCCAGCAGATCGGACTGCACCCGGATGCGCTCGAAACTCTCGTCCGACACGGTATACGGCGCATGCGGTGCGAAGGCGGTGCTGACCAGGGGGTCGCCAAGGAAGCTATCGTGCACCTCGGCGGCGCGCTCGAAATACTCGTCCTGACTCTTCGCCCAGGCGGTGGGAAACTCGATCACGGGCAGCCCGACCACGGCGCGAAAACCCAGCTTGCGGTAAGTGGCGCCGATCACGTCGGGGAAAAAGTAGTTTTCGTTGGCGCAGGTGGTGCCGCCACGCAGCATTTCGGCCACCGCCAGCTCCACGCCGTCGCGCACAAACTCCGGCCCGATCACCTTCGCCTCGGCCGGCCAGATGTGCTGTTGCAGCCACACCATCAACGGCAGGTCGTCGGCCAGACCTCGCAACAATGTCATCGGGTTGTGCGTATGGCTATTGACCAGGCCGGGGATCAACGCGTGCTCGCCCAGTTCGACGCGCTCACGCGGCGCGTAGGCGGCTCGGGCGTCGGCGATCGGCAACACGGCAACGATCACGTCCTTTTCGACGACCACCGCATGCTGCTCCAGCACCACCGCATGTGGCTCGACCGGCACCACCCAGCGCGCTTCGATGATCAGGTCGACGGGCTGCGGGACGGGCTGGTTCATGGTTCACCTTCATGGCGGGGGGATGGATACGACAAGGGGCGGCGCCTTGCGGCCGCCGCCCCTTGCAAACCGTGGTCCCGGCTGCGCGGGAAAGACGGTCCAGCGAAGGCGTGCAGGATTCGCACGCCGATGGGTCACTTCACGCGGCTGTCGTATTCGCCGGTGCGGGTATCGACCTTGATGATTTCGTCCTGGTTGACGAACAGCGGTACGCGCACCACGGCACCGGTCTCCAGCGTGGCCGGCTTGCCGCCGCCGCCCGAGGTGTCACCGCGCACGCCCGGATCGGTTTCAGTGATCTTCAGCTCGACGAATTTCGGCGGCTGCACGGCGACGATGCCGCCATTGAACAGGGTGACCACGCACTCCTCCTCGCCCTTCAGCCACTTCCATGCATCGCCCATCGCGGCGAGCGAAGCGGGCGCCATCTCGAAGGTCTCCATGTTCATGAAGTTCCACACGCGATCCTTGCCGATGCCGTCGATGAAGGAGAGCTGCATGTCGGTATCTGTGGCATCGGCTTCCTCGAACGAATCGCTGGATTTCAGCGTCTGCTCGGTGGTGCGGCCATCCTTCAGATTGCGGATGCGAATGCGCGTGAATGCCTGCCCCTTGCCCGGCTTGACGAAGTCCGCTTCGGTGATGATCCACGGATCGCCGTTGTGAAGGATCTTCCTGCCCGTTTTGACGTCGTTGAGGCCAAGGGTCGCCATGCGCTGTCTGCTCCAAAGGTAAAACCGCCTCGCAGGGCGGCTAAAATAGGTATCTTTGTACGGGCCAGACGGCCCGCCCAAGGCCCATCATGATAACCGCAAGCCCCAACGCACGCCTATCTTCGCCTGCAACCGACTGGCGCGAGCTGTGGCGCGACGCGATCACCGACCCGGTCGAGCTGCTCCAGGCGGTGGGCCTGGGCGGGCGCACCGATCTCCTGCCTCCCGACGACGCCGGTTTTGCGCTGCGTGTTCCGCGCGGATTCGTGGCCCGGATGCGCCGCGGGGATCCGCGCGATCCGCTGCTGCTGCAGGTGCTTCCGCAGCGCTCCGAACACGACCAGGTCGAGGGCTACAGCACGGATGCCGTCGGCGACCTGGCATCCAAGGCAGGGCATGGCCTGCTGCACAAGTACGACGGGCGCGCGCTGTTGATCGCCAGCGGCAGTTGCGCGATCAACTGCCGCTACTGTTTCCGCCGTCACTTCCCCTATGCCGAAGAGATCGCAGCGACGTCGCAGTGGCGCGACGCACTGGCCCAGCTACGCGCCGACCCGTCGATTCGCGAGCTGATCCTGTCTGGCGGCGACCCGTTGGCGCTGGCAACGCACAAGCTGGAGGAACTTGCCCGCGGCCTGGCCGAGCTGCCGCAGGTGATCCGCCTGCGCATCCATACCCGTCTGCCGGTGGTGCTGCCCGAGCGGATAGACGACACCTTCATCAGCTGGCTGGCAGCCCTGCCGATGCAGAAGGTGGTCGTGTTGCACGCCAACCACGCCAACGAGTTCGACGCGGCCGTGGACGAGGCCTGCGCAAGACTGCGCGGCGCCGGGGCCAGCCTCCTGAACCAGTCGGTACTGCTGCGCGACATCAACGACGACGCGGATACCCTGGTTGCGCTGTCCGAGCGGTTGTCCGCTGCCGGCGTGCTGCCGTACTACCTGCACCAGCTGGACCGGGTACACGGTGCCGCCCATTTCGAGGTCAGTGATGCGGTGGCGCTGGAGTTGCAGCAGCAGTTGCGCGCACGCCTGCCCGGCTATCTCGTTCCGCGGCTGGTACGCGAGGTGGCCGGCGATACTGCCAAACGGCCCTTGTAAACCCTTCGTACCGAACTCGCCAGGACTGGCCACGACCGCGCTAGGAGCGTGGGCCACAGAAACGTTCGAGGCGAAAAGTTGCCTGCGCCGGGGCAGTTTTTCGACGATTCGCCGGCCCATAGTCGTGCTATGGGCCAAGAATCGGCGGAAAAATGAACCAAGCAGGCGACTTTGCAGTCCGGATGGCTTCTGCGGCCCACGCTCCTGCCGCTGGCGGCCGCTGGCGGAATCCGTTACAAACACTCATTGTCAGCAATCCTGCCGAATATCAGGTAACAGCCGCACCGAACCACGGACCACGTC
>DASRUB010000363.1:0-27006 GCA_035655635.1 Rhodanobacter sp. | reverse complement strand
CCGCTGCGCAAGCTGCCGCACAAGACTGAGAAAACGCTTCTGCACGGCGTTCAACGGACTGTCCGGTCGATAAATCGCGCACAGCACGACATCGATGCGCAGGTCGAGCGGACGCATCTGGACGGCTTTGCCACCGTCGCGCCGCGCGGTGAACGGGTCAACCAGCGCCAGGCCTTCACCTTGCGCGACGAGCGCGTGCGCCAGCTGGTAGGTCTGCACCCGCACCGAGGTTCGCGGCGCCGGCGCAAGTTGCGCCAGGTGACTTTGCAACATACTGCCAAGTGCGTCCTGCACGGCGATGCCGATCATGGGCTGACCCGCCAGCGCCGCGATCGGCAACGGTCGTTTCAACTCCGTGACCGGCCACCATCCCGGCGGAGCGATGACCATGACCTGGCCACGGCACAGTGGCTCGCGACTGAGATTCTGGCGACCGGTGCCCTGCAAGGTCAGGCCGATGTCGGTCTCGTGCAGCATCAGCGACTCATACATCACCGCCGAGTGCTGGGTAAACAGTTCCACCGTGGTAGCCGGAAAAGTCTTGCGCAACGAGGTGATCGCATTGGGCACCAGCGCTTCAGCCAGTGCCGGGGTGCACGTCACACGCAATGGGCAACTGTCGGTCAGGCTCATGTTCGCCGTGAGGCGCTGCAGCTCGTTCAATTCCTGGATGATCTTTTCGATACGCTGGCGCAACAGCAGCGCCTGTTCGGTGGGCTGCAGGCGTCCGCGTACCCGGCTGAACAACGCAAAGCCCAGTTGCTGCTCGGCCTGTTGCAAGGCCTTGCTGGCCGCTGGCTGCGAAATGTTCAGCAGGTTTGCCGCTCCGGTCAGGCTCCCGGTGGTCAGGACGGCATGGAATAACTCGATGTAACGCAGGCGCATATGGAGGTTTCACCCTTTTGCCATGGTGGCAACGTGGCTTGAGTGCAACACAAGGTGTGCCGCTCAAGCAAACAGCGCCGCCTTCCTGCGTGCGACGGCCCCCTTCGGGCGACGCAAAGCCACAACCTTCAGTTATGCCAAGTAGCGGTCTTTTCATTGGTGACTTGGCACCGACGATGACTATGCTTCCCGACGTATCTTCGTGGGTGAACGAAGACCCGTCGAGTGGAGTAATCAGTTCATGTCCAACGCTGCCGACGCAGCCTTGCCGGCTCACTGGGGTCCGCCGTACCTGCTCTACCTGGGCAGTGCGGCCGATGATCTGGCCATCAAGACAGCCAGGGGACTCTCGCACTGGCGCCCGGACTGGTGCATCGGTCAATACCGACACCCCGATTGCGCGCCAACCCTCGGCCTGCCCGAAATGAACATGGCCCAGGCCAGGAGCGAAGGCGCCAATACGATGGTGATCGGCGCCGCGAATGCGGGTGGCCTGATGTCGCCGGACATCGTCGCCGATGCCATTGCCGCGCTTGACGCCGGGCTCAACGTGGCGGCGGGCCTGCACCAGAAGCTGCGTGAAAACCCGGACATCGTCGCCGCTGCCCGGCGCAATGGCCGCGTGCTGTTCGATGCGCGCGACCCCGCCCCGAACATCCCGGTCGGCACGGGTCGCCCGCGCGCAGGCCGACGACTGCTCACCATCGGCACGGATTGCTCGGTCGGCAAGATGTACACGACACTGGCTCTGGAACAGGCCATGCGTCAGCGGGGTCTGCTGGCGGATTTTCGCGCGACCGGCCAGACCGGCATTCTCGTCGCCGGATCCGGGGTGCCGATCGATGCGGTGATCGCGGACTTCATTTCCGGCGCGGCCGAGTGGATTTCGCCTGCACGCCTCGACGGCGGCTGGGATCTCATCGAAGGCCAGGGCTCGCTGTTCCACCCGTCCTATGCGGGGGTGTCGCTCGGTTTGCTGCATGGATCCCAACCGGACGCCTTGGTGCTATGCCACGAGCCAACCCGACGATACATGCGTGGCCTGCCCGACAGCCCGGTGCCCGAGCTGAAACGCTGTCTCGAAACCAACCTTGTCGCCGCGCGGCTGACCAATCCTGCGGTCAGGGCCGTCGGAGTCGCGCTCAACACATCGGGCCTGCCCAAAGCGGAAGCTGCTGCAGCGTGCCGACAAATCAGCGATTTGCTTGAGCTGCCCTGCCAGGATCCGGTCACGATGGGTGTCGAGCACATCGTGGACAACCTGCTCGCGCGCTGCGCGGACTGACCGGGACAGATGCAATTCCTTTTTGCTATGCGCACGGGTGCGAATATGCTGGATCCGATTACTGCCAATGGTGAACACATGTCCGATCCAACCACACCGCAACTCGACGCCAAACAAACTCCGCTGGCCGCCGCCTTGCACCACCACCGGTGGAGTCAGCGTGCCCTCCTGCTGGTAACGCTGACAGCATTCAGTACACTGGCCTGCGCGCAGGATGTGAACCCTGATGCGACTGGCCACGAGCCCGCCAGCACTCGAGCAGCGTTGCAGAACGCCAAGCCGGTGACTGCCAGACACGCCATGGTGGTCACCGCGCAACACCTGGCCACCATGGTCGGCGTGGACATTCTCAAACAGGGCGGTAACGCCGTGGACGCGGCGGTGGCCATTGGTTACGCCGAAGCGGTGGTGCATCCGTGTTGCGGCAATATTGGCGGTGGCGGCTTCATGACCCTTCATCTCGAGGATGGCAGGAACTTGTTCCTGAATTTCCGGGAAAAGGCGCCGCTGAAAGCCACGCCCACCATGTTCCAGGATGCCGCCGGCAACGTCGTCACAGGGCGCAGCCTCGACACCTATCTTGGGGTGGGCGTACCGGGCACGGTGATGGGCTTGGACACGGCCCTCAAGGCTTACGGCACGATGTCGTTGAAACAGGTCATCGCGCCGGCGATAAAGCTTGCCCGGGAGGGTTACGTCCTTGAACAAGGTGACGTGGACAGCCTCGACTCACGCACCAAGGATTTTGCCGAGCACGCCAACGTCGCGGCTATCTTCCTCAACCACGGCAAGCCATGGAAAGTCGGACAACGTCTGGTGCAAAAAGAGTTGGCGCACACCCTGGAACTGATTGCCAACGGCGGCACTGACGCGTTTTACAAGGGCCCGATCGCCGACGCCGTGGTCAAGGCCAGCGACGCCAACGGCGGGATCCTGTCGATGAAGGATTTTGCCGATTACACGGCGCAATGGGAAAAGCCGATCAAGTGCGGCTACCACGGTTACACGATCATCTCTGCCCCCCCTCCCAGCTCCGGCGGTGTCACGCTTTGCGAGACCCTGCAAATCATCAACCCGTATCCCTTCAGCAAGTGGGGTTATGGTTCGGTAAAGACCGTGCACTATCTGGTCGAGGCCGAGCGCCGCGCCTTCGCCGACCGCAACACCTACCTGGGCGATCCGGCCTTCGTGCACAACCCCGTCGACCAGCTGCTCTCGGCGGCGCATGCCACCAAGCTGCGCGCCACCATCCAGCCCGACAAGGCCACGCCATCATCGGAAATCAAGGGCAGCCTCGGCGCACCCGAAGGTCAGCACACGACGCACTACTCCGTCGTCGACAAGGACGGCAACGCCATCGCCGTCACCTACACCGTCAACTACCTGTTCGGCAACAAACAGATTGCCGGCGACACGGGGTTCTTCCTCAACGACGAAATGGATGACTTCACCTCCAAGCCAGGCGTGGCCAACGGCGCCGGACTGGTCCAGGGCGTGATCAACCAAGTCGAACCGGGCAAGCGCCCACTGAGCTCGATGACCCCCACCATCGTGCTGCGCAACGGCAAGCCGTTCATTCTCACCGGCAGCCCCGGCAGTGCCACCATCATCTCATCCACGCTGGACAGCATTCTCAACGTGGTTGATTTCGGGATGAACATGCAACAGGCCGTCGACGCCCCTCGCGTGCACCAGCAGTGGTATCCCGACGTTGTTTACGCGGGCAAGGGGCTGCTTACGCCTGAGTCGCAGCAGACCCTGGAAGCGATGGGTTACACGTTCAAGCAGTTCAGCGGCGGTGCGGTCGAGGCGATCTTGATCAATCCCAAGACAGGTCTGCTGGAAGGCGCCAACGACCCGCGCCGTCCGGCCGGCCTGGCCGCCGGCTACTGAGCGCCGGGTGCAGTGACAGCGCACGCCGTCGCTGCACCCTTCATATCCGCCAACGCGTACCAACCAGGACAGCAGCGCGCGACGGCGCCGCAGATCCGGTACGCGAGCAGCTGGAGCCATGCAACGGGTACGGTTCAGCCGCGCGGCGCCAATAGCGCTGCGGACAACCCTGCGTCGACCAGCTGCGCCGGCAACGGCAGGCCCAGCGCCAAATGGGCACAGACCTCGCCCATCGCCGCGCTGGTCTGGATGCCGTAACCGCCTTGCGCGGCGACCCAGAAAAAGCCTGGAGCATCCTGGGCAAAGCCGCCAACCAGGTCACCATCGGCGACGAACGAGCGCAGGCCGGCCCAGGTCCGTCGCGGTCGACGGATCGTCATCGTGGTGGCTTCCTCGATGCGATGGATGCCCAGCGCAATGTCGTATTCCTCCGGCTGCACATCGTGCGGCTCGACCGGGTCGGCGTTGGCGCACGAACCCAGCAACAAACCGGCGTCGGGCTTGAAGTAGAACGTCTCGGCGAAATCGGTGAGGAACGGCCAGCGCGCCGTGGCGATCCCCTCGGGCGGATCGAACACGAAGGCGGAGCGCCGCTTCGGCTTGATCCCCAGTGGAGCCACCCCAGCCAAGGTGGCGATCTGATCGACCCAGGCGCCAGCAGCATTGAGCAACAACGGTGCGCGGCAGCCCTGCTCGCCATCGTCGACCTCCCAGCCGCCGCCCGTGGGGGAGATCGCGCGGATGGCCACGTTCAAGCGCAGCTCGCCGCCGCGCGCGCGCAACCCGCGCAGGAAGCCCTGGTGCAGTTCGTTGACGTCGATGTCGGCGGCGCCGGGCTCGTGCAGACCGATCTGCGCGAACTCGGGGCGCAATACCGGCACCGCGGCCTGCAGCCTGACGGCATCATGCAACTCGATGTCGCGGCTGAACGGCACGATCGCCTCGTACAGCGCACGCACATCATCGGTGTGGGCCGCACCGCCGATGATGGTGGCGCCGCGTGGGCCGAGGATCGGCTGCGCCGCGAAACCTTGCGGTGGCGTCGCCAGGAATGGTCGGGTGGCGCGGGTCAGTGCGCGCACCTGGGGCGAGCCGTAGGTTTCGCTGAACAGCGCCGCCGAGCGACCGGTCGAATGCATGCCGGCCCAGGCCTCGCGTTCCAGCACCAGCACCCGCGCATGCGGCGCCAGGAAATACGCCACCGAGGCACCGGCCATGCCGGCACCGATCACGATCACGTCCACGTCGGTCATGTGTGCACTCATGCGGTATCGCGCCGCGACTGTCGCGTCACGACGCTGGTGGCAGTCATGTCGGCGGTGACGTTGCCGACGGTGGCGAATATGTCGGGGATGGTATCGACCGCCAGCATCAGGCCAAGCGGCCCTATCGGCAGACCCATCGCCTGGGTCACCGGCAGGTTGGTCGCCATGAAACTGACCTGACCGGGCAGTCCCACCGAGCCCAGGCTGATCACCACCGCCAGGATGGCGCCGGCCAGCAGGTGCGCGGCCCCGACCTCGATGCCGAAGGCCCAGGCGATGAAGCAGGCCGAGGCCACGTACTGGATCGGGCTGGTGATGCGGAACAGGGTCACCGCCAGCGGCAGCGCCAGCGCGGTGACCTGCTGCGGATAGCCGAGCCGGCGATCGGTGCTTTCCAGCATCGCGGGTAGCGAAGCCAGCGACGACTGGGTACTGGCCGCCACCACCTGCGGCGGGGTCAGCGCGACCACGAAGCGGCGCAGGCGCTCTCCGCCCCACAGCACCGCCACCGGCAACAGCAGCAAGGTCACCAGGATGTACATGGTGATCTCCAGGCCGATGTACACGCCCAGCGCACTGAGCATGCTCAGGCCCGAGCGCGCGCACACCGACAGGATCAGCGCGAACACTCCCAGCGGCGCCGCCCACAGCACCCAGCGCACCACCACGATCATGGCGTCGGCGATGGCCTGGAAGAAATTCACCACCAGGACGCGGCGCTCGGCCTCGATACGCGTCAGCGCAAAGCCGAAGAACAGTGCGAACACCACCAGCGGGAGCATCGCGCTGTGCGCTGCCGAGGCAATCACGTTGTCCGGCACGATGCCGGTGAACCAGTCCGCCCAGCCTACGGGTGCGGCTGTCGCCGTCGTTGCGACCGTCACCTTGTGCAGGGCCGCGGCCAGTGTCGGATCGTGCGGCACCAGCGAGAGCAAGGCCGGTGCCAGCGCCGCCGTGAGCAACGCGCCGCCGGTCAGCAACACGATGAACACCATGATCGAGCGGCGTGCGACGCGCCCGGATGCCGCCGCATCGCTGGCGGTATTGACGCCTACGATGACCAATGCCAACACCAGCGGCACCACGGTCATCTGCAAGCCGTTCAACCACAGCCGCCCGATCGGTTGGGTCACGTCCGCCACCTGCACCGCCAGGTCGGCGTCGTACCAGGCCAGGCACAGTCCGATGATCGCACCGGCGACCAGGCCGGTCAGGACCCGCTTGGTCGGACTCACCGGCCGGAATCCACGACGGGAAGATTCCATGCCTTGTGCAGGCGCGTGTACTGCCCTTGCGGCAACAGCACGAAGACCGGGTGGCGACGTGGGTCCAGCCACGCCAGCAAGGTGGTCATCGTCTGTGGCGCCATCGCGGTGCAACCGGTGGTGGTAGAGCTTGGCGAATGCCACAGGTGACCGAAGATACAGCTGCCGCCCATCGGCGCCTGCTGCCAGTTGTGCTCGATGACGAAGCCGATCCGATAGCCCTGGTCGCCATGGAAATGCAGGTCGCGGCGCATCGGCTCGGTGGCGCCCGCCACGGCAGCGGCGCCGACCTGCTCGGCATCGACGATGCGGTTGTAGTGTGGCGAACCGCTGACATCGATGCACCAGTCCGAGTCACGCAACGCCCGATAGCGCAAGGCGGTGTTCGCGCTGGCCGCGTAGCCGAAGGCGGTGCCGATGCGGAACACGCCGGCCGGGCTGCGGCCATCGCCTTCCTTCTTGTCCGGCCCGTCGCTCTGCGCCGGATGCAGGCCCAGGCCCCAGCCGGCGCCGGCATGGCCGATTACCACCGCATTCGCCGGACCCACTTCGCGCCAGCTACCGTCAACGCGCGCGTACGCGCGCATGACTCCTTGCGTGCTGCTCCACTGCGGCGTGATGACCAGCACCATTTGCTGTGCGTCATGCCAGGGCATGGCGACATCGCTGCTGGCGACCGCGTCGATGAGCGGAGCGGCAGCCAGCACGGCGACAAGCAAGCCCAGCCAGCACCGCCAGCGCCGAGCAACCGCGCTGCGACGGAACACCGGGGCGGCCCGGAAACGAATTCGACTCATGTTCACGATTCCACCGTTGGATGAATACGATCAAGATTGGCCTTGAGCTGCGCACCGCGCTCTGCATTGCGCTCGCACAGCAGCACGGACACGCCGTCCATCAGGTGCTGCAGCGCCGAATGGTAGAGCAGCGGTTCGATGTACGGCCGCTCGTCGTGGGCCGACACCAGCAGGGCGATGTTCGCGTGCGCACGCAACGGGTTGGATGTGTGCCGCGTCACCGTGATCACCTTGCCTCCGGATTCGCGGAAGTGACGACCGATTTCGCACAGGGTCGGCTGGGTGCCGTATTCGGAGAATACCAGCAGCACGTCATCGGGACTGGCCGCCGAAATGCTGGCGATCATGTGTGCGGCATCGAAATTGTGCAGGGTGAGGATGCCCAGCATCGCCAATTGCAGCGCCGCGGCGCGCGAATGAATGTCGTCGCTCCCCAGGCCGATGATGAACACCTTGGCGGCCTTGTCGATGGTCGCCACGACGGCATCGATGACCTCGGGTGGGTTGATCAGCCGCGTAGCCGCCTCTGCCTCGGACTTGTGCCGCCACAGGGTGATGGCGCGCTCGTGGTGCGAGTCGCCGCGAGGCTTGGTCGCGTCGACCTGCGCGTCGCCACTGTCTGCGCGTGCCACGGCTTCGCCGATCGAGTATTTCAGGTCGGGGTAGCCCTTGAATCCCAGCTTCTGGCTGAATTTCACCACGCTGGACTGGCTGATGCCCACGGCGTTGGCGAGTTGCTGCGAGGAGTAATCGCGCAGCAATTGCGTGTTGCCGAGGATGAAGTCGGCAATGCGGCGCTCGATCGCCGACATGCTGTCGCGCTCGGAGCGAATCTTGACCAGGGGCGTCATGTAGATCGTAGACTCCGCATCCATCGACTTGGCATGTGTCATTCGGTGATCGGTTCCAGCCCGTCGATCTGGCGGATGCCGAGCCCGGGTGCGTCATGCACCGTGATTTCCGATTCATTGAAGATCACGCCGCCCTGCACCGGGTTGAACATGCACAAGGAGGGACCATCGAGGTCGATCTTGGTGATCACGCTGGCCTTGGCGACCGCCACATGCACGGCCGCGGCCACGCTGATGCTGCCTTCGAGCATACAGCCGATCATGCATTCAATACCGTACATGCCGGCGATGTCGGCGATGCGGATCGCGTTGGAAATGCCGCCGGTCTTCATCAGCTTGATGTTGATGATATCGGCCGCGCGCATGCGGATCAGGTCAATCACCTCCATCGGTCCGAACACGCTTTCGTCGGCCATGATCGGCGTGTGCACCCGCTCGGTGACGTAGCGCATGCCCTCCAGGTCGCGCGCCTTCACCGGCTGCTCGACCAGCTCCAGTTTGACGCCGGCGTCCTCCAGTGTCTGCAGCGCATGCACCGCCTGCTTGGCGGTCCAGCCCTGGTTGGCGTCCAGTCGCAGCAGTGCCCGGCTCTCCACCGCGGCATGGATCGCCTTGACCCGCTCGATGTCGACGCCGATGTCCTTGCCGACCTTGATCTTCAGCGACTCGAAGCCGCGCTCCACCGCGGCGATCGAATCGGCCACCATCTTGTCGATGTAGTCCACGCTGATGGTGATGTCGGTGGTGATCACCGGATCGCCACCGCCGAGCAGCTTGTACAGCGGTGCGTCATAGAGCTGCCCCCACAGGTCGTAGATGGCGATCTCCACCGCGGCCTTGGCGCTGGAGTTCTTTTCCATCGTGCCCTGGATCAGCTGCACCAGGCGATTGAGGTCGGCCACGTCCTCACCGATCAGGCGCGGCGCGATGTAATGACGAATCGCGTCGACGATCGAGCCGTGGGTGTCACCGGTGATGACCGCGGTGGCCGGGGCCGCCCCGTAACCGATGTGACCGCTGTCGGTGTGCACCTGAATGACGACATCCTCGACCTGGTCGATCGTGCGCAAGGCAGTCTTGAACGGGGTCTTCAGCGGCACCCGCAACATGGCGTACTGGATTTCGGTGATCTTCATGCGGGTCAATTTCCCTGTGGACGGATGCGCACGACGCTGGTCATGCGGTCGACGAAGCTTTGGTGGTCGTTGAACATCATGGGCAGCAGCGGTGTCACCGCGACTTCGTTGAGCTTGACGTGGTGCATGCCGCCGTCCGCACCGCGGAAGCTGGCACCGAGCACGTCGTGGATCACGTAAGGCTGGCCGTGCAGATTCCCGATCATCATCATCACGTGGCCCGGGATGTAGATCAGGTCGCCGACCTGGAGCGCCTGCACCGCGCGCAGCCGTTCGGCCGGCGTCGAGGACTTGTCGAACGTGGTGTGGTCGGCCGCCGGACTGATCGACTGCGCGCTGGTGTCGCGCGGCATCACGATGCCCATGCTGCGGTACACGTCGGAGACGAAGCCGCTGCAGTCGCGGCCGTCGTAGGCATGGCCCCAGCCGTAGCGCTCGCCGAGGAACTTGAACGCCTGGCGGAGGATGTTGGCTTGGGTCAACGGCAGGTAGTGGTCCTTGCTGTCGGTGTTCTTCTGCAGCAACGCCCGGGTGAAACCCAGCGCACCATCGGGCTGGCGGATCGGCAATTCGATCACGTGCGAGGCATACGGCCCCTGACCGTTGACCGGCTGGTCGGCCGGCCAGTCCGGCATGGCCGGCACGCGCGTACCCATGTCCAGCTGCAGTTGCGACACGGCCGGCTGCTCGGGGCTGAAGACGGTGCGTACCGTGGCGCCCGTCACCACGCGCCACGGCGTCCTGTCGGCGTAGCCGAACACCTGTTGCGCGCTGCCGACGGCTATGTATTGCTTTTGCACCCAGGCGCGATAGCGTGGCGCTTCCACGAACCACCACTGCCGGTCGCGACTCTCGTGCAGGATCGCCACCGGCGTGCCGGGAAACAGGGCACTTTCCTGGAAGCGGTCGATATCCGTGTCGCCGCGCTCACTGAACACGCGCAGCAGGGTCGGAAAGGCGCGCAACGCGGCGCGATGCACGACCAGTCCGTAACGCACCGGTTGCTGCGCCGGAATCGAGTCGAGTGCCAGGTCCTCGACCAGCTTGTCCAGCGTTGCCGTCGGCACCTGCTGGCCGTGGATGTCGTAGCGCGGCGTGCGCGGCTGCCGCGACAAGTCACCGATCCAGCCGCGGACTTGCTTGTCGTCCAGCGTGGCCGGCAAGTCATGCAGGTCGTACACCCGCGGGTCCATGCGGACCACGCGCACATCGTACGCGGCAACGGCGGCGGCATCCATGATCACCCGATCCAGCTGCTGCAGGCGCGCAATCCAGAACTGCGCCGTGAGCTGGGCGTCCTCCACACCGATCACGCCGTGGTCGGGCATCGGCAGGGCTTCGGCCGCTGATGCCTGCACAGGCGCACCGGCCAGGATCAGGGCCAGCGCCATCGCGGCAAGCAGCGGATTAAGCATGGCAATCGCCTTCATGGAATGCACGACATCGGCATGGTTCACTACACGGCAAGCGGCGACATGATCGGCGCCACTATCAACCCGAAACCGGTGCCGAGGGTGGACTGTGTCGCGCGGATCGGCTTGTTGATCTGCCACAGGCCGGTCGCGACCAGCGCGGTCACCAGCAGGTAGGTCATCACGATCGGCGGCATGACCGGAAAAACCTTCCAGCCGTAGCGCCGCTCCAGCGCAGGGAAAATGCCGGCGACAGCAGCATCAACGCGAGGTCGGCCCACACTGTCTGGATCACTAGGTTGTGCCTTGCAGAAATGGTCAACGTGCGCTCTTCTGACGCGATGCGGAATAGTAATTCCTATATATCACATTTAAAGAATAAATTATTGACCCTGGCCCGCAGGCATGTTACACAACCGCCACCGGAGAACAACCGTGGGGAACGATGTGCTTTCGAACGCGACCGCAGCATTAGTGATGGCCACCGCCGCCGCGCGACCCAGGCTCTGCCGGGCGGCCGCCGGTCTGATGTTGCTGGCGGCGCTTTCGCTGGTCGTTGGCACGGTCGCCGCCGCGCCTGCGGTGATACCCGACTCCACCGCGGCCAGCATTGGCGAACTCATCGATGCCGGCCAGTTCGGCGCTGCCGAAACCCGTATCGACGCGGCGCTGGCTGACACGGGATTGCCTGCCGATGCGCGCAGCGCCCTGCTGTTCCAGCGTGAACGCATGCGTCGCATCGCCCTGGATTTCAGCCTCGACGCCGATCAGCTCAAGGCACGCGTCCGCCAGCAGATCCCGGACCTGAGCGATGCAGAATTCAGCGCTTGGGATGCGCACGGGTTGTTCGAGCACATGGTGATCGATGGCCGCCTGCGTTATTTCAAGCGCGCGCCCGCCAACCTGTTCCGCCTCAGTCCGCAGGCTGCAGCGCGCCGCAAGATACAGACGCCGTTCGACGACGGTCCGATGGAAGTGCTCAACCAGCACCATCGCGACATCCGCAACGCGGCCCTGGCCACCCATCAAACCAGCGTGCTGCCACGGCGCGTGCGCATCACGCAGTCGCTGACCGTGGACGCCGATGCAGTGCCGGCGGGCCAGACCGTGCGCGCGTGGATTCCCTATCCGCGCCCGCTGCCAGGCCAGCAGGAAGACATTCGCTATGTCAGCAGCGTGCCGGCGCAGCATCGCATCGCACCCGCGTCGACGGCGATGCGCACGGTGTATTTCGAAAAGACGGCGCGGACCGGCAAGCCCACCACGTTTTCGGTCACCTACGAACTGACCCTGTCCGCGCAATACCACGCCATCGACGCGGACAAGGTGGTACCGGCGACCATCACGCCGGAGTTGGCGCCATACGTGGCCGAACGCGCTCCGCATGTGGTGTTCACCGAGCCGATGCGGGTGTTCTCGCAACAGATCGTGGGCGACGAGACCAACCCCTGGCGCATCGCGCAGAAGCTGTTCGCGGCCGTCGACCAGATCCCCTGGGCCGGCGCGCGCGAATACTCGACCCTCTCCAACATCAGCAACTACACCCTCCACGCCGGACACGGCGATTGCGGCGAGCAGACGCTTTTACTGATCACCTTGCTGCGCATGAACGGCATCCCGGCGCGCTGGCAGTCTGGCGCGATCTTCGCCGACGGCGGCTACAACGACATCCACGACTGGGGCCAACTCTATCTGGCCCCGTACGGCTGGGTGCCGATGGACGTGACCTTCGGCCAGCTGCACGCCGGCAAGCACGCACAACCCGGCGATGCCGCGTTGCAATGGTTCTACCTGGGTGGCCTGGACGCGTGGCGCGTGGCTTTCAACAGCGATTACGGGCAACCACTGGTGCCGGCCAAGACCCACTTCCGCTCGGACAACGTCGACAACCAGCGCGGCGAGGTCGAATGGCAAGGCGGCAACCTCTATTACAACCAGTGGGACTATCACTTTGCATGGAAGTTGATTCCGACGAAACAAGCCAAGGCGTCGCTGTAACCGTCGACGCCGGTTGGCAAAACGGCATCGGGTTTCATCCACGCGCCCGACTTTCCTGCCATCCATTGGCTTCCAATCGCCATGCCACGCGCCATTGACGATCCCACTGAATTTCTGGTCGTGCCCCCCCTCCTGGGCGACTCGAAGGAATGGTTCCGTGTCGATGACAGGGCGTTTCCCAGAGCCGCCACCTTTTTCCCCGAAGTGTCCGGGCCGATGCGACGATGACCTTCTCAACCATAAATCCCCGCGCTATCGCGGGGTCAGCGCAGGTCGCTGACGGCAACGCCAATCGCCCAGCCAGCACGCTCATCGACGGCGTCGATCCGCGCGCGCTGGCACGCCATGTGTCCACACCGGCGCACCTCTATTCCGCGGGCGTCATGCGTGAGCGCCTCAACGCGTTGAAGGTCGCGTTGGCAGATGTCAACGCAAGCATCTGTTATGCCGTCAAGGCCAACTCGAGCCTGGCCATCCTGCAGTGGATGAACCAGGCCGGGGTCGGGGCGGACATCGTGTCGGCGGGCGAACTCGAACGTTGCTTGCGCGCCGGCATGCCGCCATCGCGCATCGTGTTTTCCGGGGTCGGCAAGACCGAGGTGGAAATTGCCACCGCGCTTGAGGCCGGCATCTCCCGGTTCAATGTCGAGTCTGTCGACGAATTGCACTCCGTCAATGCGATAGCCGGCAACCTGGGCGTCCTTGCGCACGCGGCGGTACGCATCAACCCGGATGTCGACGCGCGGACCCATGCCAAGATCTCCACCGGCAAGGCAGAGAACAAGTTCGGTGTCAGCATCGCCGAGGCGCGCAGCTGGTTCGCACGGCATCGGGATTGGCCACATGCGCGTCTGGATGGCCTGCACGTGCACATCGGCTCGCAGATCCAGCAGCTGGATCCGTTTGTGGCAGCGCTGCAGCGGGTGGCCGCCTTCTGGCGCGAGCTGGAACACGACGGGCACGCGATCGCCAGCATCGACGTGGGCGGTGGCTTGGGCGTGCGCTACCGCGACGCAGACAACCCGCCTGCGGCCGCCGACTATGTGGGCGCGATCCGGCAGGCCCTGGCTGGCTTCCGCGGGCTCATCGTGCTGGAGCCGGGGCGCTGGCTGATCGCCGAAGCCGGCATGCTGCTGACCCGGGTGATCCGGATCAAGCATGGCGAGTCGCGCAACTTCCTGGTGCTGGATGCGGCGATGAACGATCTGGCGCGGCCCAGCCTGTACGACGCCTGGCACGACATCGTGCCGGTCGTGGCCGACCCTGGCCGGGCGCCGGTGACGTACGACATCGTGGGCCCGGTATGCGAAAGCGGTGACACCTTCGCCCGCGATCGCGTGCTGCCCGAGTGCCGTGCCGGCGAACTCTTGCTGATCAGGGCCACCGGCGCCTATGGTGCTTCGATGTCCAGCACCTACAACTCGCGCCCGCTGGCGGCCGAAGTCTTGCTGGATGACGGCTGCTTCGCCGTCATCCGGCGCGCACAAACGTTCGAGGAAATGACCGCCGGTGAACAGCCGGCCACCGACTGGGTGAAACCGGGCACATGGTAGTAGTCCGCTCGCGGACACTGCGGTGGTTTTGCTGATCTGTTGCGGCACCGGGAGCAGGAGCATCGCCCGCGAGCGGGACCTGGCAGCGCATGTAAAAACGGGATACACGATGAAAGTCAGGGTGAAGTATTCAAAAACGGCGATCATCGCCGCGCAGGAGCGGACGCATGCTGCGCCGTAATGGTCTGCGCCAGCTCGGCCTGTGCGCTCTGCTGGCGCTGGCGCCGTTCGCCCATGCCGCTTCATCGCAGCCCAACCCGTCGCAGCGTGTGTACGACCCGCTGGTCGACGCCGTGGTCGCGCGCTACCACTTGCCCGGCATCGCCGTCGGCGTGATCGAGAACGGCAAGGTGGTCTACATGCGCGGCGTCGGCGAGTTGGCCGGCGACGGGCGGCCGGTCAATCCCGATACGCTGTTCAAGATCGCTTCCAACAGCAAGGCGATGACCGCCACCGTGCTGGCGCGCCTGGTGCAGCAGGGCAAGCTGCGCTGGGACGATCCTGTGCAAAAGTATCTGCCAGGGTTTGCGATGAACGACCCGTGGGTCACCCGCAACATGCAGGTTGGCGACCTGCTGGTGCATCACAGCGGCCTGCCCGAAGGCGGCGGCGACCTGATGCTGTGGCCGCAGCCCAATCATTTCACGCGCCAGGACATCATCGCCGGCCTGAAGTACATCAAACCCGCCTACAGCTTCCGCGCCGGCTATGCCTACGACAACCTGCTGTACGTGGTGGCCGGCGAAGTCGCCGCCGCGGCTGGCGGTGCGCCGTATGCGCAACTGCTGCGCCGCGAAGTGTTCGAACCATTGGGGCTCACGCGCTGCCAGATAGGCACATGGAGCCGCGACGAGGTCGGCAACGTGGCACAGCCGCACGCACGCCGCGATGGCCGCAATGTGGTCATCGACGCCGACGGCCCGCTCATCCACCCCACCACCATGGATGCCGCCGGTGGCGTCCGCTGCAGCCTGCGCGACATGCTCAGCTGGGCACGCAACTGGCTGGCGCCCACACCGACGCAGTTGCAGTGGCTGTCGCCTGTGCAACGGCAGAAGGAGTGGACGCCGTACACGCCGATGCCGATCTCCGCACGCCGCCGCGCGTGGGATGGCACGCGCTTCTATGCCTACGGCTACGGCTGGCGCATCGCCGACGTCGACGGCGAACTCACCGTGTCGCACACGGGCACCCTGTCCGGCATGTACTCGGCAGTAACCCTGCTGCCGAACCGTCGCAGCGGGTTCGTCTTCCTCATCAACGCCAATGCCGAGGACGCGCGCAGCGTGTTGAACGAAGTGCTGCTGAAGCATTTCACCAGGCCGGGCAAGGCGCGCAGCGTGGCCAATTATGCCGATGAGCTGGCTCGTGCCGAGCAGGTTCGCCACACCTCGCGCGTCCCCGACACCTCCTCGCGCAGGCCTGCCACCGCCACCGAGCTCGCCACCCACCTGGGCGTGTGGCGCGACCCCTGGTTCGGGGAGGTCTCCATTTGTGCGCGTGACCACGCCGTGCATTTTGCGTCGGCCAAGTCGCCGACGTTGAGCGGCCAGGTCATGCGCGTGGATTCGCGCTACCTGGTGCAATGGGATCACGGCGACGCCGAGGCCTGGTTGAACTTCCCGCCTGCTGCGAACGACACCTTGCACATGGCCAAGGTCGACCCCGATGCCGACTTCAGCTACGACTACGAGGATCTTGCCTTCAAACGCATCGGTGACTGCCCGCTGCAATCGGCGTCGGGGGCTGACGCCGATACGTCACCGACCCTGTCGCCGGCCACGACCCCGGCCCAGGCCGGCCTGGTCGACATCCGCCAACTGGTGCCGGACATCGCCGAGGACATCAAGTACGCCGGCAGCGACAATTTCGTCGGCGCACCGATCGAGGGCTACCAGGCGGCGAAGTGCCTGCTCCTCAAGCCGGCCGCCGAAGCCCTGGCGCGCGTCGAGCAGGACCTGCGCCGCCAGCACCTGCGTCTGAAGGTGTTTGACTGCTATCGGCCGGCGCGCGCGGTGGCTGACTTCGTGCGCTGGGCACATGACCTGTCCGACCAGCGCAGCAAGGCCGCGCATTACCCGCTGATCGACAAGAGCACGCTGCTGGGCGACTACATCGCGCCGGTATCCGGTCACAGCCGTGGCGCCACCGTCGACCTCACGATGATGCAATGCGATGCGCATGACGCCAACTGCCAGCCGCTCGACATGGGCACGCACTTCGATTACTTCGGCACGCTGGCGCATACCGATGCGCCGGCTGCCACGCCAGCGCAGCACGCCAATCGCCTGCGCCTGCGCACGGCGATGCAGGGCGACGGCTTCCACAATTACCCGCTCGAATGGTGGCACTACACGCTGGAACCCGAACCCACGCCGCACACCATCTACGACGTGCCGATCCAGTAGTCGTGCCCGAATACACGCCGGAGAACCTGCGACATGAAGATCAAGTCGATCACGCTGCTGGCAACCCTGCTGCTCGCGTGCAGCAGCACACAGGCGCAAGACCTGAAGATGGCGCAGGTCGACGCAATCATGCACACCTATGCCGGCGACCTGCCCGGCGCGTCCCTGCTGATCCTGCAAGACGGCAGGCCGCTGGTCAGCCGTGGCTACGGCCTGTCCAACCTGGAACAGCACGTCGCCGCCACACCCATGACCGACTATCGCCTGGCTTCGGTGACCAAGCAGTTCATCGCCGCGGCGATCCTGCTGCTGCGCCAGGACGGCAAATTGCAGTTGCATGAGTCGATACGCCAGTGGCTGCCCACGCTGCCGGCGGGCGATGCGGGCGTCACCATCGAGAACCTGCTCGACCACACGGGCGGCCTTACCGATTACGAAGACCTGATTCCCGCCGACTTCCAGGGCCAGGTCAGCGATGCCGATGTATTGCGCTGGCTGTCAGCCGATCACGGCCACTACTTTGCGCCGGGCAAAGGCTACCGTTACAGCAATACCGGCTACGTGCTGCTGGGGCTGATCGTCGAGCGCGCCTCCCACATGACGTTACCGACGTTTCTCAAGCAACGCATCTTCGACCCGCTGGGCATGAGCCACACGCTGCTGTACGAGCACCAACGCGGCCCGCAGGTGCCCAACCGGGCCTACGGCTACAGCGAGGAGAACGGCAAGTGGGCCCGCACTGACCAGAGCCCGACCAGCGCCACCCGCGGTGACGGTGGTATCTACTCATGCATTGCGGACCTGGCGAAATGGGACGCCGCCCTGTACGACAACCGCCTGCTCAGCGCCGCCTCGCGCCAACTGGCGTTCAGCCCGCACGTCAAGGTCACCGGCGAACCGTATGAGGCCAGCTACGGTTTCGGCTGGCGCATCACCGGCGACACGCTGTGGCATTCGGGCGAGAGCATCGGCTTCCGCAACGTGATCGTGCGCTGGCCGAAGCAGCATTTCACCGTGATCCTGCTCAGCAACCGCAACGATCCGGAGCCATACCAGACTGCACTGGCGATCGCCCGGATCTATCAACCGTGACCACGAGGAAAGCCACGGCCACGCGTGATTCGTTGTTCCGAGGTTTGCTCAGCCGGGCGAGCGTGGTGATCCTGGTCGCACTGCTCGCCGCTTGCGCCCATGCGCCACGCAACCCGCTGGCGACCTGGGTGCCCTCGCCCAACCACGACATCCGCCGCCCGGTGCTGATCGTGCTGCATTTCACCGACCAGCATTCCGTCCAGCAGAGCCTGCACACCCTGCGCACCGCCAACAGCGGCGGCCCGGTCAGCGCGCACTACCTGATCGGCGCGGACGGCCACATCTACCAGCTGGTGTCCGACCAGTTCCGCGCGTGGCACGCCGGTCCGGGTCACTGGGGCACGATCACCGACCTCAACTCGGCTTCGATCGGCATCGAGCTGGACAATGACGGCCACAGCGCATTTGCGCCGGCGCAGATCGACAGCTTGCTGCGCCTGCTCACCGACCTCACCGAGCGCCTGCACATCCCGCGCACGCAGATCATCGGCCACCAGGATCTCGCGCCCACACGCAGGGATGACCCGGGCCCGCTGTTTCCCTGGCCCCAACTGGCCGATGCGGGGTTCGGGCGCTGGCCGCAAGGCGTGCTGGTTGACCCGCCAGCCGGCTTCGACCCGTGGATGGCACTGGCCGTGGTCGGCTACCCGCTGGACGATCGGCCCGCCGCGGTGCGCGCATTCCACAACCACTTCCGCGGCATCGGCGGAGATGAGCTTGACGCGCAGGACCTGCGCATCCTGTACAACCTTGTCCAGCAGATCGAATCAACCAGCAACGGCGATTGAGGGCCAACCCGACGTCTCAGAGCCTGTGAAAAAAATCACTTCCTGTGATTTTCTTCTATCGCGAGTCCGGTACACGCCCGGACTCGCTCACGCGAATCAAGCACTTGCGTGCTCGCTTCGCGCCCGGCCATCGGGCAACTGCTCCTGCGTTGCCTCAACTCGGGCATCCATCCCCTCGCCATGGCCGGGCTGAGAGGTTGAATAGTCACAACCTCTCAGACCTGCAGCCGATCCGCTGGCCGCGCCACCAGCGCATACAGCGCCGGCATCAGGAACATGCCGATCAGCAGCCGCGACAACATGCCGGCCACGATCACCAGCGCGAACGGCCGCTGCGAATCGGTGCCGACGCCGCTGGCGATCGCCGCGGGCAGCAGGCCAAGTGCGGCCACGAGCGCGGTCATCGTGATCGGCCGCAGGCGCAGGATCGCGGCTTCGTGTACTGCCTTGCCGATCTCCATGCCACCCAGCCGAAGTTCGTTGACGCAGGAGATGTAGACCACGCCGGTCAGCACCGAGACACCGAACAGCACGATGAAGCCGATGCCCGAGGACACCGAGAACGGCGTACCGGTGAGCCACATCGCCACGATCGCGCCGAACGGTGCGGACAGCAGCACGCCGACGACGGTGATGAACGGAAACTTGAAGTTGCCGTAGAGCACGAACAGCAGGCCGAAGATCAGCAGCAGGGTCAGCGGCAGGATCACGTTCATCTGCGCCCGCGAAGCGGTGTACTCCTTGTATTCGCCGCCCCACTCCAGCCGATAACCGTGCGGCAGCTTCACGTCGTGGGCGACCTGGGTGATCGCATCATTCACCGCGCCGGCCAGGTCGCGCCCGGTCACCGAGAACTGCACGCCGATGTAACGCGAACCGTTCTCGCGGTAGATGAAGGACGCCCCGTTGGCGACGCTGATGTCCGCCAGCTCCTTCAAGGGAATCTGCTGACCGCCGGGTGTGGCCACCGGGATCTCGCCGATCTCTTGCGGGTTGTCGCGATACTGCGGCTGCAGGCGCACCAGCAGGTCGAACTGCTTCTCGCCCTGCGCCACTTCGGTGGCCACGTCGCCGCCGACCGCCGCCTCGATCAGCTTGTTGATGTCGTCGACGTTGATCCCGTAGCGGGCGATCTTCGCCCGGTCGATCTTGATCGCGAGATTCGGCTGCCCGAGTTCATGCACCAGGGTCACGTCGGTGATCCCGCGCACCTTCTCCATCACCTGCTTGATCGCCTTGCCCCTGGCCTGCAGCGTATGCAGGTCCGGCCCGTAGATCTTCACCGCCAGCGCACTCTTCAGCCCGGTCTCGGCTTCGTCCACCGCATCTTCGGCCGGCTGGGTGTAATTGAACTGGATACCGGGGAACACCTCCAGCTTCTTGTCGATCGCCTCGATCAGATCCTGTTTGCTGCGGTACTTGCCAACCCACTGCGAATACGGCTTCAGGCCGACGAAGAATTCGTCATTGAAGAAGCCGGTGGAATCGGTGCCGTCATCCGGACGGCCAAGTTCGGAGGCGACCGTGGTGACCTCGGGGAACGAGCGCAGGATCTGGCGGATCTGCGGCGAGATCTTCGAAGCTTCCTTGAAGGAAATGGTGTACGGCATGGTCGCGCGCACCCACAGCGAGCCTTCGTCCAGGTGCGGCATGAACTCGGCGCCGATGCCGCGCATCATGACCAGCGCCAGCACCAGCAGCAGCACCGAGGCTCCGGTCACCGGCCACGCATGACGCTGCAGGCGTTCGAGCCCGCCTATGTACCAGCCCTTGAACTTGTCGTAGATCGCATTACGCCGTTCGCGCACGCCGCGGCGCATGAACAGCGCGCACAGCACCGGCAACAGGGTCAGGGTGACCAGCAACGAGCCGACCAGGGCGAAGATCATGGTGTCGGCCATGGGCTTGAACAGCGTGCCCGACGGGCCGCTGAGCACGTAGATCGGCAGGAAGCTGGCCACGATCACCGCCACCGCATAGACCAGCGGACGGTCGACTTCCGAGGCGGCACTCTGGATGACTTCGCGGATGTCGAACTCGGTACCGCGTCGCCCGGCGAGCTCCCGGAAGATGTTCTCGACCATGAAGATCGCGCCATCGACCAGGATGCCGAAATCCACCGCGCCGATCGACAGCAGGTTGGCCGAGGCGCCCTTCAGGCCCAGGCACGCGAACGCAAACAGCAAGGCCAGCGGAATCGTCACCGCCACGATCAGGCCGGCGCGCACGTCGTAGAGGAAGAAGATCAGCACCGCGATCACCAGCAGCATGCCCAGCAGCAGGTTATGCATCACCACGCCCTTGGTCTGCTGGATCAGGTCGGTGAGGTCGTAAAACGAGTGCACCTTCACATCTTTGGGCAGGATTTCGCGGTTGAGCTCCTGCGTCTTCGCTTCGACCCGCTGCAGCACGTTTTCGGTTTTCGAGCCGGTCAGCGCCAGCACCACGCCCTCCACCGCATCGTCCTGGTTCATGTAGCCGAACTCGCCCAGCCGCGGCGCGATGCCGATCTTCACGGTGCCGACGTTCTTGACCAGGATCGGCGTGCCGTCGTGCACGGCCAGCACCACGTCGCCAATGTCCTGCACCGTCTCGAGCCGGCCCAGTCCACGGACATAGAAGAACTGCCCGCCCTGCGAATAGAAGCCACCGCCGGCATTGCTGTTGTTGGCGGCCAGCGCCGCTTCGACCTGTGCCACCGACAGGTTGAGCGAGGCGATTTTCACCGGATCGAGCAAGACCTGGTATTGCATGGTGCCGCCGCCGAAGCCGGAGTCGTCGGCCACGCCGGGCACCGAGCGGTACTGCGGTGCGACCACCCAGTCGTTCAGCGTCTTCAATTCCATCGGCGAGCGATCGGTGCTTTGCAGCACGTAGCGATAAACCAGTCCCGACGGCGGCGACATCGGCGACATCGACGGCGCCACGCCACCGGGCAGGGCGATGCTCGGCAGCCGGTTGTAGACGCGCTGGCGCGCAAAGTAGGGATCGGTGCCGTCGTCGAAAGTCAGCGTGACATCGGACAGGCCATACAGCGAAATGGAACGCTTGGTGACCAGCCCGGGGATCGCGTTCAGACCAAGCTCCATCGGCACCGTGATCAGCCGCTCCACCTCCTCCGCCGAATGGCCGGGCCACTGCGCAACGATGTCCACCATCGGTGGCGACAGGTTCGGGTACGCATCCATCGGCAGGGTGTTGTAGGACCACACACCGGCTGCGGCCAGGCCCAGCGCCAGCAGCACCATCAGCATGCGTTGCTGCAGCGCGAAGGCGACGATGCGATTGATCAGCGATGTCGGCCGCGGCGACATCCCTGCGGGCGGGGTCGGCGTGCTCATTGGGTCTGGATGAACTGCAGGAAGATCGCGCCATCCACCACGACCTTGTCGTCGGCGTGCAGGCCCACGGAAATCACGAAGCGATCGCCGACGCGCGCACCCAGCGTCACGGGTCGCTGCGCGTAGCCGCCGTCGGCCGCGGCCACGTACACGAACGGCAGATTCTCGTCGTCGCGCAGCACCGCCGAGACCGGTACCAGCAACCCCTCCTGCGCCTCGCTCGAGCGGATCTGCACGCGCACGTACATCTGCCGCCTCAAGGCACCGTCCGGATTGTCGACCAGCACCCGCGCCTCGACCGAACGCGTATCCGGATCGACCACGGCGCCGACATTGGTGACCTTGCCATCGATCTTGGTGCCATCCGCGCCGGTGTCGACCGTGGCCGCATCACCGTTCTTGACCGCTGCCAGCTCGTCGCCGAACAGCTGCGCCATCACCCACATCCTCGACGTGTCGGCGATGGTGAAGCATGCGCTCGAACCTGCCGCCAGCAGTTGCCCCGGCGCAATCGACTTCTCGACCACGGTGCCGGCGATCGGCGCACGGATCACGCCCTGGCCGTGCGCCAGCGGCTTGCCGTCGCGGATCGCCGCGATGCCTTGCTGGTCGACATGCAAGGCCACCAGCGCCTGCAACGCCGCGTCGCGGTCGGCGTCCGCCCCGATCGCATCGGATTGCGCCTGCGCATGCTCGCGCTGCGAAATCGCCTGGTGCGTGTACAGGTCGCGATCCGTCGCGGCCAGCTGGTCTGCCGCATGCGCCGCGGCAAGCGCCTTGCGATAGGCACCGGCGGCGGCGGCGAAATCGGCCGAGTCCACCCGCGCCAGCGGCTGGCCCTGCCTGACCTTTTCGCCCAGGCTCACCAGCACCTCGGTCACTGGGCCGGAGAACGGCGCCAGTACCTGGGTCGCGCGATCGTGGTCGAAATCCACCACGCCGCTGGTTCCGACGCTGCGATGAAAGCTGCTGCGCGCGATGGTGAGCAGGTGGATGTGCTCGCGCTGCGCCGAGGTCAGCGTCACGTTCTGCGGCGTGTCGTTGGCGGGTGCAGCCTGCGGCTCCTGCTGCGAGCATCCGGCCATGCCCAGCAGCGCCGCCAGGGCGAAAGCCGGCATCCACGCGATGCGGACGCGCCGCGTCGACGGCGCCACGCAGGGTGATCTATTTTTCATCGTTATCCCGAGTGACGGCGGAATGAGTTGGAGCGGTCCCGGCGTCATGCCACCAGCCGCCACCCAACGCCTGGAACAGCGCGGCGGTGTCGACGTAGCGACTCGCCCGCGCCTGTACCAGTGCGATGCGTGATTGCTGATAGCCCTGCTCCGCGCTCAGCAACGACAGGTAGCCGGCGTAGCCAGCCTGGTACTGGCGCTGCGACAGATTCAGGGTGAGCCTGGCCGCATCGGTGGCTTTCGCGGCCGCCTGCAGGCCTTCGGCGTCGTGCTGCAGCGCGGCCAGGGTATCGGCCACGTTCTGGAACGCGGTCAGCACCGTGCCGCGATACTGCTCGGCGGCTTCCACATAGCCCGCCTTGGCCGCACGCTCCTGATGCAGCAGGCTGCCGCCATGGAAAATCGGTGCGGCGATATCGGCACCGATACTCCAGAAGCCCGTACCGGCCTTGAACACCTGGCCTATCGTCACCGCGGTACTGCCGGCATTTGCGCTGAGGGAGATATTCGGCAACCGATTCGCGATGGCCACGCCGATATTGGCGCTGGCCGCGTGCATGTTCGCCTCGGCCTGGCGCACGTCCGGACGCTGGGCCACCAGTCTGGATGGCAGGCTCAGCGGCAGGTGTTGCGGCAGGTGCAGACTGGCCAGGTCGAAAGCCTGCTCTGGCGCCTGGCTCGGCAAGCGCCCAGCCAGCACGGCCAGCAAGTCGTTTTGCTGATCCAGCTGGGTCAGCAGCGGCGGCAGCGTCGCCTGGAGCTGGGCCAGCTGTGACTCCTGCGCAGCCAGATCGAGACCGCCGGCGTACCCCTTGTCCAGTTGGTAGCGCAGGATCTTCACCATCTTCGTGTTGATCGCGATCAGCTCACGAGTCGCCTCGATCTGCGCACGCAATGAAGCCTGCTGTACGGCCGCAGCCACCACGTTGGTACTCAACGTGATGCGGGCGGCGATCATCTGAAACCGCACAGACTGTTCCTGCGCCTTCAGCGACTCCACCGTACGCCGGTTGAGGCCGAACACATCCGGTGCATACGAGATGCTGAGCTGCGGAGTGAAGAAGCTGTATAGATACTCCTGGGGCACGACCGGATAGTTCGGCCCGGGCGCGACCTGCTGCGACTGCATCTGGCGGCTGGCCGAGAAACCCCCGTCGACTGCCGGATAATAGGCGCCGCGCTGCGCCCGAGTATTTTCATGCGCCACCGCCAGCGCCGCCTGCGCTGCCTTCAGATCTGGGTTGTGCGCCAGCGACTGCTGGATCAGCGTGTTGAGCGCCGGCGAATGAAACAGCGTCCACCAGTCGGCGGGAATGTCGCCGCCCCGGGCAAAGTGCTGGGATTCCCCACCGGCGACGTCTGCCGTAGCCGCCGTGCGTGTGGCCGGTCGCGCCGAGTAATCGCTGGTGTCGGGGGCGGCGGGGCGCTTGAAGTCCGGTCCAACCGCGCAACCGGTCAGCAGCAGGACGGCGATAAAAGACAGTAGCCGCCGATCCGACCGCAGGACGCTGCCGCTGATGGAATGTTGCTCACCACGGCAGCCCTTCACGACCACCCGCCCGGCAGACATGCCATCCCGTTACTGCTCATCGGAGCGTGTCTTCAAGATGTCGTGAGGCGAACATGTAGCGCGAAACGATATAACATAACAGATCGCTGTGGAAGCCCTGCCGGAAGTCATGTTTGGGCGTTGGTTCAGGGGTTTTGCGGCCAAAAAATACGGATCGCCAGCGAGCGGTCGTTGCCAGGGAAACACACACCTTGTCCAAGGCCGCATGTGCCGCTGTCGAACGTGGAACCTCGAATACCGGTCCTGTCGTGAGGCCTCGCCGCTGGGCGCTCGGCCTGCGGAAGCGTGAAGTAATGGCATGGCTCGCTTGATGCGTCGGGTCGACGGCGTGAGTGAGCACTTGCCCAGCATCGGGTCATCGCTTACGGCTTGATCAAGTAGATCGCGTAGATATTCCGTTGGACATCGATCGTACCGGCACGCAAATCGGCATCCGGATGGCGATTGTAGTCCGCCTGTGCCGCCATATCAGGTGGGGGCGCAGGCGGAGCGAACATCGCATCACGCGCATCCGGATTTTCCCAGGTACCTGCCTGGATGCCGTAGGCGAAATTCGGCGCCACCTCGGACACGCTGTAGATGCCGACAATTGTCATGCCATAACTGGCAGCGATCTCCTTCGCTGCCTGCCTCGAATTGGCCATCGCACGCTGACGCAGGGCGAGCCGGATCTTGTCGATATCACTGCGCTCGGCCTTGGTACCGATGACTTGAACCGTTTCGCTGGCTTGCAGCTGGGTCAGAAAACCTCGCAAGCCGTCCAGGCTCGAAAACGTGGCATGCACCGTGCGACTGACCGTCGTGCCGATAAAGACGCTGCGTTGATCGCGATATTCAACGTCAGGGTTGATCTGCAGGCTGCTGGCAATGGTGCGCTGCCGTATCGCGTGGTTCTTCTGCAACGAAGTGAAAATCTGCTGCATGTGCTGTTCGACCAGGGTGCGCGCCTTGTCCGGCACCATGTCCGTCTCGACCACGCGCAGTTCCACGCTGAAACGATCGGGTATGTAATGGCCTTCAGCATGACCTTTCACGAGCAGATGTGGCGCCGAAGGAATGGTATTGACCTGTGCTAGACCCGACAGGGGCAGTAACAAGGCGGCGGCAAGCAAGATCCAGCGTGACATGGAATTCCCCTGTGCAAATGGGTAATGCATATCATAGGCCTTTGGCTGCCTGCGCCACCGCGCGAAACAGCGCCCTGCCCTTGTTCATCGTCTCCTCCCATTCAGCCGCGGGGTCGGAATCGGACACGATGCCGGCGCCGGCCTGCACGTGCAGGCGGCCGCCGTGGATCACCGCGGTGCGGATCGCGATGGCGGTGTCGGCGTCGCCCCACCAGCCGATCCAGCCGATCGCACCGCCGTAGATGTTGCGTTTGGTTGGCTCCAGTTCCTGGATGATTTCCAGCGCGCGCACTTTCGGTGCGCCACTGAGCGTGCCGGCCGGAAAGGTGGCTTTCAGGACATCCATGTAGCTCAACCCATCGCGCACCGTGCCCTGCACCTGCGAAACGATGTGCATCACGTGGGAATAGCGCTCGATCGCGAACGATTCGCTGACCTCCACGCTGCCGTTCTCGCTGATCCGGCCGATGTCGTTGCGGCCCAGGTCGATCAGCATCACGTGCTCGGCGCGTTCCTTCGGGTCGGCCAGCAGTTCGGCCTCCAGCGCGCGGTCTTCCTCGTCGGTGGCGCCGCGCTTGCGCGTGCCGGCGAGCGGGCGCACGACGACCTTGCCGTCCTTCAATCGCGCCAGGATTTCCGGCGATGAACCCACGATCTGAGTGTCGCCGAGGTCGACGAAATACATGTACGGTGACGGATTCAATGCGCGCAAGGCGCGATACACATCCACCGGCCGCGCGTGGAACGCCACGCTGAGCCGTTGCGACGGCACCACCTGGAAGATGTCGCCGGCGCGGATGTACTCCTTGGCCTTCTCGACCATCGCCTCGAACTCTTCCCTGGTGAAGGACGAGGTGAAGTCGGCCTCGTCCAGCGCCACCGACTGCGCGAGTTGCGGGTAGGAGGCACCACCCTGCCGCAGCCGGTAGACCAGCGCATCGAGCCGGCGCTGCGCCTGCGCATAGGCCTGCGGCTGCGCTGGATCAGCGTGCACGATCAAATACAGTCGACCCTTGAGGTTGTCGAACACGGCGACTTCTTCGGCCAGCATCAGCAACACGTCGGGCGTGCCCAGTTCGTCGGCGCGGTCCCACTGCGCCAGGCGCGGCTCGATGTAGCCGATCGTCTCGAAACCGAAGTAGCCGACCAGTCCACCGCTGAACGC
>DASRUB010000362.1:0-2594 GCA_035655635.1 Rhodanobacter sp. | reverse complement strand
TCGTCAGCGAATCGAGCAGGTGGCGGGTAACCATCTCGGCCGGGTCGCGTACCGCGGTGAGGTTGTAGGCCGCGTTCCAGCGTTCCAGCAGGGCCTGGTAGTCGAGCAGCCGCGGCACCGCCGCGGGCGGCAGGCTCAGTCCCAGCGTGGCGATGCCCTGTTCCAGTCGTGCCTGCAAGGCGTCGCGCGCGGCCATGACCTAGGAGCCTGTAGGTGATCCGGGCAGCAAGTATCCCGGCGCGATGCGCCAAAAGAAAGCCCGCCGAAGCGGGCCGAAAGTAGTACAAATCCCCTACTGCGCAGACGCTCTCGGGCGCCTCGCGCGATTCGATGCTTTAGGCGGCGTCGAGCTCGACCCGGGTCACCATCATGCCGCGCTCGCGCAGCACGTGGTTCAACGACTGCTTGACCCGCACACCCAGGTCACGGCGGTCGGTCGGCGCGATGGTCGCTTCGCTGCGCAAGGCATCCTGCGCACCGCGGCGGATCAACTGGTCGACCTGCTCGAACACCGCATCGGCACGCTCCGGCTCCAGCACCTGCCAGTACACAGTGCCGCCGACCTCGCACGCTTCTGCCCACGCACCCGGCAAGGGCGACTCCAGACGCAGGGTCTGGCCAGCAAGATTGATCTTGTGCGCCACCCGGTCCAGCAACGGCAGCACCAGATGCGTGCCCGGCTGCAGCAGGCGCAGCGGCTTGCCGTACCGGTACAGGCTGTAAACCTGGCCCACCGGCACGCGCCGCACCGCACCGGCGAGCAGCAGGGCGAGCGAGGCAACAGCGAGGGTGGTGAAGATCATCATGGGTTTAAAATCAGTAACTTGTATGTAGTTTATTCGTCTATTACTGGAAGTGAATTGTACAGCTGATTGACTCTGAAAGAATTAACCTAGCTTTAACGACTGTGCGAATCTTTAACAACCTCGGCGAAACAAGTCAAGCTCGACCCTTCATCGTCAGCAAGACGCTGGAACTTGAGCGGAATGTCCGAGAGTGACGCGGCGGGTCGCAATCTATCCGTTCAGGCCCGATATGCCGGTGTTTTGTCGCTCGGAACCGGCCCACCGAACCCTGTGCCGATAGACAAGCATCGAGCTTGCCAACAACGCCGACTTTCAGCCAGGGCGACCGCATGCGCGGTGCTGGATGCAGCCGATCCACCGCGCACCGGGACTGGAAGCCGCTGATCGCGATCGCCCTCGCGGCCAGACCCGCCAGGCCAGTGTTGTGCTGCAACAACTGCGCACCCAGATAGCGAAGGCGCTTTGGGCCAGCCATCCGGCCGTTTCGCCAAGCTCGCCTCGTTTGCCTTGACTTGACCCTCCCGCGGCGCAACAGAGTCGACGACAACAAAGTCTTTACAAGCGCCCATGAAAACGTTTACGTTGGCGCCGACCAAGGGTTCCCGCAATCGGTGGACGGGCTCGGAATGGCGGCAGCAACCATCAAAGACGTGGCGCGCGAGGCCAAGGTGTCGGTGGCTTCGGTATCGCGCGCGTTGAACGGCGGCAGCGGTGTTACCGAAGCCACCGGCCAGCGCATCCGCGCCGCCGCCGAGCGCCTGCACTACATCCCCCACGCTGCGGCGCGCATGTTGATTACCCGCCGCACGCACACCATCGGGGCGCTGCTGCCGGATCTGTACGGCGAATTCTTCTCCGAGTTGATCCGCGGCATCGATCTGGCGGCGCGCGCGCGCGGCCTGCACCTGCTGGTGTCCAGTTCGCACGACGGCGTCGATGAGGCAGCCGCGGCGGTACGCTCGATGCAGGGTCGCGTCGACGGTCTGCTGATCCTGTCCGGCCGTGTGGATGCGGCTTTCCTGCGCGCCAATCTGCCCAAGGAACTGCCGGTCGTGCTGCTCAACAGCGCGGTGAAGAGCCCGGCGTACCACGTGCTCAATGTGAACAACCACGCCGGCGCCGTGGCGATGGTCAGGCATCTGTTGCAGGCGGGTCATGCCGACGTGGCGCTGATCGCCGGGCCGGAGGGCAATTTCGACGCACGCCAGCGCGAACAGGGCTATCGCGAAGCGATGGCGAAGTACGCGCCCGGGGTGGCGCTGAACATCGTCGCTGGCGACTTCACCGAAGAGTCCGGCCATCGCGCCGGTCGCGAGCTGCTGGCCCGAAAGACTCGCCCGCAGGCCGTGTTCGCCGCCAACGACATGATGGCGGTGGGCTGTCTCGGCGCGTTCCGCGAAGCGGGCGTGCGGGTGCCGCGGGACATCGCGCTGGCCGGCTTCGACGACATCCCGATCACCCGTTATGTCACGCCCGCCTTGAGCACGGTGCGGGTACGGATCGCGGATTTCGGCCGTCTCGCGCTGGAGCGGCTGGCCGACTTGCTCGAACACCCCGAGCAGGAATCACCTACTGCAGACACGCTCGGGTTTGAAATCGTCGAACGCGAAAGCTGTGGCGCGAATACCCCCACAGGCACAGCCGAAGTCAACGCCAAATCGTTTCAGTCCAAATCATCTCAGCTAGCTGCCCGGGGAGGGGAGCGATGAAAACCTCAATGCACTTCAAGAAGAATCTGCTGGCCGGACTGATCGGCGCGTCGATCATGTCGCTCGGCGTCGCGCCATC
>DASRUB010000361.1:0-32373 GCA_035655635.1 Rhodanobacter sp. | reverse complement strand
AGCCCCAGCAGCAAGCCCAGCTGCTCGTTGCCGTCGCGGCCGAACTGTCCTTTGCCCGATTGGATCAGCAGATCGTCACCCGGCTTCAGATCCTTCAACTTGATCTTGCCGCGCTGCGTGTAGAAGTCGTGCCACTGGGTGGCCTTGATCTCGTAGCCGTCCTGGGTGACGACGCGATAGACGTCGGCCGACGCCGATGTCATGAACGCCGGTACAGCCGGGCGCACCGCAGCGCCAAACGCATGCTCGCCCAACGCGCGCCGATCCACAGTGACCTCAAGCGGTGCGTGCTTCGCGTACAACTCGCCGATCGGCACCATGCCGTATTGCGTCGCCAAACGCGTATCCGCGGTGACGCACGGGTTGGTCGCGCGGATGTGCTCGCACCACCAGTTGTTGTTCATCTCGTTGACGCGGTCGATCAGGATGAAACCCGGCTCGGCGTAGTCGTACGTCGAGACCATGATCATATCCCACAGATGACGCGCGCGGATGTGGCCGTAAATCTTGCAGGCGGTGAGGCCGTCGTCGCGCACGACATAGTTCTTGTGCGTCGGCCAGTCGCGCCAGACGACCTTCGCGGCGTCGTCGAGGTCGATTTCGTGCTGTTCCTTGACGTGCACCGGGAACACCAGTGGCCAGTCCGCGTCGGTCTCGACCGCGTCCATGAAACCGTCGGTGATCAGCAGGCTGAGGTTGAACTGGCGCAGGCGACCGTCCTCGCGCTTGGCGCGGATGAATTCCTTGGCGTCCGGATGGCTGATGTCGAAGGTGCCCATCTGCGCGCCGCGGCGGCCACCGGCCGAGGACACCGTGAAACACATCTTGTCGTAGATATCCATGAACGACAGCGGCCCTGAGGTGTAAGCGCCAGCGCCGGACACGTATGCACCGCGCGGGCGCAAGGTGGAAAATTCATAGCCGATGCCGCAGTTGTGGATGACCAGCAGCCCCGCGTTGCCGGCCAGATAGTTGTTGTGCCCGGACACGGTGAAACACATCTTGTCGTAGATATACATGAACGACAGCGGGCCGGAGGTGTACGCGCCAGCGCCGGAAACGTAGGCGTTGCGTGGACGCAGGGTCGAAAATTCATACCCGATACCGCAACCGCTTTTTAACGTCAGCCCGGCCTCGTGCACCTTCTGCAGGATGTCGTCCATCGAATCGTGGATGGTGCCGGAGACGGTGCAGTTGATCGTGCTGGTGGCCGGCTTGTGCGCCAGCGCGCCGGCATTGGAAATGATGCGGCCGGCCGGGATCGCCCCGCGGCGCAGCGCCCACAGGAAGCGCTCGTACCAGTGGCCACGCAACTCGTCGGTGGCCTCCACTTCGGCCAGCGCGCGCGCCACGCGCTGGTAGGTTTCGTCGATCGTGGCGTCGACCGGCTCGCCGGACTTCGCCTTCAGACGATATTTCTTGTCCCAGATGTCCTGCGACGCGGGTTGCAGCGGAATGTCCACGTTGGCATCACGACCGGTGGCTGGATGGGTGGCTGGCGCACGCACTGTGCTCATCTTTTGACTGACCTCTCGGTGTGGCCTTGCGGCCCCCGTTGATTTTTATTGGGATGCGACGGTGTCGCGCTGACGCATGGGTGGCGATGGCAGGCGGGAATGGCTTCCCGGCGCCGTTTCACGAGGTTTCCGACAACATGGACTCCCCCACAAGAGTACCGTGATCCACACCAGAACTAGTTTCAACGCCGGCGCTTGAGCACAAGATGTTGTGGTTGCCACCGAAGAGGGAAGTTAACCCCGCCGCTCGTGGAAGTAAAGTGCCAGAGCCGTCATCCTGGGCAGTCATTGGACCGGATGGAACCCGCGCGCGCTGGATGGGTCGAACCTGCGCCGCTCTTACCCTGGCTTTCGAGGAATCCACCATGTCGCCACGCCACCTCCGCCTGCCGCCCAGGCTGATCGCCCTGCTGGCCGCCGCCGTGCTTACCTGCAGCCTGTTTCCCGTCGGAGCCCGTGCCGCCACCTTGCCGGCCGCCGTGGATGGCCAGCCGATGCCGTCACTGGCGCCGATGCTGACCCGGGTGACCCCGGCGGTGGTGAACATCTCCAGCACCACCCGGGTGCCGGTGCGCGATGCGTATTTCGACGACCCGATGGTGCGCCAGTTTTTCGGCCTGCCCGCGACGCCACGCGAACGGGTCGAACAAAGCCTGGGCTCGGGCGTGATCGTGGACGCGGCCAGGGGTTACATCCTCACCAACAATCACGTCATTGCCGGTGCCGATGACATCAGCGTGACCCTGCAGGACGGGCGCACCTTCAAGGGCAAGTTGATCGGCACCGACCCGGCCACCGACGTGGCGGTGGTGCAGATCCATGCCGACAACCTGCATGCGCTGCCGCTGTCCGATTCCTCCACCCTGCGCGTGGGCGACTACGTGGTGGCGGTGGGTGAACCATTCGGGCTGGGCCAGACGGTGACCGCGGGCATCGTTTCGGCGCTGGGCCGCTCGGGCCTGGGCGACTCGAGCTACCAGAACTTCATCCAGACCGATGCCTCGATCAACCCGGGCAATTCCGGCGGCCCGCTGGTCAACCTGCGCGGCGAACTGGTCGGCATCAACACGATGATCTTTTCGCCATCGGGCGGCAACGTGGGCATCGGTTTCGCGATCCCCAGCAACCTCACCAGCGAGGTGATGAAACAGCTGATCGCGCATGGCAAGGTCCAACGCGGCAGCCTGGGCCTGCAGGCGCAGGCGATTACTCCGCGCATCGCCCAGGCACTGAAGCTGAAGGACAGCAAGGGCGTGGTGGTGACCGGGGTCAGCGACGGCTCGGCCGCGGCGCGTGCCGGATTGCAGCCGGGCGATGTGCTGACCTCGCTGAACGGCAAGCCGCTGCACAGCGTGCAGCAGTTGCGCAACACCGAAGGGCTGCTGCCGCTGGGCAGCACGCTGCAGCTCGGCATCGTGCGGGCCGGCCACGCGCAGCAGGTCAACGCCACGCTTGCCGCGGAGAAGCTGGCCACCCTCGACGGCGGCCAGCTCGACCCGCGCCTGGCCGGCGTACGTTTCAGCGAACTGAGCCAGGCCCAGCGCGACCAGGGCTGGTATGGCGCGGCGATCAGCGCCGTCCAGCCGGGCAGCCGCGCCGCGCAGGCGGGGCTGAGCCCGGGCGAGGTGCTGATCGGTGTCAGCAACCAGCGCATCACCAGCCTGCGCATGCTGCGCGGGCTGGCCGGCGTGCATCTGCGCCAGCTGGTGCTGGTGGTGGCGGACGCCGAGGGCAGTCATTACGTGCTGATCAACTGAGGCGCGCTGGATGTGAGGTGCAGCCTGTCGGGCTTTGGTTGGCCGGTCTGCGAATCCGTCCGGACGGTCCACTACCCACCACTGGGAGCGCGGGCGTCCCGCCCGCCAAAGCATGCCGGCGAGACGCCGGCGCTCCCAGTGCTGCTAGTGGAGGTCGGGTTGGCCCAACCTTGATCGGCATGAAGAACCTGACGCGGATCGCCCTGCGGACGTGTTCGGGCGCACAACCTGCGCCCGAATGCAGCACAAATGCATGAAAGTGCTTGATGTTATGGGTTCAGGCCGTTGAAATACCCTATCCAGGTTACCGCGCCGTGGTATTGGCGCGCGCACCGTCTGTTCCGCGCCACTGTTTATCTTGCTCCGGGGTTTTCCACCATCATGTCTGTACGTCTTGTCCGCTTGTTGTCCGTCGCCCTGATCGGGGCCTGTCTTTCCACTGTCGCGCTGGCCAAAACCCATCCCACCACCAGCAAAACCACGTCCAACGCCGATAGCCTGATCTGGCGCGGCGACGATGCCACGGCCAATGCCGTGATGAGCGAGGTGGCCAAGGCCTGGACCAAGGCCGGCCACGGCCGCGTCGAGCTGCAGCCGTTCAATACCGCCTCGGGCATCGACGCGGTAAGCAACGGCACCGCCGACCTGGCCGGCAGCGCGCGGCCTTCCGATGGCAGCGCGCAGAATGCCCGGCTCACGTTCACCCCGGTGGCCTGGAGCGGCCTGGTGATCATCACCCAGGCGTCCAACCCGATCAGCAACCTCACGCTGAAACAGGTGCACGACATCTACTACGGCAAGATCCACAACTGGAGCGAGGTCGGCGGCCGCGATGCCCCGATCGATGTATACGCCGTAGCCAGCCCCGGTGATGGCCTGGAATACAGCCTGCGCAGCCTGTTGTTCGGCCGCGGCAACCAGCCGGTCGCGGCGCCGCGCCTGTACGTCAACACGCGCAAGCTGGAGGAAGGCGTCGCGCTGAACCCGAACGGCCTGGGCGTGGCCATGCTGGCCGGCACCAGCGGCAACCCCAAGCTCAAGGCGATCCCGATCAATGGCCGTGCCGCGACCCCGGCCAACATCGCCAACGGCAGCTACCCGTTGTTCATTCCGCTGTACCTGGTGACCAATCCGACCAGCCCGAAGGCGGCCCAGGCACAGGCCTTCGTCGATTTCCTGCAGAGCGAGCCGGCCAAGGCCGCCTTGCGCCAACATGACGTGCTGCCCTACCAGGACGGCATGCAACTGGCCAACATGGACGCCGCGCGCCGCAGCACCATCCTTGCCGAGGTCGGCGCACACGTGGACCGCATCGCGCGGCCGGGCAATGCGGGCGAACGCTCGCAGGCCTCGCTGGCGGCAGTCAACACGATTGCGGCGGCGGCATTGCGTACCACCACGGCTCAGCCGGCGGCAGCGCAGGCGCGTGGGCTGGAGCATGTCGGCGGCAGCGTCGCCAACATCAGCGTCAGCAGCCTGGCGCATGCCCAGGGCGGCGCCACGACAGTCAACGCCGCGCAGACCAGTGGCAAGGCGTTCCGCGGCGTCAGCGCCGACGCCAGCCAGACCACGTCACAGGCTGGCGGCAAGACCTATACCGTGAGCAAGGGCGATACCTTGTCCTCGATTGCGCGCCAGCATTCGGTGGATGTGGCCCAACTGCGTGCATGGAACAAGCTGAAGGGCGATCAGATCAAGCTGGGCCAGGTGCTGCGCGTCAGCAACCAGTAAACGGTCGCAAGCGGTGTCGATCCTTGCACTCACGCTGGACCTGGACGACACCTTGTGGCCGGTGCTGCCGGCGCTGGAGCGGGCCGACCAGGCGGTCGACGCCTGGTTGCAGCAACACCATCCCGAGATAGCGCGCGCGTGGCCGATCACGGCCATGCGCGAACTGCGCGCCCGGGTCGCGGTGGAGCGACTCGACCTGGCACACGACTTCACCGCCCAGCGCCAGCTCACCCTGCAGCATGTGTTCGAGGCCAGCGGCATCGCCGAGGCGCCGATCGACACGCTGTGGGAAATCTATTTCGCCGCGCGCAACCAGGTGGAACTGTACCCGGACAGCCTGCCCGCGCTGGAACGGATCGCCGCGCGCTGGCCGTTGGCCAGCCTGACCAATGGCAATGCCGACCTGGCACGCGTCGGCATCGAGCGGCACTTCGTCCATCACGTGTGCGCCAGCGAGCATGGTGCCGCCAAGCCTGACCGCGGCATCTTCCTGGCCGCCGCGGCGTTGCTCGGGGTCGCTCCTGCCGATCTCCTGCATGTCGGCGATGACCCGGCGATGGATGTCCACGGTGCGCGCGAGGCGGGCCTGCGCAGCGCCTGGATCAATCGCGAACGACGGCCGTGGCCGACCGACATGGGACCTCCGCCCGAGCTGGACCTGCCCGACATGTCCGCGCTGGCCGACTGGCTGGAGGCGCATGCGGGCGACGGTTGAACGGCGCCAGCGATTGTGCCGGCAACCTCACCCGCTCATCATGGGGAACCTTCAGCCAAGGAATCCGCATGTCTGCCCTGATCGAACGCCGCCCCGGCCAGCGCGGCGGCATTGCCATCGAAACCACCGACAGCGCGCACCTCGCCGCGAGTCGACGACGGCTCAGCGCGGCCCAGCGCCGCTGGCTCGGCGCGAGCGATTTCAAGGCGACACCGGGTTCGTTCGCGCTGCTGCCGGACAGCACCGGCAAACTCGCACGCGTGCTGGTCGGGGTCAGCCCGGACGACGCGCTGGCCGCGCTGGCTGATCTGCCCTTCAAGCTGCCCGAGGGAAACTACCAGCTCGCCAGCGAGGGCGTGCTGAGCGAGCGGGCCAGCGCGGGCGTGCTGACCGGTCGGGCATTGGCCGCGCTGGGCTGGGCGCTGGGCGCCTATCAGTTCACGCGCTACCGGCAACCCAAGCGCGCGCCGGCCTCCTTGATGATGGAGGCCGACGAACTGGCCCGCATTGCACCCCTGGTCGAAGCCACCTATCAGGTGCGCGATCTGGTCAACACGCCCACCGAGGACATGGGTCCCGAACAGCTCGGCGCGGCGATCAAGGCGCTGGGCAAGACGCACAAGGCCAGGGTGCGCGACTGGGTCGGCGACGAGCTGCTGAAGGCCAACTTCCCCACCATCCACGCGGTGGGTCGCGCCAGCCATCGCGAACCTCGGCTGGTCGAACTGACCTGGGGCAACAGCGACGATCCGAAGCTCGTGATCGTCGGCAAGGGCGTGTGCTTCGACACCGGCGGCCTGAACCTCAAGGGCGGCGACGGCATGCGCTGGATGAAGAAGGACATGGGCGGCGCGGCGCACGCCATCGCGCTGGCCGGGCTGATCATGCAGGCGAAGCTGCCGGTGCGGCTGACGCTGCTGGTGCCGGCGGTGGAGAATGCCGTGGCCGGCAATGCGATGCGTCCGGGCGAAGTGATCACCACCCGCGCCGGCCTGACCGTCGAGGTGGACAACACCGACGCGGAGGGCCGGCTGATCCTGTGCGATGCGCTGGCCTATGCCGCCGAGCAGCAGCCGGGCCTGATCATCGATTTCGCCACCCTCACCGGCGCCGCCCGGGTGGCGCTCGGACCGGATCTGCCCGCCCTGTTCGCCAGTGATGACACGCTGGCGGCGGCCGTCCTCGAGGCCGGCAACGACGTTGCCGATCCGTTGTGGCGGTTGCCGCTCTGGCGTCCGTACCGGCGCATGCTCGACTCGTACCTGGCCGATTTCGCCAACGCCGGCCCCTCACGACACGCCGGCGCGATCACTGCGGCGCTGTACCTGCAGCGCTTCGTGCCTGATGGCATGCCGTGGCTGCATCTGGATACCTACGCCTGGAACGACTCGGACCGACCCGGTCGCCCCCGCGGTGGCGAGGCGATGGGTTTGCGCGCCCTCTTCGCAATGTTGCAGGCGCGCCACGCGTCCTGACGCCGCCGGGCCGCGCCGGGGTCGGAGGCTCGCTTTTCGCTGCAGCCATGCCGTTGGATCCCTGGCGGCGGTTCACCGCCAAGCCGTTGTCGGTGGGTCTTCCTGCAGGGTTCCCGTGCGAGGCAAGTACTTGCGCTGTTCCCCTGCAAGCCGACCGCGGCCCTGAGCCGGATTCAATTTCAAAGAATTCTGTTCTTTTAGTTAGACTTTTGTATAAGAATTGTCACGGACGTGGCGACCGGGCTGCCGTTGGCCACACGTTGAACTGACAGACGGACGGGTCGGATCTGACGAAGTGGCAAGTACTACCACGGGCCAAGGCGAGCAAGGGGGGCTTCCCTTGGCATATCAGGATGCGCTTTCGCATCCAGCGTTGCGAACAAGAATCGCATCGCAGACTGCTGTACTTCGGGAGGGGCACACACATGAATTACCACTTGAATCATCTGTCGCTGGCGGTGCAACTGGCGTTGGGCGTGGGCCTGTGCACGATGGCGGGAGCCATCCATGCGCAAGACTCGGCCGCGGGCGACAGTGCGGCTGCCCAGCAAACGACTGCGCCAGAGAAGGCCAAGAACCTCAAGGCCGTGGTCGTGACCGGCTCGCTGATCCGGCGCGTCGACGCCGAAACCGCCAATCCGGTGGTGACGGTGGATCGCGCCGCGATCACCAACGCCGGCAACCCGACCATGGGCAACGTGCTGCAGGCACTCCCGAGCATTTCCGGCAAGGCCACCAACCCGCAGAACAACAGCAACGGCGGCGGCATCGCCAGCCCCTCGCTGGAAGCGGGCGGCGGCGCCTCGCGCATCTCGCTGCGCGGACTGGGCATCGAGCGCACCCTGGTGCTGATCGACGGCCAGCGCATGGCCAACCCGGACGTCAACATGATTCCGCAGAGCATGATCGAGAGCGTCGACGTGCTGGCCGAGGGCGCCTCCACCGTGTACGGCTCCGACGCCATCGGCGGCGTGGTCAACTTCAAGTTGCGCAAGGACTACCAGGGCGCCGAACTCAGCATCAACGAGGGTATCTCCAGCCACGGTGACGGCCAGCGCCACGGCTTCACCCTCACCGGCGGCATGAATGGCGACCGTTTCAACATCGTCGGCGGCCTCAGCTTCAACAAGTACGACCCCGTGCTCGCCACCCAGCGCAAGTACTCCGCGCACCAGTTGTACCTGTCCAGCGGCGTGGCTTCCCCGGCCGGCTCCAGCACCATCCCCACCGGCAAGATCCAGACGCCCGCGTCGATCGCCGCCAAAGCGGCAGGCACCTGCCCGACCCAGTACGTCACGCTCGGATCAGGCAATGGATCGAGTGTGAGCGACTACCGCTGCGACCTCGGTGGTCCGGATGCCTACAACTACAACGCGTTCAACTATATCCAGACCAAGCAGCAGCGCACCGATGCCTTCGTGCTCGGCAGCTACAAGCTGGCGGACAACCTGACGTTCTTCTTCGAAGGCTTCTTCAACCACACCCAATCGGCCGGCCAGGACGCGCCATCGCCAACGGCGGCCGGCGTCACCAACGACGGTTGGTATGTGTCCAAGAACAACCCGATCAACCCGTTCGGCGTCACGTTCGGCACCGATCCGGCCGATCCGAACGACCCGGCTGGTGGTTATGGTTTCAATACCCGCCTGACCGGCGTGGGCACCCGCCTGCACACGTATGACACCAAGAACGTGCAGGTGAACACCGGCCTGCGCGGCGCCTTCGGCAACAGCAGCTGGAGCTGGGCCGCCACCGTCAACTATGCCCACGCCAATCGCCTGCAACGCGACTACAACGAAGTCAACATTGCGGCCTTCCAGGCCGCGATCAACAGTGGCGTCAACGTCTTCGACCAGGCCAACCAGACCGCCGCGCTCAAGGACGGCGTGGATGCGCCGGTGTACGTCTTCACCAACTCCACCAAGCAGGTCCAACTGGACGCGAACGGCGAATTGTGGGAATTGCCGGCCGGTACCATGCAATTGGCCGTCGGCGCCCTGTATCGCCAGCGCACCATGAACTATACGGTGACTCCGGACGCTGTCCTCAATCTGGATACCGGCGGCTGCGAAGTGCTGCAGGAAGCCTGTGGCTCGCCCGGTCGTGGTCGCGACAGCGTCAAGGAGCTCTACGCCGAAACGCTGATCCCGTTGCTGTCAGAGCAGCCATTCGCGTACTCGTTGAACCTCGATCTGGGTATCCGCGCGTCGGACTACAGCACCACCGGCACCACCACCAACAAGAAGATTGCCATCGAGTGGCGACCGATCGCCGACCTGCTGGTACGCGGCACCGTGTCCCAGGTATTCCGTGCGCCCAACCTGGACGAACTCTACGACGGCGTCACCCTGGTCCAGCCCAGCCCCTCCGACCCCTGCGCGCATCTCGACGCAGCCACACTCGCCCAGCACCCCGTGGCCTGCCAGTCCGTCCCGGTCCAGTGGGCCGGCAACAGTCCGCTGCAGGTCAACACCTACTACGCGGGTGCCAGCACCGTGGGTGCAAAGCTCAAGCCTGAACAGGGCAAGTCGATCGACCTCGGCTTCGTCTACAACCCGAGCTGGCTGGACGGCGTGTCGACCAGCGTCGACTTCTGGCACATCTACCTGCAGGACCTGCTGACGCCGATCGACGCGACGACCGTGCTCACTGCCTGCTTTGCCAACGACAGCAGCCCGTTCTGCTCGCTCATCCACCGGCTCGACAACACCACCAAGCAGCCGGGCAATATACGAGTGATCGACACGCCGGTCGTGAACCTGGGCAACCTGAGTACCAGCGGCGTCGACTTCACCCTGAACTACAAGATCCCGCATTTCGACCTTGGCAGCGTCGATCCGGGCAATTTCAGGGCCGGCCTCTCCTCGTCCTATACGGCGACCTACAAGAACAACCCGGCCCCTGGTCTGCCTGGTGGTGTAACGACCGACTACGCCGGCACTTACACGACCCAGTTCGGCAACCTCACGCGCTGGCGCGGCACGCTCACCCTCAACTGGCAGAAGGACAACTGGAACGCGCAGTGGCAGTCGCGTTACATCAACCACGCCACCAACCTCAAGGCCGACGTGGTCACCCTTGCCAATGCACCCATGGGATCAGTGATCTACCACTCGATCCAGCTGGGCTACATGGTGCCGTCGATCCACACCACGTTCGATATCGGCGTGGACAACCTGTTCGATCATGCGCCACCGCTGGTCTACCAGAACGGCGGCAACTACAACGTCGACGTCGCCACCTATGACGCGATGGGCCGCTACTACTGGGCCCGGGCCACGCTGAAGTTCTGATCGGCTGACCACGCCGCACTGCTCCACCGCAAACCTGAGGGGCCGCGAGATACTTCGCGGCCCCTCTTGCATAATGGAAGCCCGTACACTCAATCGAACAGGCATGCCGGCACCCACCACGAACAGCCTCGACGACGCCGTCATCGCCGCCTACCAGGCGGGTGACATGGAGCGCGTCGTCGCCCTCGGTGACCGCGCGGCACTGACCAGCGAAACGGCCCTGTTGTGGCTGGGTGTGGCCCGGCAGAACAGCGGGCGATATGGGCAGGCGGTGGCTACGTTTCGGCAGTTGACGCAGATGCGACCAGACGTTTCCGCCTACTGGAACAATCTGGGGCTCGCCTGCCGGCAGGTTGGGGACCTGGCGGCTGCCGAACAATCCCTGGGCACGGCCCGCGCGCTGGCGCCCAACGATGCCGAGGTGCGTTACAACCTCGGCTTGCTGCAGATGCTGCAACGGCAATGGGTGCTTGCGCGACAGTCTCTGCTGGAGGCGGCGCGGCTGGCACCGCAATTCATCGATGCCCGCCTGCAGGCCGCGCATGCCTGTCACGTCTGTGGCGACAACGACGGCCAGCAGGCGATGCTGGCCGGTGCCGCGGATTGGCCACCGCAAGCCGGCGAACAGGCCCTGATGCTGGCCGCGATGCTCTCGGCGCAAGGCGACACCGATGGCGCGCTGCGGAGTCTCGCGCGTGCGCAGTTGCCCGATGGCAGCACTGCCGCCGCCGTGCGGCTGCGCATCGCCGCCCAACGGGTGGCGCTGTATGAGCGGGGCAATCAGCTGGAACGTGCGCGCGAGGAGTTGCAGCAAGTGCCGCTGGACAGGCTCGAGCAGTTGCCGCCGGACGCCGATGAAACCCGCGCCGAAGCCTGGAGTGCGCACGCCGCGATCGCCATGCGCGATGCGGATCATGCCGGCGCCGCGGCGCTTTACCAGCGCACGCTGGCACTCGAGCTGGACGAGCAACATCGTGCCGCTGCCGCCTTCGGTCTCGCCGCCGCCAGCGATCGGCTGGGTCGACACGCCGAGGCCTGGCAGGCACTGCAGGCCGCGCACGCGGCGCAGCTGGCGATCGCGAAGGATGTGGTGCCCGAGCTGCTGCAGCCGCATAGCCGACCGCTGGCGATGACCACGCAGCGGGTCGACCGCAGCGCGTTCCAGTCATGGACTACGTTGCCCGCGCCGGCGGACGCACGCCTGCCGATCTTCGTGGTCGGCTTTCCACGCTCGGGCACCACCCTGCTGGAACAGATGCTCGATGCCCACCCCGATTTCCGTTCGATGGACGAACGCGCCTTCATCCATGATCTCACCGAGCGCATGGAACTGGCCGGCCAGCGCTATCCCGACGACCTCGCCAACCTCACCGCGGAGGAAGCCGGGCAATTACGCGCGATCTATTTTCGCCGGGTCGGAGAGGTCCTGCCGGCACTGGGGACGCACCGCCTGGTGGACAAGAATCCGCTGAACATGTTGTGCCTGCCGATGATCATGCGGCTGTTCCCGCGCTCGCGCATCATCCTGTGCCTGCGCCATCCCTGCGACGTCCTGCTCAGCTGCTACATGCAGCCCTTCCGCTCGCCCGCCTTCATGGTGATGTGCTCCTCGCTGCAGCGCCTGGCCGACGGCTACGTGCAGGCTTTCGAACAGTGGCAGCAGCACGTGGAGGTTTTCGCCCCACGCCTGCTGGAATGGCGTTACGAATCGGTAGTCAGCCGCTTCGAGGAGAGCGTGGCGAGCCTCGGCAAGTTTCTCGAGGTCGAAGATGCCTCGCCGATGGCGCAGTTCTCCGAACACGCCCGCGGCAAGCGCTTCATCAGCACCCCAAGCTACGCCCAAGTCACACAAGGCATCAGCAGCAAGGCGGTAAACCGCTGGCACGCCTACCGCGAACTGTTCGAACCGGTATTGCCGACCTTGCGCCCGCTGATGCAGCGATTGGGTTATACCGAGTGATGGCTGGTGCCATGGGCACCGCGCTACGTATCATCGGGACGCGGCACTCGATATTTCAATCAGCACACCGATCCTGTCCATGCAAATGAATGAGCGCCCATGAGCACGCCGCGTGACGATACGCTGGAAGCCCACCGCGCCATCGCGCGCCAGCAGGCGCAACATGGTGAACGCGACGCCGCCGAGAAATCCTTCCTGGGCATCCTGGAGCGACATCCGCATGACGTCGAGGCGCTGCGCTTCGTCGCCGAATGCCGCTCCCTGCGTGGCGACCAGGCGGCCGCCATGGAGCGGCTGCAGGTCGCGGTGCGCCTGTCGCCGGACGGTCCGGCCGGATGGGGACAGCTGGGGTCCGCGCAGATGACCGCGGGCGATTTCGGCGCTGCCGCCGCCAGCTTCAGGCACGGCTTGGCGCTGGCACCGCAGATGTTCGTTGTACGCCTGCAACTGGGCATTGCGCTGGAGCAACTGGGACAGTCGCACGAAGCGCTGAAGGCCTACTTCATGGCCATCGAGAGTGCGCACGTCATGGGCCGCTGGGAAGATGACGCCACCACCGCGCCGCGACTGCGCGATGGCGTGAAGCATGCGGTGAATTACGTCAACGTCCATCGGCGGCGACTGTTCCATGCCGCCCTGCAACCGTTGCGCGAGCGCTATGGCGATGCGGAACTGGTGCGCGTGGAACGCAGCCTCGCGATCTATTTCCTGGACCAGCCGGCGAATATCCCCGATCCGCGACAGAAGCCGAAATTCCTGTATTTCCCCGATATCACCAGCCAGCCGTATTACCCGCGCCGGCATTTCCCCTGGCTGGAGTCGCTGGAAGCGGCGACCGACATCGTCCGTGACGAGCTGCGTGCCGTGCTGTCCGGGGAGCAGTCGCTGGAATCGTTCCTGGGCGACGTGCCGCCGGAGGCCATGCACGGCATGCTGGCCTCGTCCGGCGCACAGGACCCGGCATGGGATGCTTACTTCTTCCACCGCCATGGCCTGCCCGATGAGGCGCACCGCGCACGCTGCCCGCGCACGTCGGCCCTGCTCGATGCGCTGCCGCTGGTACGCATCCGCGACCATGCGCCCGAGGCGCTGTTTTCCGTGTTGAGTCCTGGCACGCACATCCTGCTGCACACCGGGGTCACCAACACGCGACTGGTCACCCACTTGCCGCTGATCGTTCCGCCGGATTGCGCGATCCGCGTGGGCGGCCAGGAGCATGCCTGGCAGGAAGGCCGCTGCGTGACGTTCGACGACACCTGGGAGCACGAGGCATGGAATCGCAGCGGGCAGGTTCGGGTGGTGCTGATCGTCGACAGCTGGCACCCCGACCTCAGCGAGGTGGAACGCGCAGCCGTGACCGACCTGGTCGAGGCCATCGGCGATTTCAACCAGTCCTGCCAGCTGCCGGATGCCGCGCCGCTGCAGGCGGGCTGATCGGCACGACACGCCACTGAGCATCGCCCCCATTTGAACGGGCGGCCGCGAGTCACGTGACCGTCCCCGCATGTGCAGGGACGGCTTCCATTTTGACGGCGCTGCCTAGACCGGCAGCTCGTGACGCCGACCTGGATCAGTGCGTGGCGGGTTCGGCCGGCACCTGCTTGGCCGGGACCTGCACGTCCGCGCTGGCCACGGTGGTGAACTTGCCGCCATAGGGCAGCACTTCGCTGGCCACTTGGGGGTTCGCCTTGATCAGGCCGACCGCATCGAACAGGATGTGCGCGGTTTCGTCGAGCTCCGCGTCCTTGGCCTTCTTGGCGTCCTTCTCTTCCTTCAGCTCGCTCTTGATGCTGCGCTCGTTCGCGTTCAAGCCGTCGTCCAGGGTCTTGTCCACGTCGATCAGTGCGGCATCGCCGCCATCGATGGCCACGTGCCTGGCGCGGAAGTCGGCCTGCATCTTCTCCTGTTGCTTGCGCTCGGCCTCGCGCGTGGCCAGGTTCAGCGAGATCGTGGTCATGCTGCGCATCTTCTTGTACTGCGCCAGCTCGTCCAGCATCAACTTCCACGCCGGCGACTGGGCCACGCGATCAGTGTGCATTTTCACCAGCTGGGGGAGATAGGCGTTGAGGTTGGCCACCGGCTTGTACGGTGCCGGCGCGATCTGGGTCCATGGCAGCGCATTGTCGTAGGTGGACTCGCCAAAATCCTTCTCGTCGCCGTTCTTCGGATACTCGATGTCCGGGGTCACGCCCTTCAACTGGGTGGAACCGCCGTTGATGCGGAAGAATTCCTGGATGGTCATCTTCAGCTCGCCGAGCTGGGGTTTCTCGCTGTCGTTCTGGGCGAATTTGTCGAGGTCGACCAGGGTCTGCACCGTGCCCTTGCCGAAGGTCGGTTCGCCGATGATCAGGCCGCGGTGGTAATCCTGGATCGCCGCCGAAAAGATCTCCGACGCCGACGCCGTACCACGATTGACGAGCACCGCCAGCGGACCGCTCCAGGCCATGCCCGGCTCGTCGTCGCCCTGCACCTGGACTTCGCCGTGCGACCCGCGTACCTGCACCACCGGCCCCTTGTCGATGAACAGGCCGGTCATCGAATCGGCCTCGGCCAGCGAACCGCCACCGTTGTTGCGCAGGTCCACCACGATGCCCTGCACGCCTTCCTGCTTCAGTTCGCCAATCAACTTGGCAACATCGCGGGTGGTGCTGCGGTAGTCCTTGTCGCCGGCGCTGCGCGCGCCGAAGTCGGAGTAGAACGAAGGCAGGTCGATCACGCCGATCTTGCGGGTGACGTCACCATCCTTGATCTCGATGACCTTCTTGCTGGCGGCGGCATCCTCGAGGTTGATCTTGTCGCGCACCAGGGTGATCAGCTCATGCTTGCCATCCGGGCCGGCGTCGGCCGGCAGGGTTTCCAGCCGCACCACGGTGCCCTTCTTGCCGCGGATCAGGGCGGTCACGTCATCGATGCGCCAGCCGACCACGTCGACCATCGCGCCCTTGTCGCCCTGGCCCACCGCCACGACGCGGTCACCGGGCTTGAACTTGTGCGACTTCATCGCCGGGCCACCGGGGATCAGCTTGACGATCGTGGTGTAGTCGTCGCGCGATTGCAGCTGGGCGCCGATGCCCTGCAGCGACAGGCTCATGGCGATGTCGAAATTCGCGGCCGCCTCGGGCCCGAGGTAATCGGTATGCGGATCGGTGGATTCGGCATACGCGTTCATGAAGGTCTGGAACGCATCGCCGCTGTTGAGCTGCTTGATCCGGTCGATGTAACCGCTGTAACGCTTGTCCAGCGTCTTGCGGATGTCGGCGTCGTCCTTGCCAGCAAGCTTCAGGCGCAACCAGTCGTTCTTGGTGCGTTCGCGCCACAGGTCCTCGGCCGCGGACTGGTCCTTCGGCCAGGCGGCATGCTTGCGATCGACATCGTAGGTTTCGTCGCCGGTCAGGTCGAAGCCGTCTTTCAGCAGGCCGCGGGCATAGGTCATGCGCTGGACCGCACGCTGCAGGTAGAGGTTGAAGACCGAGAACGGCGCGGACAGGTCGCTGTTCCAGATCGCATCGTCGAGCTTGGTCTTCAGCGGCGCGAACTTGTCCATGTCCTGCTGGGTGAAGAAAACCTTGTCGCCGTCCAGCATCTTGAAGTAGGCCTTGTAGATGCGCGCCGACATCGCATCATCCAGCGGTTGCGCGTCGTAGTGGAAGCGGGTCAGGAAGCGCGCGGACAGCTGCGCGGCCTGGGCCTGCACCGCCGTGGGCTCGAGCGGCCAGGTGGCCGCCTTGCGCGGTTTGGGGCCCGCGCCGAGATCGGCGGCCGACTGCGCGAACACGCAGCTGGCGGAGAGGGCAAACAGCAGGACCAGCGCGGGACGAAATTTCATGGATGCTCTCAGACTGACTCGGTGACGCCGGCTGCATGGGCCTGCAGGTCGGCATGGTAGGACGATCGGACCAGCGGGCCGGAGGCGACATGATGGAAGCCCATCGCCTCACCGGCTTCGCGCAACGCGTCGAATTCTTCGGGAGTCCAGTAACGCAGCACCGGATGGTGGTGCGGCGTGGGCTGCAGGTACTGGCCGATGGTGATCATCTCGACGTCATGGGCGCGTAAATCGCGCAGCGTCTCGATCACCTGCTCGTGCGTCTCGCCCAAGCCCAGCATGATGCCGGATTTGGTGGGTACGTCCGGATGCTGTGCCTTGAAACGCTTGAGCAGATCCAGCGACCATTGATAATCGGCGCCGGGGCGTACCTCGCGATACAAGTGCGGCACGGTTTCCAGATTGTGGTTGAACACGTCCGGCGGATACGCCTGGAGCACGTCGAGGGCGCGCTCCATGCGGCCCTTGCCGCGGAAATCGGGGGTGAGGATCTCGATGCGGATGGCCGGGCTGGCGTGCCGCACCGCGCGGATGCAACTGGCGAAGTGGCTGGCGCCGCCATCGCGCAGGTCATCGCGGTCGACCGAGGTGATCACCACGTATTTCAGGCGCATGTCGGCGATGGTCTGCGCCAGTCGCGCCGGTTCCAGCTCGTCCGGCGGTTGCGGCCGGCCGTGCGCCACGTCGCAGAACGAGCAGCGGCGCGTGCACACCTCGCCCAGGATCATGAAGGTGGCGGTGCCGTGGCTGAAGCACTCGTGGATGTTCGGGCAGGAGGCTTCCTCGCATACGGTGACCAGCGAGTTCTCGCGCAGGCGCGCCTTCAGTTGCTGCACCGCGTTGCCCGGCGGCAGGCGCACGCGGATCCAGCTGGGCTTGCGCAGCGTCGGCACGCTGGTATCGAAGCCGGCGCGATTCAGCGCGATCTTGTCGTTGCCCAGCTGCTTTTCGGCGGTTGGCGTACCCGCCACGATCCGCAGCGGGATGGACCTGGAGAAAGTGCTTGTTTCGCTCATGTAGACAGCTCAGACCACCGCGCGCGCAGGGAGTTCAGGAATCAGGGGAGCGGCGGGCCTGGCATCGAATCCAAACTGCCGGCAGAACTCGCCGATCAGCACATCCTCGACCTCCGCCAGCCGCCACGAACCGCCCAAGTCTAGCAGCTGCGTGACCGCCAAACCCTTGTAACCGCAAGGGTTGATGCGCTGGAACGGCTCCAGATCCATGGCCACATTGAAGGCCAGGCCATGGAAACTGCAACCACGCCGCACGCGCAGGCCAAGCGCGGCGATCTTGGCTTCGCCCACGTACACGCCGGGCGCTCCCTCACGCCGGACCGCAGTCACGTTCCAATGGGCCAGCGTATCGATCAGCGCCTGCTCGATGCGACGTACCAACTCGCGTACGCCCATGCCGGCCCGACGCAGGTCGATCAACGGGTAACCCACGATCTGGCCGGGGCCGTGATAGGTCACCTGGCCACCGCGATCGACCGGCAGCACCGGAATGTCGCCCGGCGCCAGCACGTGTTCCATCTTGCCGGCCTGGCCCAGGGTGAACACCGGATCGTGCTCCAGCAACCACAGTTCGTCGAGCGTGTCGGCGCTGCGGCGGTCGGTGAACGCACTCATCGCGTGCCAGGTCGCCTCGTAGGGCTGGCGGCCGAGACGACGGATGTTCAGGAGCCGGGATTCGGGATTCGGGATTCGGGATTCGATCACTGACAGCCTGCCGCCTTACGATATTTCCGGAACGACGGCCGCGCCATACTCTCGCCATGAAGTTCGAGGGCGGCTTTTCCGAATCTCAAATCCCAAATCCCGAATCCCGTCGCTCACAACGTATACCGGATATCCGGACTCTCGCGCAGCACCCGATGCGCATGCTCATACTGCTCCCGGTTATCGCAGCGAAAGCTCACCGTGACCGAGACGAAATTGCCGGCACCGGAATGCCGATGCCGTACGCTTTCGTGCAGCACGTGCAGGCCGGCACTTTCCAGCAACTGCGGCACGTGGGTCGGCAGGTTGGCGCTGGCATTGCCGACCGCGGTGATCTCGAATTCACCTGGAAACTGGAAACCCTTGCCGTCCTGCCTGGCTTCGGTGAAGTCGATCGGTTGCATCACTTGCCACCCGGTACCTGTTCGGTGGTGCCCTTGTCGTGGTGGAACCACAACAGGATGCTGTCCCACAGGCGGGAAAAGAAACCGCCCTGCGGCGCATCGTTCAGCGCGACCAGCGGTACGGTCTGCACCGGCTGGCCATCCATGGTGACCCGCAGCGTGCCGACCTGCTGGCCCTGCTTGAACGGGGCGATCAGGGTGGAAGGGATGTCCATGGTCGCTTTCAGCTTGTCGTACTGGCCGGTCTTGACCGTGACCAGCACATCGCTCGCCACGCCGATCGGCAGTTGATTCGCTTCACCTTTCCACAGGCGCGGCGTCGCCAGTGGCTTGCTGGCGTCGTACAGCTTGTGGGTTTCGTAGAAACGGAAGCCATAGTTGAGCAAGGCCATGGCCGAGTCGGCACGCGCCTTGTTCGAGCTGGCACCCATCACCACGGCGATCATGCGCTGGTCGCCGTGCTTGGCCGAGGCATCCAGGCAATAGCCGGCATCGGCGGTATGCCCGGTCTTGATCCCGTCCACCGCCGGGTCGCGCCACAACAGCTCGTTGCGATTCTGCTGCTTGATGCCGTTCCACTCGTATTCCTTGATCGCCGAGATGGCGTAATCCTCGGGGAAGTTGTGAATCAGCGCGCGCGACAGGATCGCAATATCGCGCGCCGAGCTGTAATGGTCTGCCACCGGATAGCCCGACGCGTTCGAAAAATGCGTATTGGCCATGCCCAGCTGCTTGGCATAGGCATTCATCAGGTTGGCGAAGGCGTCCTCCGAGCCGGCCGTGTGCTCGGCCAATGCGATGGCCGCATCGTTGCCCGATTGCACGATCATGCCCTTGAGCAGATCCATCAGCGAGACCTGGCTGCCGAGCTTGAGGAAGCTGGTGGAACCGTCCGTACCGGCACCACCGCCACGCCAGGCGTGCTCGCTGATCGTCACCATGTCGTTGGCGTGGACACGGCCGTTGGCGATCTCGGCAGACACCGCGTAGTCGGTCATCACCTTGGTCAGCGAGGCCGGCGCGCGGCGCGCGTCCGGATCCTTCGAGGCCAGGATCTGACCGGTGGCGTAATCCATCAGCACCCAGCTCGCACCATCGACGTCCGGTGGTGGTGGCACCGGCGCCGCCGGCATCGCCGGACGCGGCACCGGCGACGGATGCGGTGGCGGGGTCTGGGCAACCGCGATACTCGCAAGCAGGACAGCGGCGGCGGTCAGTGGCATCAGGGAACGTCGAAGGAAATTCATCGTGTTTTCTAGTCCAGATTCTGGAGATCGGTGTTGCGGGCACCGGGGTGAAGGAGAAGTTGGGAGCCTGTCGCAGGCTCCTAGCGCAAACTTGTTCAGTCTACCGCGACCTGGGGTTGCGGCAGGCCCATCTTTTCAATCTGGCCACTGACCTGATCGGCGCGCACCACGCTGGACAGTGGACCGACCCGCACTCGGCGCAGGCGACGTCCATTGACCACGCCGTCGACAACCTGCACCGCGCCGAGATTGGCCTCGCGCAGACGTTGCGCCAGCCGGTTCGCATTGGCCACATCGGCAAACGCGCCTACTTGCAGGTAGATCCCCGGATGTCCGCTTGTGACCACGGGCGGCGCCGGCAGTTCCGTTCCGGGCTGCGCCGGATCGATGCCGCGCACCTCGACCAGGCCGGTACCCTTGGGCCAGACGCCGATCTTCACGGCGGCCGCGTAGGACAGATCGATCAGGCGATTGTCGTGGAACGGGCCGCGGTCGTTGACCCGCACGATCACGCTCTTGCCGGTCTGCAGGTTGGTCACGCGTGCATAGCTGGGCAGCGGCAGCGTGGGGCTGGCGGCGCTGAACGCGTACATGTCGTAGGTTTCCAGGCTAGAGGTCTTGTAGCCGTGGAACTTGTTGCCGTAGAACGAGGCGATGCCGCGTTCGTCGTAGCCACGCGCTGTCGGCAGGACCCGATAGGTATGCCCCAGCACGGTATACGGCGACTTGTTGCCGTACAGCGAGCGCGGCTCCACTTTCGGCACCGGCTCGGGCAATTTGCTGACATCAATGGGTGGCGGCACGCTGTCGTTGCCGTCGCGATAGCGGCTTGACTGTGGTCGGCTCAGATCATCGCGGAAGCGATCCGCGCGCGCGTCGACGGGGCCACGCGCGGTGGCCGCGGTGCGCCCAGCAGGCGACGGCCGCGTCTTCGTTCCGCTGCATCCCGTCAGCAGGATCGTCGCCAGCAGCGCCGCCGCCCATGCCGATCTCATCGGGCCAGTCTCATCGGGCCGATCTCATCGCGCGTCGTCCGCCCGCGCCACACCGGCGGCAATCGCCCCGGCCAATTGCTCGACCGCCATCGCATACAGCGGGCTGCGGTTGTAACGCGTGATCACGTAGAAATTCTGGAAAGTGAACCAGTACTCCGGCCCGTTCGTTCCCTGCAGCGTTTGCAGGCCGGCCAGCCGACCGGGCAACAATGGCTGCAGCGGCGCATAGCCCCAGGCCTCGAATTGCTCGACCGGCCACTGGGGCGTGAAGTCCTTCACCTCGACCGGCTGTGCCGATGCATCGGGCTGGGCCCGCGCCACCACCGGCCCAGCGCGCTCCCAGCCATGCTCGCGGAAGTAGTTGGCGATGCTGGCAACGATATCGTCGGCCGAATCGTGCAGGTCGATGCGGCCATCATGATCCTCGTCGACCGCGAAATCCCGGATGCTCGAGGGCATGAACTGACCCCAGCCCTGCGCGCCGGCATAGGAGCCGACCAGGCTGTCCAGCGGACCGGCCAGCTTGCTGTCGGGCAGTTCCAGCAGCGTCTTCAGCTGCTCGCGGAAGAACTTGGCCCGCGGCGGGTAATGGAACGCCAGGGTGACCAGCGCGTCGAGCACCTTGTAGTGCCCGACGATGCGGCCGTAATTGGTTTCCACACCGATGATGGCCACCAGGTATTGCGGCGGCACGCCATATTCGCCCGCGACCCGGTCGAGCAAGGCGCGATGCGCCTGGTAGAACGCGACCCCGCCATCGATGCGCGCGGGCGTCATGAAGATCGGACGGTAATCCTTCCACGGCTTTCCCTCGGCCGGGCGGCTGATCGCGTCGAGGATGCTCTGCTGCACCTGCGCGCCATCCAGCAGCGCGTTCAGCGCCTGCGGACTCTTGCCGGTATCGTGCGCCACCTCGCGCACCAGCTCGGCCTGGCCGGGATGAACGCCAGCCAGTGCCACGCTCGTCGCACCGATCCACAGCAGTCCCGCGGCAAGCAGGTGTCGCAGCGGATTCAAGGCGGAATTCTCGGTCATGCAGGGCCTTCACTGGCGAAATGGCTTAGGTCGCCGAGAGCCTACCATGCAGGCCCGTGGCAACTTGGGGCGGACGGCGGGCACGGCCATGGCAGCGCTCAAAAATGGGTCTTGCGATTGGCATGGATCGACATCAGCACGCCGAAGCCGGTCAGCAGCGAAACCGCCGAGGTGCCGCCGTAACTGATCATCGGCATCGGCACGCCGACCACCGGCAGCATGCCGGCGACCATGCCGCCATTGACGAACACGTAGACGAAGAAGCTCATGCCGATGGCACCGGCGAGCAGGCGCGAATAAGTGTCGCGCGCCTCCATCGCGATCCAAAGGCTGCGGCCGATGATGAAGGCGTACAGCGCAATCAGTGCACAGACGCCGATCAGGCCGAACTCCTCGGAAAACACCGCGAAGATAAAATCGGTGGTGTGCTCGGGCAGGAAATCCAGGCGCGACTGCGTGCTGTGCAGCCAGCCCTTGCCGAAGATGCCGCCGGAGCCGACCGCAATCTGCGACTGGATGATGTGCCAGCCGTTGCCGAGCGGATCGGATTCTGGATTGAGCATGGTCAGCACGCGATCGCGCTGGTACTGGTGCAGGAAGTGCCAGCCCACCGGGATCATCCCCACGACCGCGCCGACGAGCAGGCCGATGCGCCACCACGCCATGCCGGACAGGAACAGCGCGAATGCGCCGGCCGCGGCCACCAGTACCGCCGTGCCCAGGTCCGGCTGTTCGGCGATCAGTCCGACTGGAACCGCAATCAGCACTCCGACCATCACGATATCTTTCCAGGTCGGCGGCAACTGGCGTGGATGCAGGTACCAGGCCACCATCATCGGCGTGGTCAGCTTGAGCAATTCGGACGGCTGGAAGCGCATCACGCCAAGGTCCAGCCAGCGCATCGAACCGCGACCCTCGCCGAGGATCGCGACCACCACCAGCAACGCCGTGCTGCCCACGTAGAGCCAGGGTGTCCAGCTGCGCAGCACCGCTGGCGGGATGCGAGAGACCAGCAGCAACAAGGCGCCACCGAGCACGAATCGCGCGGACTGGCCGCCGACCAGCACAAAACTCTGATCGCCTGCGCTGTACAAGGTGGCCAGGCCGATCAGCGCGAGCACGAACAGGCCCGCCGCCAGCGGCAGGTCGATTCGTGGCCGGGTCAGGATCCTGCGCAGGAGGCGGCGCATGCGCGCATACAGCACCTGGATCATGGGTTGCCTCCGCTGGAGGCGGACGCGGGCAGATCCTCGGCGTCAGGCGGGGACGTATCAGGCGCGGACGCGTCGATCGGTAGCGCCGCGGTGGCGGTCGGCGCCAGACGCGCGGCGACCGGCGTCGTCGTCGGCAGCCGCGTGGCGCCCACGATCACGCCATCATGCGTGGCCAGCCACGCATCGAGGATCTGGCGCACGATCGGTCCCGCTGCAGAGGCGCCCCATGCGCCTTGCTCCAACACCGCGGCCACGGCGATCTGCGGATCGTCCGCTGGCGCGTAAGCGATGAACCAGGCGCGGTGGCGCGTGGCCAGATAGGCGGTGCTGCGATTGGTGTTGTAGGCGTCGGTGGTGCGCGAATAGCGCTCGGCGGTACCGCTCTTGCCGGCGATCGCGTAAGGGAATCCGTCGTTCAGTCCCTTGCCGGTGCCACCGGTGATCACCGCACGCATGCCTTCATTGATCACGTTCCATTCGGCCGGATCGCGAATCACCGAGGGCTCCGGCGGGTTGCGCAGCGGTTGGCGCTGCTCATCGCCCACGGCCTTGGTCGCCATCCCCAGCCGCGGCACATACGGCACACCGTGCCCGGCCAGGGTTGCCGTCGCGTGCGCCAGCTGCAGCGGGGTGACCGCCCAGTAGCCCTGGCCGATACCGGCGATCACCGTCTCACCGGGATACCAGGGCAGCTTGCTGTGTGCCAATTTCCAGGCGCGCGAGGGCAGGACCCCCTCCGATTCGCCGACCAGGTCGATGCCGGTCTTGCTGCCGAAGCTGAAGCGGGCCATCCACTGGCTCAACCGATCGATCCCCATGTCCAGCGCAAGCTTGTAGAAATAGGTGTTGGTCGACTTCTGGATCGCGGTGACCATGTCCACCGTGCCATCGCCACCGCGGGTGTCGTCACGATAGCAGCGCTTCTGTCCCGGCAGGCAGAACTGGCCGGTGGACAACACGGTATCCGATGGCTTGCGCAAGCCAAGTTCGAGCCCACCCAGCGCCAGGAACGGCTTCACCGTCGACCCGGGCGGATACACGCCACGCAAGGCCCGGTTGTACAGCGGTTTGTCCGGGTCCGTGGTCAGTGCACTGTAGTCGCCCTGGCCGATGCCGTTGACGAACAGATTCGGATCGAAGGTAGGCACGCTGACCATCGCCAGCACCTGGCCATTGCGCGGATCGATCGCCACGGCCGCGCCTGCCCGCCCGGCCAGCGCTTCCTCGGCTGCCTTCTGCACCCGTACGTCGATACTCAGGTAGAGATTCCTGCCCGGCGTCGGCGAATGGGTCTCCAGCACGTGCTGGGTGCGACCGTCGGCATTCACTTCAAGCAGCTCATAGCCCGGCGTGCCGTGCAACACGTCCTCGTAGGAACGCTCCACGCCGCTTCGGCCAACATGACTGGTGCCTTGATAGCGATCCGGATCGAGGCGCTTGAGATCATCCGCATCGATACGCCCGACGTAACCCACCACGTGCGCGAACAAGCCCGCATACGGGTAGCGCCGCGTCAGGTAGGGGACCACATCGACATTGGGAAAGCGCCAGCGATTGACCGCGAAACGGTCGATCTCGTCCTCGGTCAGATGCAGCTTCAACGGCACGCTGTCGAAGCGCCGACTCTGCTTGAGCTGCTTGTTGAACGCGTCGATATCGTCCTGGCCGAGCGGCACGACCTTGCCCAGCCGCGCGAGCAGGGCCGGCATGTCCTTGACCTGCTCGGGCACCACCTCGAGGCGAAAGGCAGGCACGTTGTCGGCCAGCACCACCCCGTTGCGATCGTAGATCAGCCCACGTGCCGGTGATATCGCACGCGGCTTCACCCGATTGTTGGTGGAGCGGGTGACGAATTCGGCGTGACGCGACACCTGCAACACCACGTAGCGCCCGACCAGGCCACCCAGGCCCAGCAGAATCAGCACGAAGCCCACCAGCGCACGGCGTCGGAACAACGCATTTTCGTCGCGGGCATCCTTGAGCGTTCGCCGGGCCTTCATGTCACTGGATCATGTCTCATTGGATCCGCAAGCGAGCGCGCAGGTCGTCCAGCAGCAGGAACAGGAACGGCCAGAGTGCCGCACCGACGAACGGCGAGAACCACCAGCTCGCCGGTGGCACGGAGGCACCGGCAAGCATGCGCACGATCAGCAGCAGGATGCGGTCATTCAACAACAGGGCCAGCACCGCCAGCGATTGCTGCCACATCGGGAAAAAGCGCAGCCGCGAGCGGAAACGCAGCGCGATGAAGGTCAACGCACACAGGCGCAGGGCCTGTTCGCCCAGCAGTACGCCATCGAGCAGGTCGGCGCACAGGCCCACGCCGAACGCCAGGCCCAGACTCACCCGATCCTCCGATTCCAGCGACCAGTAGAGCAGCACCAGTGCCGGCCAATACGGCTTGAATGGCGCCAGCGCGCCGGGCAGCGGCACCAGCATCAACAGCAGGGCCGCCGCCAGGGTGCCGATGAACCACCACTGGTTCAGGCGTTGCCGGCTCATGGCCTCGCTCCACGGTCAACCGGCGGCTGGCCAGACGGTGAGGCGGAAGGGCCGCCCGCCGCGGGTTCCAGCGATGCGGGTGGCCCCACCGGCGTGGCCGGGTCGGGCGGACCCTCCGGCTCGGCCTGGTCATGCAGCAGCAGCACGTCCGTGCTGCGCTCGATTTCCGCGGCGGGCCGGGCTTGCGCCACCTGAAACATGCCGGCGACGGCAGGCGCCACGTGCTCGATCCGACCCACTGGAAAACCGGGCGGAAAACGCCCGCCGATACCGGAGGTCAGCAGATTGTCACCCACCTGCACACTGGCGGCCAACGGCAGATTCGGCAGGGTCAGGCTGTCGCCATCGCGCGAGCCGTAGGCAACCGTGCGCAACCCGGTGCGCGCGATCGTCACCGGGATCGCGTGCGAGGGGTCGGTGATCAGCATCACCACGGCGGTATGCGGCAGCACCTCGATCACCTGCCCCATCACGCCATGGGCATCGATCACCGGCTGGCCCGGTTTGACCCCGTCGCGCGAACCCATGTTCAGGGTCAGGCGGTAGCGGTAGGCGCCAAGATCCACGCCAATCACCCTGGCCAGCTGCACGTTGAGCCCCAGACTATGCTGGGTATCGAGCAATTTCTTCAGATGCTGGTTCTGTGCAGCCACCGCCGCCATGCGATTCAATTTGGCGTTGGCCAACAACAGATCCTCGCGCAAGCGCTGGTTTTCCGAGGTGAGATGCTGACGGTCGGAAAAGGCCACGCTCAGGGTGTGGGCGCCTGCGGCGGGCAGACCCGCCAGCCGGTAGACCGGTTCCACCACCGCCGACGCGGTGGAGCGCAAGCGCCACAGCCAGCCATTGCGCTGGTCCAGCACCATCAACACCACGGCCAGCGCCAGGTAGACGATCAGCCGCAGCGTGCCTGCCGCGTTGCCCGCAAACAGGGGCGAGGATTCATCGTGTGCGCGCGCCATGGCGGCCCCGGCTGCCGCGCGCTATTCGGGCGCGAAAAAGTCACTGCCGTGCTGATCGATCAGCTCCAGCGCCTTGCCGCCGCCACGCGCCACGCAAGTCAGCGGGTCATCCGCCACCTGCACGTGCAAGCCGGTCTCCTCGGAGATCAGCCGATCCAGGTCGCGCAGCAATGCCCCGCCGCCGGTCAGCACGATGCCGCGCTCGGCCACGTCGGAACACAGTTCCGGCGGGGTCTGTTCCAGCGCCGACTTCACCGCGGCCACGATGCCGGCCAGCGGCTCGTGCAACGCCTCGAGGATTTCGTTGGAGTTGATCGTGAACATGCGCGGCACGCCCTCGGCCAGGTTGCGACCGGAGATCTCGATCTCCTTGACGTCGTCCTGAGGAAACGCACAACCAATCTGCAACTTGATCCGCTCGGCGGTGGATTCGCCAATCAGGGTGCCGTGGTTGCGCCGCACGTAGTTGATGATCGCTTCGTCGAAGCGATCGCCACCCACGCGCACCGACTGCGAGTACACGATGCCGTTGAGCGAGATCACCGCCACTTCGGAGGTGCCGCCGCCGATATCCAGCACCATCGCACCGCGCGCCTCGTGCACCGGAATGCCGGCACCGATCGCCGCCGCCATCGGTTCCTCGATCAGGAACACGTCACGGGCACCCGCGCCTTCGGCCGATTCCTTGATGGCGCGGCGCTCGACCTGGGTCGAGCCGCACGGCACGCACACCAGCACGCGCGGGCTCGGGCGCAGGAAGCGCGACTTGTGCACCTGCTTGATGAAATGCTGCAGCATCGCCTCGGTCATGGTGAAGTCGGCGATCACGCCGTCCTTCATCGGCCGGACCGTGGCGATGTTGCCCGGCGTGCGGCCCAGCATGCGCTTGGCGTCGCCACCGACCGCCGCGATCGTACGCGGGCCACCCGGGCCGCGATCCTGGCGGATCGCCACCACCGATGGCTCGTTCAGCACGATGCCCTGGCCACGCACATAGATCAGCGTGTTGGCCGTGCCGAGATCGATGGAGATGTCGTTGGAGAAGATCCCGCGAAACTTCTTGAACATGGGTCCGCCGTGGTCCGGCCTGATTGAAAATCGAGCTCACCAGTCTAGTCAGCGCACACCGAATGCACAAGGGCGATCGCGTTAAGAAATCCTTGCACAACACGAACCTGGGTGCTTTTCCCTGCACGCAAATCGAGCTTCGTGCCGGGTTGGAAAGTCGCCAACCGGAATGGATGGCGTTAGGATTGCACCCTTTGGCCGTCGCCGTTGACGACCACGACGCACGACCGCGGCAGTCGCGGCTTCTCAAACTTGCCAAGGGGTTCCCGACCATCATGCCTGCCGTCATCTGTGGATCGCTGGCCTACGACACCATCATGGTGTTCCAGGATCAGTTCAAGAATCACATTCTCCCCGACCAGATGCACATCCTGAATGTGTCATTCCTGGTACCGGCGATGCGACGGGAATTCGGCGGTTGTGCCGGCAATATCGCTTACAACCTCAAGCTTCTCGGCGGCGATCCGCTGCCCGTAGCCGCCGTGGGTCAGGACTTTGCGCCGTATCGCCAGCACATGGAAAAGTGCGGCATCCGTCTCGATGGCGTACGCGTGTTCGACGACCAGTTCACGCCGCAGTGCTTCATCACCACCGACCTGGACAACAACCAGATCACCGCGTTCCACCCGGGTGCGATGTCGAGCGCGCAGGAAAACCACGTGCGCGACATTCCGCAGATCGATTTCGCGATCGTGGCTCCGGACGGGCGCGAGGCGATGTTGCAGCACGTCGATGAATTTGCCGCCCGGGGGGTGCCGTTCATCTTTGATCCCGGCCAGGCGATGCCGCTGTTCAACGGCGACGAGTTCCGCTCGATGATCGGCAAGTCCACCTACGTGATCGTCAACGACTACGAATCCCAGCTGCTGCAGACTCGTACCGGTTGGAGCGCCGACGAGATCGCCAGCCGTGTCACGGCCTATATCGTGACCCAGGGTCCGCGCGGCTCGGTCATCCACGTCGGCAGCGAGACACATCACATCCCGCCGGCGCGCGAGCGCCAGGTCGTGGACCCCACCGGTTGCGGCGACGCGTATCGGGCGGGTCTGATTTTCGGCATCATGCGCGGCATGGACTGGCCCACGATCGGTCGCATCGCTTCATTGATGGGTGCACTGAAGGTCGAACATCCCGGCACGCAGAACCAGCGTTTCACCTACGCCGAGTTCGCCGCTGCTTTTCTCGATCAGTTCGGTTACGCGCTGGATTGACCAGCGGCGCGTTCGCCGGGGTCAATCGACACGAAAGCCGATCGTGGCGTTGACTGCCGCCTGCCAGCCTCGATACAGACGCTCGCGCTCGCGCTGCTCCATCGTCGGCTCGAAGCGGCGGTCCACCTGCCACAGCCGGGCAAGCTGCTCCCGGCTCTCCCAGACCCCCACGGCCAGGCCGGCCAGATAGGCCGCGCCCAGCGCAGTCGTTTCGGCGATAGCTGGACGCAATACCGGCACGCCAAGCAGGTCGCTCTGGAACTGTGCCAGGAAGTCGTTGGCGATGGCGCCGCCGTCGGCACGCAATTCCTTCAGCGTGATACCGGAATCGGCCTCCATCGCCGCGAGCACGTCGCGCGTCTGGTAAGCCATCGACTCCAGCGCGGCGCGCACCAGATGCTCCCGACGGGTGCCACGTGACAGGCCGAACATGGCGCCACGTACGTCGCTGCGCCAGTACGGAGCACCCAGGCCCGCAAACGCCGGTACCAGATAGACGCCGTCGGTCGAAGGCACGCTCTCGGCACAAGCCTGTGATTGATCGGCGCTGTCCAGCATAAGCAGTCCATCGCGCAACCACTGCACCACCGAACCGGCGACGAAGATGCTGCCTTCGAGTGCATATTCCACTTGCCCGTCGATCTGCCACGCGATCGTGCTCAGCAAACCATGCCGCGAAGGCACGACAGTCTTGCCCGTGTTCATCAGCATGAAGCAGCCCGTGCCGTAGGTGTTCTTGGCCATGCCCGGCTCGAAACATGCCTGCCCGAACAGTGCCGCCTGCTGGTCGCCTGCGATGCCGCAGATGGGAACGTCACAGCCGAAGAAGAACTTCGCCTCGATGCGACCGTAGACTTCGCTGCAACCGCGGACCTCGGGCAGCATCGAGGCCGGCACATCGAACAACTTCAGCAGATCTTCGTCCCAGCACTGTCGATGGATGTCGAACAGCAACGTGCGCGAGGCATTGGTGACGTCGGTGACATGAACCTTGCCTTCGGTGAGGTTCCACACCAGCCAGCTGTCGATGGTGCCGAACAGTAGTTCGCCGCGGTGCGCGCGTTCGCGTACACCGTCGACGTGCTGGAACAACCAGGCCAGCTTGGTCGCGGAAAAGTAGGCGTCCAGCAACAGCCCCGTGCGGTCACGCACGAGTGCGTCGACTGCTTCATTGCGCAGGTCGCGGCACAAATCGGCGGAATGCCGCGACTGCCAGACCAGCGCGTTGTAGACCGGCTCGCCCGTACGACGATCCCACACCACGGTCGTTTCGCGCTGGTTGGTGATGCCGATACCCGCCACGGCCGATGCGTCGATGCCGGCGTTGTGGATCGCCTCGGTCAGCGTGACCTGGACACTGGTCAGGATCTCCCGCGGACGGTGCTCCACCCAGCCCGACCTGGGGAAAATCTGCTCGAACTCCCGCTGCGCCGAGGAAACGACTCGGCCTTGCGCGTCAAATACCACCGCGCGCGAGCTGGAGGTGCCCTGATCAATCGCAACGATGAAGCGCGAATCCCGCGTCATGCCGATCCCGCCGTCGCCGCTGCCGGAAATCCGCGAGCCAAGTCGGCGCAGGCCTGGTCCAGATAGGCCTGTAATCCCCGCCGCTCTTCGTCATTCATCCGCAACCCCAGCTTGGTGCGGCGCCACAGGATGTCCTCAGCCGCGCGGGCCCACTCATGGCGGACAAGGTAGTCGACCTCACGCTGGTAGAGTCCCGCACCAAAATGATGCCCGAGATCTCCAAGGTCAGCGGCATCACCCAGCAATGTCTCCGCGCAGGTTCCGTAATGCCGTAACCACCGATGCATCAAGAAGGTGGGAAGCCATGGCCAGCGCTGTGCCCACGTCGCGACCAGTCGTTCGGCATCAGCAAAATCGCCACCCGGCAAAGGGGCGCCGCTGGCCGTCCAGGCCGCTCGCTCCAGCCCCAGCGCCACGGCCAACTTGTCCACTGCTTCCTCACCCAGACGTCGGTAAGTGGTGATCTTCCCGCCAAACACGTTCAGCAGCGGCGCCCCCTGCCTGGTGTCCAGTTCAATGTGATAGTCACGGCTGACCGATGTCGCGTCCCCACTTTCATCCAGAAGCGGACGTACCCCACTGTAACTCCAGATGATGTCCTCGGCGCGCACCGGACGGCGGAAGTAGCGGTTGACGGCAGCGCACAGGTAGCTCGTCTCGTCCGCATCGATGTGCACGCTGGCCGGATCGGCACGGTAATCCACGTCGGTGGTGCCCACCAGGGTGTAGTCAATCTCGTAGGGAATCGCGAACACGACGCGTCGATCGGGCTGCTGGAACAGATAGGCATAGTCGTGATCGAACAAGCGCGGAAGCACAATGTGGCTACCCTTCACCAGGCGCACCGTCGCGTGCGACTCTCGCCCCAGCACATCTCCGAGAAAGCGCCCAGCCCAAGGGCCGCAGGCATTGACCAGGGCTTTGGCGCGTACGCTCCGCAACTGCCCGTCGTGGCCCCTCAACGTTGCGTGCCATGTACCGTCTTCGACTTCAGCGCTCACGCAACGAGTCTGTACCAGGATATTCGCGCCTCGCTGCGCAGCGTCCATCGCATTGAGCACGACCAGGCGGGCGTCCTGTACCCAGCCATCGGAATACACGAAGCCGCGGGAGTAATTGCCCTTCAAGGGCTTGCCACTGACATGACTGCCCAGATCCACGGCGTGCGAATCCGCCAGCGTGCGGTGCCCTGCACCCAGGTGGTCATACAACAACAGGCCAAGCCGGATCATCCAGATCGGGCGAAGGTTTGATTGGTGCGGCAGCACGAACATCATCGGCCAGGTGATATGCGGTGCCAGGCGCAAAATGACCTCGCGCTCAGCCAGTGCCTTGGCCACCAGCCGGAATTCGTACTGCTCCAGATAACGCAAGCCCCCATGAATGAGCTTGGTGCTGGCGCTGGAGGTATGCGCCGCCAGGTCGTCCTGCTCGCACAGCGTGACGGACAAACCACGCCCGGCGGCATCTCGCGCTATGCCTGCGCCATTGATGCCACCCCCAACCACCAGAATGTCCGTGTCGTAGTGCAAACCAACCCTCGCGTCTGTCTCACGGAAGTTCGCACACGCACGCTACCACGGCATCGACATCCTCGACCCGCCATGCGCGACCTGCGGTCGCCACCGCACATAAAGAAACACCCCCACCGTTTCGGGTGAGGGTGTTTCAGGATAAAGCCCCTGGCGGTGACCTGTTGCGGGTCGCGACCTATGGTCGCCACGGCAACAGCGCCCAAAGAAAAACCCCCACCGTTTCGGGTGAGGGTGTTTCAGGATAAAGCCCCTGGCGGTGACCTGTTGCAGTCTGCGATCTGCGATCGCAACTGCACACAAAGAAAAACCCCCACCGTTTCCGGTGAGGGTATTTCAGGATAAAGCCCCTGGCGGTGACCTGTTGCGGGTCGCGACCTGCGGTCGCCACGGCAACTGCCATAAAGACGAAGGCCTCCCCGATTGGGGAGGCCTTCTTTGGATAAAGCCCCTGGCGGTGACCTGTTGCAGCCTGTGATCTGCGATCACAGCAGCAACATCACACCAAAGAAAAACCCCCACCGTTTCCGGTGAGGGTATTTCAGGATAAAGCCCCTGGCGGTGACCTACTCTTGCATGGCAAAGCCACACTACCATCGGCGCATGCGCGTTTCACTGCTGAGTTCGGGATGGGATCAGGTGGGACCACGCCGCTATGGCCGCCAGGGAAGGGGTGGGAGC
>DASRUB010000360.1:0-8565 GCA_035655635.1 Rhodanobacter sp. | reverse complement strand
ATCGCCAGCGACCATTTCCGGGCCAGTCATCCCGAGCATTCGCTGCAAATGGCGCTATACACCCTCGTGCCGTTCTACTTCCTGGCCATCTTGCTGTTCCTGTTTCTGGCACGGGTGCTTTGGCGGCAAGAGCAGATCACCGGGAATGGAGGAGACAAGTCGTGACTTCGCTTCGCAACGGTGCCCTGTGCGCCCTGATCATCTGTTCGGCCAGCCTGTTTCCGTCCGCCTCGATCGCAGGTCCCATCATGTCATCCTCAACAAGGGCCGCATCCTCTCCCGTCGTAAGTACCTCGGCTGGGCAAGTGCAGGGCCGGCTCACAGGCTCGCTGAATGTGTTCAAAGGCATTCCCTACGCCGCGCCGCCGATCGGCGCATTGCGCTGGAGACCGCCGGCGCCGATGCCCGCCTGGTCGGGGACCAGGAAAGCCACGCAGTTCGGGCTCGCCTGCTTTCAGCCCAGGCCCAGGCTCTCGAACATCTACGCGGGCAAGCCCATGCCGATGAGCGAGGACTGCCTGACCCTGAATGTCTGGGCGCCCAGGGATGCGCGCAATGCACCGGTGTTCTTCTGGATCTACGGCGGCGCCCTGTGGGGCGGCGCGAACCGCGATCCGCTCTACGACGGCGCGCGCCTGGCCGAGCAGGGTGTCGTGGTGGTATCGATCAACTACCGGGTTGGCCCGCTGGGTTGGCTCGCGCTTCCGGCGTTGAGTGCCGAGTCGCCGGAGGGTATTTCGGGCAACTACGGTCTGCAGGATCAGATCGCGGCACTGCACTGGGTCAAGGACAATATTGCCGCTTTTGGCGGCGCTCCGGCGAATGTCACCATCGCAGGCGAATCCGCCGGTGGCCTGAGCGTCATGTACCTGATGGCCTCGCCCCAGGCGCGTGGACTGTTCGCGAAGGCGATCGCGGAGAGTGCGTACATGATCTCCATGCCGGCCTTGAAGGAGAGCAAATACGGCACGCCGTCGGCTGAGGAAAGCGGCCAGAAGCTGGCTGCGGCGTTGCATGCACCGGATCTCGCGGCGTTGCGCGCGATGGACGCGGGCAAGTTGACCGAGGCGGCGGCGGCGGAAGGATTTGCACCTTGGGTGACCGTTGACGGCCACCTGGTGCCGCACCAGCTTGTCGATATTTTCGACAAGGGTGAGCAGGCGCCTGTACCGTTGCTTGCCGGTTTCAACAGCGGTGAAATTCGTTCGCTCAGGATCCTGGCACCGCAACCGCCCGCGAGCGCGGCCGAGTACGAGGGCATCATTCGCGATCGCTATGGCGATCTCGCGGACGACTTTCTGCATCTGTACCCGAGCAGCAACCTGGAGCAGAGCATCCTCGCCACCACGCGGGATGCCCTCTATGGCTGGACCGCGCAGGAATTGGTGCGCAAGCAGACGGCGATCGACCAGCCCGCCTACCTCTATTTCTTCGATCACGGCTATCCGGCGGCCGACGCCGCCGGTTTGCGTGGCTTTCACGCCAGCGAATTGCCATATGTGTTCGGGAACTTCGAAGGTACGCCGCCGCTGTGGCCCAAGGTCCCCGAAACGTCACGGGAGAGACGGCTTTCCGATGCAATGATCGACTACTGGACCAGCTTTGCCCGGTCAGGCAAGCCCGTCGCCAAGGGCCAGCCCGATTGGCCGGCGTTTGGCTCGGACATGGCATACATGGCGTTTGAGGATACCCCGCAGCCATCGCGTGATCTCTTGCCGGGGATGTACAAGCTCGTCAACGACGTTGTCTGTCGCCGCAGGCAGAGCGGAACCCAGCCGTGGATCTGGAACGTCGGGATCGCGGCACCGCGGCTGCCCCCCAAGAAGTGCGCTACGCCCTCTCCCTGACGACGCCGCGGGGATGCTCGGCAGGGAGGCCCGTTGCCCGGGGCTGGCTTCCACCCCAGTTGACCGGGGTGGTTCATCACGTCAGAGGAAAATTTCGGGTATCCGGCTTTTTCCTTCCCCCGCCGTGCGGGGGAAGCAAGAGCAACAGGCGCTCAGTGTTTCAGGGCCAGAAAGCCAGCAGCCATGAACCGGGTGATCCGCTGCTTGACCGCCGGAAAGTCATCGGAGTGGCAGATTCCGCCTGACAGACGATCGATGCGGCCGGTACGGGCGAGCGTATTCATCAGGGCACCGGTCACGAAGTGGTAGCCCCAGAAGATGTCCTCTGCAGGATAATCGGGCAGCGCGCGCTTCAGAATACCCACCAGCTTGAGCACGACCGGATCGAAGTGCACGTCCATCAGTGCAGCGCCTTCGGGCGTATTGCTCACCCGCGCGCCCAATGCACCGTAGTTCATCCAGTGCTCGCCGCCTTCGTAGTAGAGATCAAGATCGGTGTCCAGGAACGCATGCAGCGCGCCTTCGACTGTGGGCGAGTCTCCCGCCTGCGCCTCATACTGTTCCAGTGCTGTCATGCGACGGCTGCTGGTCACGCCGGCGCGCCGTGCAAAGACCGCTTCGAACAAGGTCTGCTTGTCCTGGAAGTAGTAGTGGACGAGCGTCGTATGGATTCCGACGCGCCTGGCCACATCGCCCAGGGTGACCCCATAAAGACCATTCTTCGAAAACAGAAATTCGGCAGCGTCGAGGATCTGCTCCATGCTTTCGGCGCGTTGCTCTGCCTTCCGGCGAGGGGCGCGTTTTTTCGTTTCCCTTGGCATTGCGATACGGCAACCACATTGACGGATGACGGGGCAGTCTATGCACCGCTGTTGCGGTGCGTCAACAATCAGTGCACTCGCCGTCGACGTCCGTCTCACCGAAGGTCACTCGCAGCTGCAGCTTGTCGATTTTACCGGTGGCTGCCAGTGGCATGGCACTGACCAACTCGACCTGGTTGGGGATCCACCAGTCGGCGACCTTGCCCTTCAGGCAGGCCAGCACCTCCTCCGCTTCAAGCGTCGCTCCCGCGCGCGGCTCAACCACCAACACCGGGCGTTCGCCCCATTTCGCGTCGGTACGACCGATCACTGCTACCAGACTGACAGCCGGATGATGGCCCACGATGTCTTCGATTTCCGAGGGGTTGATCCACTCACCGCCCGACTTGATAAGGTCCTTCGACCGTCCACGAATGGTGAGGTTGCCTTCGTCATCGATGCTCGCCAGGTCGCCGGTATCGAAGTAGCCCTCGTCGTCCAGCACATCGACGTCGGTCTTGTAGTAACGATCGATGACGCTGGCACCCTTGACCTTGAGGTGTCCGGTTACGCCGCGTTGACGCGGCAGCACTTTTCCATCGGCATCGGTGAGCTTGAGATCGATGCCCAAGCAGGGACGGCCGGATGTCTGATTGCCGGGCGATGGCGTAGCCGGTGAAGCAATGGTGCCGGTGGGGCAAAGTTCGGTCATGCCCCAACTGGTTTGCACGCGGACACCCAGCCGTTCTTCCATTCGTCGGATCAGCGTCTCCGGACATCTCGAACCGCCGATGAGTATGCGTTCCAGCTCGGGCAGTTCGCCCCCGACGGCATCCAGATGATCGATCACCCCCAACCAAAGCGTGTGGACGCCGACAGCGACAGTGACCTTCTCCTCACGCAACAAGGCGGCCAGACTGACGCCATCGCCATCACGGCCGGGCAGGACGAGCTTGGCACCCACGGCAGGCACAGCGAAAGGCAGGCCCCAACCATTGGCGTGGAACATGGGTACGGCCGCCAGCACCACGTCCCGGTCTGTCAGTGCGAGGGCATCGGCCTGCAACACCCGCAGCGTATGCAGATAGTTGGCGCGATGGGTGTAGAGCACGCCCTTGGGCGGTCCCGTCGTACCGGAGGTGTAGCACAGCCCCGCAGGTGCCTCCTCGTCGAAGTCGCCCCATGCGACCGCCACGCCGCGTTGATCAAGCAGTGTGTCGAGGAACCACAGTTTGGCCGTCCATTCCTTGGCGACGAATCCGTCCGGCAGAGCCCCATCCATGATCACGACCTGTTCGATGGTGGGACAAAGCGGCAGCAGTTCATCCAGCAGTGTGGCCAGGCTCGATGTCACGGCCAGCGCGCGATCTTCTGCCTCGTTGATGATCGCGGCCAGGTGTTCGACGGTGTAACGCGGATTGAGGGTATGGCAGACGAACCCGGCTCCCATCGTCGCGTAATACATCTCGAGGTGATTCTGGGTATTCCAGCCCAGCGTGCCTACGCGATCACCGAGGCGCAGGCCCAGTGATCGCAGCGCCCCCGAAAGGCTGTTGCTGCGGTCCCTGAGGGCGGCATAGCTGATGTGATGCTCGATGCCTGCCTGCACAGAAACGACTTCACGCCGCCCCCACCACTTGGCGGCGTGCTCCAGGAATTTATCGATTGTCAGAGAATAAGGTTGCATGCAGAAAAAACACCTGTCGCGGGGTCCCCGCGTCGCCGGGTGGCGACACGGGCATGCTCGCTTCGATCATTGGAAGAATCGGGTGAACCGGATGCCGTACTGGCGTGGGAACCCGACGAAACGGAGCCCCGAATTGATGGCCCCGACGTAGTGCTGGTTGGTCAGGTTCGTGCCATACAGTGTCGTCAGCCAGCTGTTGTGGGCCCAATCGACCTGGGCGCCGAGCAGGTTGCGGCTGCCGAGCCGATCACCTAGCGCCTCGTTCTCGAACAAGGTGGCCCATTGCCCCGCAATGTGTGCGTAGTTGATGCGCGGGGTGATGGTGTCGCGGCCGACGTGGAAGGTGCGTTGCACGCCGGTATTGAAGGTCAGTTTCGGCGCATAGGTCTGCTCGCTTCCGCCGAGGTTGGGGCAAGTGGCGCTCTCCGGCCCGGTCGCCGGGTCGCAAAATGCGACCGAAGGAAGTCTGGGGTCGGTGGCGTAGAACTCCCCCAGGTCGCTGTGCAACCAGCCGAGGTTGGTGTAGATCGACCAGTCGCCGAATACCGCCTGGAGCTGTGCCTCAAACCCGTAGATCTTGGTAGGGTTGGGCGTATTGAGCTCGATGCCGAAGGTGGGATAGTCCGGGTAGCCAATGGTCACCTGGAAGTTCTTGTAGTTGTTGTGGAACACGTCGACCTGTGTCCGCAGATGATCGCCAAGCCAGGTTGCCTTCCAGCCGGCTTCCAGGCTCGTCACCGTCTCGCCCTTGAACGGGGCCGGCAGTCCAAGACCCACCGGCACATTCAAGCCCCCGGGGCGGTAGCCGCTGGCGGCGAATGCATAGAGGAAGTTGCTTTCGTTCACCGTCCAGTCGAGCGACACCTTGCCGGAGAAGTTCGAGTACTTGGCAGACTGCTCATCTATCAGCGGCAGGCCGTACTGGACAACGGTGGTGGAGTTGGACGTACGGTCCCTGGAGTAGCGCCCGCCAACCGTGAGCTTGAGCTCGTCGGAAAGCTGGAATCCGACCTGACCGAACAGCGCGCTGTTCTTTGTCGGATTGGTACCTTGCAGCACGTATTCAGTCGCCGGATTCCCCTCAGGCACGCCGATGACGAATTGGCCGGGCGGGAACGTGTAGGTGTTTTTTTGCCAATAGGCACCGAGGATCCATGTGAACGGGCCGCTATCCGGCGAGATCAGATTGAGTTCCTGGGAGTAGATGGTTTCGTACACCGAATCCCGGAAGATGTAGTTTCCCAGTTCCGTGCCATCAAGGTCGGCCTGATAGACCATGTGGCCATGCTGGTAGCCAGAGGTCGCGCGGAATTTGACGCCGTTGGCGAACTGATAATCGATCTTGAGCACGGTGCGCGAGAACTGATCCAGCGCCTTCAGCGGGGCGTTCGCCGTGATGTTGAACGGATCATTGGTCGAGTTGACCGGGTCGGCTGGAAACGCGCCCATGTCGATATGGTTGTAGTCGGTCTTGAGCAGCACCGAGAGGTTGTCGCTGGGCTGCCAGAGCAGGCCGATGCGAGCGCTGCGCGAGCGTATCCGGGCGTTGGAGCCGGTATAGGGGCCGGATATGTCCCAGAAGCTGCTTCGGTTTCCGCTATTGACCGCGACGCGTGCTGCCAGGGTATTGCTGATCGGCAGGTTGAGTGCACCCTGCAGGCCCACGTCGCTGTAATTGCCGGCCTGCCCTGACGCATAGCCCTGGTAGCCACCATTGATGATCGGATCGTTCGAGTTGACCAGAACCGCGCCGCCAACGGCATTCTGGCCACCGAACGTACCCTGCGGTCCGCGCAGGATCTGGACCGAGGCGATGTCGTAGTAAGGCTCCTCCGTGAAGTAGCCGGGGAACGTCGGTACGCCATCGCGATAGACGACCACGCCCGTGCCTGTCTGCGAGTTGTGCTCGGCCTTGCCGATACCGCGGATGTCGAAGTCGATACCCTGGCCGAAGTTGTTCACGGTGGCCGAAGGTGTCGTGAACTGCAGTTGGTCAACGACGTTGACGCCCCGGTTGAGCAGGTCGTCACCGGTCAGCACCGTCGCCGCAATCGGCGTTGTCTGCAACGATTCGTTTCGACGTTCCGCCGAGACAGTGACCGCCTTGAGCGTAGTGACCTCCTTCGAGGTCTTGGCCTTCTGTGCAGCCTGATCGGATTCCGTGCCGGACTGTGGCGTTGTGGTCTGCGCCTGGATGGCACCGCACCATGGCAGCGTCAGCAGCGTGAGCCCCAACCACCGTGCGCGGCTATTCCTGGAAATGATTTTCATGTGTCCCCTCCAAAAGATCGACTTGCATGATGAGTCGGCTTGATGGGTGGCGCCGTTATGGTTCGGCGTACCCCCGTCAGCAATTTGGCCCTGTTTTTGGCCCGGAGTCAATATTAACTAAGTTTATAGTGAAGATCTTTACCAAGGCTTCCCGGAATGCTACGGTTTGCCTCCGGTGCCCTCGCCCCGCGAGTGTCACTGACCCGAATTTTGGCCGGGACGCCCGGCTGCAAGGCATCAGGAGCCTCCAATGATCAACTTGAAAGGCCGTGTGGCGATTGTGACCGGCGCGGGTGGTGGCTTGGGCCGCTCACATGCCCTGCTGCTCGCCAGGCACGGGGCGCGAGTGGTGGTCAACGATCTTGGCGCGGGCGCCGCGGCGGTGGCGCGGGAGATCAATGAGGCCGGCGGGGAAGCGCGTCCGGCCCAGGGTTCGGTAACCGATGTCGCCTTTATTGAGCAGATGGTGGACACCACCCTGGCCACCTGGGGCCGTGTCGACATTCTGGTCAACAACGCCGGGATCCTGCGCGACAAGTCGTTCGCGAAGATGGCCCTCGACGATTTTCGCCTGGTGATCGACGTTCATCTGATGGGCGCCGCCCATTGCACCAAGGCCGTCTGGGAGCCGATGCGCACCCAGGGCTACGGACGCATCGTCATGACGACCTCGTCCTCGGGTCTATACGGCAATTTCGGGCAGGCGAACTACGCCGCCGCGAAGATGGGACTGGTCGGGTTGATGCAGACCCTCGCGCTCGAAGGCAAGAAGCACGACATCCGTGTCAATTGCATCGCGCCAACTGCGGCCACGCAAATGATGGAAGGGATTCTTCCCGACGAACAGCTGGCGCTGCTGCGGCCCGAACTGGTCAGTCCGGCCGTGCTTGCGCTGGTATCGGAATCCGCGCCGACGCGGGCCATCGTCTGCGCCGGTGCCGGCGGCTTCGAGTTGGCGAACATCACCTTGACCCAGGGGATCCACCTCACTGGCGCGACGCCTTCTGCCGAGAGCCTGCTTGCCCAGTGGGCGCAAGTTGCAGACAGGAAGGGCGAGTTCGTACCGACGCAGGGCTTCGATCAGGCCCGCCACGAATTACAGAAGGCCGGTTACGTCCACCCCGAGGCGACAGTGCCCTGACAGGTGCTTATGGATCCTGGTTTTCTGAAGGGTTCGCCCGAATAGTTCGGGCTCGTTGTTTCGTCCGCGCCGCCGCTTGCGCAGCCAAAGAGTGGGAATCTCAGCATGCCCGAAGCCGTCATCGTTGCCACTGCGCGTACGCCGATTGGCAAAGCCTATCGTGGCTCGTTCAACGACACCCAGGGACAGGCGCTTGCCGGGCATGCCATTGCCGAAGCTGTTCGCCGCGCCGGGATTGCGCCGGCGGAGGTGGACGACGTGGTGATGGGCTGCGCGTTGCAGCAGGGCTCCACCGGCTTCAACGTGGCGCGACAGGCTGCCCTGTGGGCAGGCCTGCCCAGCAGTGCGCCCGGCATGACCGTCGACCGTCAGTGCGGTTCCGGATTGATGGCGATTGCGATCGCAGCCAAGGGCATCATGAATGACGAACTGGATGTGGCGGTGGCCGGTGGCGTGGAGTCGATCTCGCTGGTGCAGAACGAGCACTTGAATCGCCATCGGACCGACGATCCCCGGCTGGGGGCGCAAGTGCCGTCTCTGTATATGGCGATGATCGAGACCGCAGAAATCGTGGCGGCACGTTACAAGATCAGCCGCGAGTCCCAGGATGAATATGCACTGCAATCGCAACAGCGCACGGCCGAAGCGCAGGTTGCCGGTCGCTACAAGAATGAAATGGTGGCCGTCACAACCAGCATGAAGGTCGCGGACAAGGCGACTGGCGCGATCAGTACCCGCGAGATCACCGTCAGCCAGGATGAGGGCAATCGGCCACAGACCCGTCTCGAGGATCTGGCCCGGCTCAAGCCGGTATTCGCG
>DASRUB010000359.1:0-3006 GCA_035655635.1 Rhodanobacter sp. | reverse complement strand
ACCGCGCTGACGGGCACGCCGTTCCAAGACCTCCGGCACAAGGACCTCTTGCTCGCGAATGCAGCCTGCATGAAGGCTGGCTTGAGCGTTCGCGCAACCGCCGCGCAGGTCGGCCTACACCGCAACGTTGTCTACCGATGGCGCATGCGGATGCTGCCACCCATCGTTAAGCATGAACCCACTGTTTTAGAGGGCGTAGCCGAGGTCGACGAGTCGTACTTTCGTCGCTCGTACAAGGGCCGCAAACGAGGCATGCCGCGTGCGTCGCACAAGCGCGGAATGCCAGCGGGCAAACGGGGCATCTCGAGCGAGCAGGTTCCGGTGGTTACAGCGATGTCGCGCGGTTCGCGCGACAGCCACATCACGGTATTACAGTCAGTGCCGACTACGGCTTCGGTCGCCGCGGCGCTCGGTCCGGCATTGGCCGACGACATCGTGCTGTGCACCGATGCCGGCGGCATTTACCGACCGATGAGCGCGCTCCTGGGTATCACGGTGCGTCAGATTCCAGCGGGTTCGCACAAGCTGGGGCCGTATCACATCCAAAACGTCAACGCGTTACACAGTCGGCTTAAGCGGAATGGCACTTACTTTGGCCTCTTTGCATGACCGTAGAGTTCGATCTCGCGACGGGCCTTGGCACGCGGCTCTTTGAGCCACGGGTAGGGTTTTGGTCGTCGCTTTCGCATTCGCGGTTCGATACGTCCTGATCGATGCCCGACGTTGGTTTGCGCGATCAGTATGAACAGACGCCCAGAGTCGGCGCTCGCCGCCAGGCCTCTGGATCCCCATTCCGTGCACAATTGCACGGTGTGCTTGAAGCTCATCTCGCGCGGGTCCCTATCGGCATTGAAGGCGGCCTGCGCCATGAGCAGCCGAATCACGTTGTAGGCCAGCAGATGGACCCACAGCTCCTTCTCGTTCATCTCGGGTGTCTGGCAGTGAAGCACTTCCATGCCCATGGTGGTCTTGAGATTGCGCAGGTCGAGTTCGACGTTCCAGCGCCGCGCGTAGAGCGCCGACAGATCGTGCTTGCTGACCTTGCGAGGATCGAGCATCGTGGTGACCATCACCTTGTGCGCGGCCTTCGTTTCGCGCACCTGCAATTCATCCGGAAACGCCGCGTACTGCTCGAGTGTCATCCAGTGCGGGCGGGCATAGGGCTTGGGCCAGCAAACAAGATGGTCGCGCGCACCCAGCGACCGGCCTCGGCGGAAGTCGGTGATTCGGGCCCCGTTCTGCTCAAAGAGCACGTCGACACCGGCCGCAACCAGCGTCGCGATCAGGAAGTAGTTGCAGTAGAAGGCGTCAGCGAGCACCACGTCGCCTGGCTGGAAAGCCGCACCAAGGCTACGCAGCAGCCCCAGTTCGCTACTGCCTTTGCCGCTATGCGGGCCCATCGCTGCGTCGAGTGCTGCGCCCGTGGCCAAGCAAATCACCATGACCAGGCGCGCCAACGGAAAGCCCACCCCCGGCGCCTGGGTGCTCGGCTGCGCAAAGCGCGCCTGGTTCTCCTCGGTATCGGGCATCGAGATCCCGGTGCCGTCGACCAGCTTCACCCGGCGCCCACTCCACAGCCATTGCGCCGGGGCCAGTGCACTGAGTTGGCGGCCCGTTTCTCGCGTCAACCCACTGACCATCTCCACCGGCAGTCGCCCGCGAGCGCGACAGTAGCCGCCCGTTCGCACGCTGATCGGGCCAAGCCCGTCCGCCACACGCTGCGCCGCCCAGCCGTTGACCGCCTTCTGGCACGACCCATCGGCCTCCAGCACCTGACGCATGAACATCGACAACGTCACCGTCGGCGGATACAGCCGCTCGCGGTGCTCCGGCAGCAGACCCTCGGTCGTCTTGAGCAACGCCGAGCTCGTCAGTACATTGAAGAACTCCACCGCATCGGTCGATCCCGCACGGCGTTCAATCCTCTTCTGATGTTGATGCTCGCGGCTTCGCGCATTACGATCCATGCTGGCTGGCCTTTGGAAAGATGGCTTGGGTGTCTGGTAACAACCAATCCTATCAATCCTTTGGTCAGCCACCCTCCTTTTCCTTCATGCCTTTACGCCCCCGATCTCACTGACTGCGGGCTTAAGTAAGTGCCATTCGGCTTAATCCCTCAATGAAAAGTTGACAAGATCACTCGACATCCTGCGCGCTTATTACGCATCCCTTGCAGCGCACGAAAAGGTGGAGGTCATACTCACCGGGCACTCTGCGCGCTAGCAGTTGATTCGCGATGGTCGACGACTCTCGCCGGACACAGATCGCGTCAGGCAGTGATAAGCTGCCGCCTGGTAAGCGCATTCTCGGCAAGCTCTGCCTTGGCGAAGCGCACGAACTCGTTCACGGCCTTGGAGTGGATTCGCTCGCGCGTGTAGACGACCGCCAAATGCCGGACAAGGGGTGGGACGAGCGGAATTTGAACCAAGTCGCCCAGTCGCACCTCCTTCTCGGCGGTAACACGCGACATGATGGCAAATCCGAGCCCTGTTGCCACCAACCGTTTGAGCGCTTCGGGGCTGCTCGCCTCCATGACGATTTGCAGCGAATCGGACGCGAGGCCGGCATTTTCGAGGTGCCGATCGATGACCTCGCGCGTGCCCGATCCCACCTCGCGGCTGATGTACTGATGTTCTGTCAACGCGTTGACTGCAAGCACTTTGCAGCGCGCCAGCGGATGCGATGGCGAGCAAACCACCTGCAACTCATCTTCGCAGCAGATATCGGTGACTAGCGTTCCGCGGTGGGAATCGCCTTCGATAAAGCCCACGTCGAGCGTGCGATCCTCAACGCGCGTCTGCACTGTTTCCGAGTTGGCCACGATGAGCTGAGGCACGATTCCCGGATGGCGGCCCTTGAATTCACCGAGGATCTTCGGCAGGAGAAACTCCGCAATGGTGGTGCTTGCGCCAATCATGAGCACGCCTCCTTCCTGTCCGGTCAGCTCGCGCACTTTCTCGTCGAGGTCGCCGTAGAGGGCAAGGATGCGATCGACGTATTCAAGCG
>DASRUB010000358.1:0-5314 GCA_035655635.1 Rhodanobacter sp. | reverse complement strand
TTCCTGGCGTGTCCGCTCAGGCCCAGGCCAAGGGCCTGCTGGCGGGCACTGGCGCGAAAGAACACCCCCTGCACGCGACCACTGACCACGAAGCGGGCCGTCGGCATCAATCGGCCCCGATCCACTGCTTCAACATGGCCTCGGTCACCGGTCCAATCCGGTGCTGCACCACCTTGCCGCCCGGATCGATCAGGTAAGTGGTCGGCAACCCGCGCGGCTCGTCGAAATCCTTGAGCGGCTTGTCCAGGGTGACCTGGGCGATCGGATAGACCACCGGGTGCTTGGCGAGGAAGGCCTTGATGTCGGCCGGTTCACTATCCTCGTAGGCCAGCCCGATGGCGCGGACGTTCTTGTGGGTAGCCACGAAATGCGAGATATCCGGCATTTCCTTGATGCACGGCACGCACCAGGTCGCCCAGTAATTGACGATCACCCAGTGCCCGCGTTGCGCGGCCAGGTCGAAGTTTGCGCCCTTCAGCGTGGTCACCTGCAGGGTCGGCTGGCTCGGCATCGCAGCTTTGGTCGGCGTGGCGAACGCCAACGCGAGTGTCGCGGCGACCACGAGGCGAAATGAGAGCAAGGTCATGCGGGAAGTTCCTCGGCATCGGCCGTCGGATCGGCAGCAGGGGGGTAGATCTGGTCGAGTCGCGTGCCCAGTTTGGCCTGCAACACGGTCGCCAGTTCATCCAGCATGACCAGCAATTCCGGCGAGAGTTCGATACCCAGCGCAGCCGCCTCCTCGACCGGATCCAACGGCAGCCTGTGATGCGTGCAGCGATACAGGCGCAGCAGGTCGGTGCTGTCCAGGCTGCGACTGAGCAGCCAGCCACCGGATTCGCCGCGCTGGATCAGGTCGGCCAGTTGCATGTCATCGAAGTAACTGCTGATGGCGCCCACGCTCAAACAGGGCGCGCGCAGCCGCACCTCGGCCACATCGACGCACTCGCCATGACGCTGGGCGTCCACGAAAACACGCAACACCACCAGCAGGCCGAGAAACTCGGCGCCGGCGGGCAAGGTTTCGGACGGCGGCTGATACTCGTAAGCCGACAGCGAGGCCGCGATCGAAGCGGCCAGGATCACGATCACCCAGGACAGGTAGATCCACAACAGGAAGATCGGGATGATCGCCAGCTTGCCGTAGATCTGCTGGTAGTTGTTCGCCTGGCCCACGAATTGCGCGAAGCCCCAGCGCGCGATCTCGAACAACACCGCGCCCAGCAACGCGCCGATCGCCGCATCGCGGCGCGACACCCGGGTGTTGGGGATCACCGCATACATCAGCCACAAGGTGAAAAACGTCACCAGGAACGGCAGCGTGGCCAGCAGGCTGCTGCCGATAGTGTGGATCCGGTCCGAGGCCACGCTGAGGAACGGTGCCGCGGTGACATACGAGGTGGCCGCGATGCCGCCACCCACCAGGATCGGCCCCAGCGTCAGCGCCGCCCAGTACAGCAACAGCCGCGAACTCCAGCGACGTGCCTGGTGCACCCGCCAGATCCGGTTCAGTCGATCCTCGATGCTGATCATCATCGACAACGCACTGAACAACATCACCAGGATGCTTATGCCGGTCAGGCTTTTTGCGTTGGCCGCGAAACTCTGCAGCGCCTCCTGCACCCGTACACCCGCCGAGGGGACGAAGTTGACAAACACGAAATCGATCAAGGTGGTGCGTGCGTCCGCGAACGCCGGAAACACCGCAAACATCGCCAGGACGGCCACGGTGAGCGGCACCAGCGACACCAGCGTGGTGTAGGACAGCGCACCGGCCGTCTCGAAGCACTTGTCATCGACGAACCGCTGCCACACGAAACGGCGGAAGTAGCGTATGCGATCGGGATCGAATCGGCGTGCCATTGGCATCCTCGAGTCCGCGGCAACAGGCCGCGAGCAATCTCGAACGGTACACTAGCGTATTGGCCGTGAAGGCCTCAATTGCGTGGACCGACGCCGCATGAACCAAGAAATCCTGGTGCTTTACTACAGCCGCAGCGGGCACACCGCGCAGTTGGCGCGCCTGATTGCGCGCGGCATCGAGGAAGTGCCCGGCATGCGCGCACGTCTGCGCCAGGTACCGCCGGTGGCACCGGTGACCGAAGTGGCACAGCCGCCGGAGCCTGCAGAAGGAGCGCCGTACGCGACTTCCCGCGATCTGCTCGAGTGCGCGGGGTTGGCGATGGGCAGCCCTACCCGCTTTGGCAACATGGCGGCGCCACTCAAGTATTTCCTCGACTCCACCGGCGCCGAATGGGCCAGCGGTGCCCTGGCCGGCAAGCCGGCGGCGCTGTTCACCTGCACCAGCACGATGCACGGTGGCCAGGAATCCACCCTGCTCTCGATGGCACTGCCGCTGCTGCATCACGGCATGCTGCTGCTCGGCGTGCCCTACACCGAGCCGGCGCTGACCAGCACCCTGAGCGGCGGCACACCCTACGGCGCCAGCCACGTATCCGGCGCCAGCGGCGACAACCCGATCAGCGGGCATGAGCGCGAACTGGCCCGCGCATTGGGCCGGCGCCTCGCCGACGTCACGCGGCGACTGGCAGGCACGCCATGAACGGCGCGACGCGCACGCCCATCCTGAGCGTCTATCGCATCGGCCTGCTCGCCTGGGCCTTGCTGTTGGCGCTGCAGTTGCTCTGGCACGGCTGGCTGTTTCCAGCGCAACAGCTGCCGCGGTGGCTGGTACTCGCGTTCACCGTGTTACCGCTGCTGTTGCCGCTGTTCGCCATCCGCAACGTCCGCCGCGCGCTGCTGTGGGTCGGCATTCTCAGCCTGTTCTACTTCTGCCATGGTGTGGCCGAGGCGTGGAGCGCGCCGGGTGAACGCGCGCTGGCGTGGGCGGAAATCGTGCTGTCTATCGGCCTGATCGTCGTGTTGGGCGCTGGCGTCAAGCGGCGGACCGCGCCGCGCTGATCGTCGCGCGCTGATCTTCAGTCCCGCCGGATCACCCGCACCACCGATTCGCAGTAATCGACAAAGCCCATCCGGCGGTACAGCGCGCGGGCGCCTTCGTTGTCGCGCATCACGTGCAGGAACGGGGTTTCGCCGCGCAACAGCTGGCGCCGGATCAGCTTGGCGGTGAGCCGGCGGGCCAGCCCGCGTCCCTGCGCATCCGGATGGGTGCAGATGCCGCTGACTTCGCGCCAACTGCCGGCGAACGCGCGTTCGCCAGCCATGGCGATCAGTTGCGTGTCGTCGAACAGACCGAAGTAATCGCCCAGTTCGATCGTGCGCGGACCAAACGGGCCGGGCCGGGTGAGCGTCGCCAGTGCCATCGCCTGATCCACATGCATCGGCCCCAGCGGCAGGGCCTCGGGAACGTCGTCCTCAGGCAGGTCGCCCGCCCAGCGCATCTTGAACATGGTCGATTCGAGTTCAACCTGCCAGCCCTGCGCTACCGGCCCCGACCAGCCATCGGTATAGAACGACTCGCGCGGCGCGCAGTACGGCATGATCGCCGCAAAGTCCGGCTGCCGCGGATCGGCAAAACCCAGGATCGGCGAGAAGCCCGGCGCAAACCGCCGCGCGCCGCCCGCGCCCCGGGCAAAGCCTGCCTGCGGACCGCTCAACGCGTGCCAGAAAATATTGTCGAGAACTTCGGACATCAACGACTACGGCGCGCGGCTCACGCGCACCCAGTCGCTGCGCGCTGACATGTCGAGCGCGCAGTTGCTCACCGGCGGCGACATTTCGCGCAGCAGCGCGAGGACAGCGGAATGGGATAGATCATTGGTGCGGATTTCCATGCGCCGATGGTAGCGCGTGCCTGGGAGCCTGGGCGGTAGAAACCAGGCAGGCGAGGCAAAGCCGCTAGAGGCAGCTTGCGTGACGCTTTGAAGGCCCATAGTGGTTCTATGGGCCGAAAAGCGGCGCGCAAGATGGCCAAAACGGCGCAGCCGCAGCCGCTTGCGTTTCTACCGCCCAGGCTCCCGGGTTCGCGACGACTGCCATCCGGCGCGGCGCCTATACTCGGACTCTCCCCCGTCGGCTTGTCGAGCGCGCCATGGCCTTTTTGCAGGATGCCCCGCAACTCGCCCACCCCTATCGCAGCGACCGCCTGCTGGCCAGTTTGCTCGATCGGGTAGTGCCGACCGAGCGTCGCATCGCGCTGGACGCCGACCTCGACGCGCTCGGCGACTACGCGCTGATGGCGTGGCAACGCGCCAACGCCAGCACGCGGCGCAAACCGGTGCTGACCCGCTGGGGCGCCTGGGGCCAGCGGATCGACCGGATCGAGCTGACCACCGCCTGGCAGGAAGGTCCGCAGCTCACCACCCGCCACGCGGTACTCGCCGCCGGCCACGTCAGCAGCCCACATGCGCGACTGGAAGAGTTCGCCCGCGTCTATCTGTACCACCTGGCCAGCGAGTTCTACACCTGCCCGCTGGCGATGACCGACGGTGCGGCCACGGCGATCAAGGCCTCCGGCAATGCCGACCTGATCCAGCGCGTGCTGCCGCATTTCCTGACTCGCGACGCGTCGAACTTCTGGCTCAGCGGCCAGTGGATGACCGAGACCACCGGCGGCTCCGACGTAGGCAACACCGAGACCGTGGCGCGACAGGACGCCAGCGGCCAGTGGCGGCTGCATGGCCGCAAGTGGTTCAGCTCGGCCGTGGTCGGCGAAGCCGCGTTGGCACTGGCGCGGCCGGAAGGCGCCGGCACCGGCACCGGCGCACTGGCGTTGTTCTACGTCGAGACGATGGATGGCGAGCGACGCAAGCCGGAGCTCATCATTGACCGGCTCAAGGACAAGCTTGGCACGCGAGAGCTCCCCACCGCCGAGATCCATCTCGACGGCCTGTCCGCCTGGCCGCTGGGCGAGCTGGCAAACGGCGTGCGCCAGGTGGCGCCGATGCTCAACGTCACCCGCAGCTGGAACGCGATCTGCGCGGTGGCCAGCATGGCAAGGGCAATCAGCCTGGCGCGCGACTTCGCCGCGCGCCGGCAGGCATTTGGCCGTCCGTTGAACGAACAGCCATTGCACGCCCAGACCCTGGCCGACATGCAGGCCCAGTTCGAGGCGGCGTTCGCGCTGGCGTTCGAGGTGGCGCACCTGCTTGGCCGCGTCGAACAGGGCGAGGCCTCACCGGAAGAGGCGTCCGTGCTGCGCCTGCTTACCCCGCTGGCCAAGTTGTGGACCGGCAAGCTGGCGGTGAAGATCTGTTCCGAAGCGCTGGAGTGTTTCGGTGGCGCCGGCTACATCGAAGACACCGGCCTGCCGCAACTGCTGCGCGACGCGCAGGTGTACGCGATCTGGGAAGGCACCACCAACGTGCTGTCGCTGGACAGTCTGCGTGCGCTGGCC
>DASRUB010000357.1:0-2848 GCA_035655635.1 Rhodanobacter sp. | reverse complement strand
CGCAGCCATTCCTCGCGGTAGTCATGCCGAAAGCTGAAGAAGTTCTTGTGCAGGAATACCCGCAGATGCGAGCGCGCCTGGCCAGAGAGACCGATCAGCACGGCGCCCAGCAGCGCGAGGCAGACGAGGGTGATTTGCGCGACCCGGCCCCAGTCGCCGCCATACAGACTCACGTAATAACCCCCGACCGCCGTGGCCAGGATGTAGAACGCGACCACCATCAGGCTGGTGGAATAGAACACCGCCCGCCGCGATACGCCTACCCGCAGTGACCACTCCGGGTTGCGTGCCGCCGCCACCAGCAACAGCGGTACCAGCAACGCATTGATGAAGCCGCGCGCTGCCCACACGCTCAGGTTGAACTGCCGGTACAGCACCGCGTACGAGTACATGAAGATGTCGTAGGCGAACATCACGCCCAGCGCGATCACCAGGAATTTGAGTGCCCAGCGCTGCTCCGGTTCAACATTGCGGGAGATCTGTTCGAGAAGCACCACACCGGTGAGAGCCAGCACCAGCACGCCCACCAGCGGCACGTTGATGCTGAACGGCAGCGCCATGGTTGGCGGCAAATTCAACGCTGGCCACAGGCAATAGATTGCGAGCAGAACCCAAAGCGCGTGCGCGACGATGCGCAAACCGCGCAGCAGCCCGGACATCGGCAAGGTACCGAACACGGCGCTCACGAAAACCAGCCACGCACCGTAGCGCAGCACCTCGGCGAGCAGCAGCGAGTTGACCGCCGGGGTCCGCTGCCACTCGGCGTACGCCAGAAACGCGCCCCACGCGACTGTCGCCGCCGTGGCCAGTATCAGCAAAGCGCCGGTGCGCTGGCCGCGCCAGCTGACCGTCAGCAACACCGTGCCCACGAGGAACGCGAAGGCGGCGGTCAGATAGCTGGCAATGACGATGATGTGCATAGTCGAACGATTCCCGATGCGCGACCCGGTTGTCTGCACTCAGAGCTTGTGAAAAATTCGACGAACTGGCAAGGAGCCCAGCTTTTCCTTGAACTGATGCCATCCATGGCATCAGCCCTTCGGGCAGCGTAGCTGCTCAAGATGGCAATCCTGCCATCTTGTCCCCGCGCAGCGGCGGAAGGTGCCACTGCGGAGGCAGGATGCCGGAGCGAACGGCGAAGCCGGCCCGAAGGGCGTGCCGCAGGAGCGGCACGTAAAGGCGGATGGGGGTGCTCTTGATCTGCTTTTGCACGGTGAAAAGCGCCCCCTTCCGCCCTTCGGGCACCTTCCCCGCTGCGCGGGGGAAGCAAGAGAAATTTTTCACAACCTCTCAGTCTGACGCGCACGCTCCGCGCAATTCAGGCATTTCCCAGCGCGTGTTGGCCGGAAGTTTCGGGACCGGACTGTTCCTCGGCCATGGCCGGCGATGCGACCAGCAGGCGGCGGCGGATGTCGGCCGCCACGCGCGACGCGGTATGACCATCCCAGAGCTCGGGCTTGCGTCCATGCGACCAGTGACCCGCGAGAATCTGGTCCACCGCCGGCACCAGCTCGAGGGCATTCACCAGCCGATTGCTGCCTTCGGTGACGGTGATCGGCCGTTCGGTGGTGGTGCGCAAGGTCAGGCAGGGTATGCCCAGGTAGGTGGTCTCCTCCTGGATGCCGCCGGAGTCCGTGATGGCGAGGCGCGCACCACAGACGAGGTTCATGAAATCGACGTAGCCCAGTGGCTCGGTGACGTGCACGCCGGGCGCTTCCGCCAGCTCCCTCCACAGGCCAAAGGCTTCCAGATTCTTGCGCGTGCGCGGATGCACGGGAAACACCAGCGGCAACCTGGCCGCGACGCTCTGCAGTTGCTTGACCAGCGAGGTGAGCGGCGCCGATTCGTCCACGTTGGAGGGACGGTGCAAGGTCACTACCGCGTACGCATGCTTCTCCAGCCCGAGTCGGCGCCGCTCGCCGCTGGCCTCGATGCGCTCGCGCATGAGCTCGTAGGAATCGATCATGATGTTGCCGACGCGCGTGACCTTGTCCGGGGCCACCCCTTCGGCGGCGAGGTTCTCGTCCCCGTCCGGTGACGGCGTCCACAGGATGTCGGCCAGCGTATCCGTGACCAGCCGGTTGATCTCCTCGGGCATGGTGCGGTCGCGGCTGCGTAACCCGGCCTCCAGATGAGCCACCGGGATGTGCAACTTCGAGCCGACCAGGGCGCAGGCGATCGTCGAATTGACATCCCCGACCACCACGACCAGGTCCGGCCGATCCGCGACGCAGGCGCCTTCATAGGCAATCATCACGTTGGCCGTCTGTTCGGCATGGCTGCCGCTGCCCACGCCCAGATGCAGGTCCGGCGCGGGCAAGCCGAGATCGCTGAAAAATGCCTCCGACATGTTCTTGTCGTAGTGCTGGCCGGTATGCACCAGCCGCACGCGGCACCACGGTTGTGCGTGCAACTCGTGAAACAGTGGCGCGACCTTCATGAAGTTCGGCCGCGCGGCCGCAATCAAATCAATCCTGAGCCGCTGCATGACAGGGCATCCCCGGTTCCATAGATGGGTTGAGTGTAGCAAGACACCGCCTGTGTTCCAGCGCGTCGACGGGTGTCTTGCCGAATCATTGGCCTTGAGGGAAGCCCCGGCTCTGCCGGGGGACTTTCCGAAGTTTGACTTTTACAGCGGCCGACTTTGAAGCCCCTCTCCCATCGGCGACCTTGGGAGTCCCCTTGCGGGTGAGAGGGGTTGGGGTGAGGGTGAGCTTGCCCGGATTTGATAGACACCTATCCTGAGCCGCAAGGTTCGCCAAAAAAGGTGGTCATCATGTCCAGACGTATACGTCGTCGTTTTACCGAAGAGTTCAAGGCCCGCGCGGTGGCGATGGTGCTTGAGCAG
>DASRUB010000356.1:0-16263 GCA_035655635.1 Rhodanobacter sp. | reverse complement strand
GGTCGGCCTGCAGCCAGGTGACGTTGGTCTGGCCGGGGATGATGTCCATCTTGCCGCCCAGCTTGGGTATCCAGAACGAGTGGATGACGTCGGTACTGCTCAACTCGAAACGCACCGGTTGCCCGACCGGGATGTGGATTTCGTTCGCGGTAATGAAGGTGCGCGACGGCGTCTCGGTGTCATAACGCAATGCCCACCACCATTGCGATGCGGTGACCTGCACGGTCAGCGCCGGCTTGCTCGGCGGGTGCACGACCGCCGCGGTCACCGCCAGCGTCCAGATCATGACAATCACCAGCACGACGATGGTGATGCCGACGCCGATGTAGATCCATGGCATGCCGCCGGCATCGGTGTGCACGACCAGCTGTGCGGGGTCGTTGTTGCCACCCATCCGGCGGTGCCGGAAGAGCGCGCCGAGCAACAGGGTGGCGATGATCACGCACACTACGATGGAGATGATGCCAAGCCCCCAGCCCAGACGCGTGACGCGGTATCCGGCGGGTCCGAATGTGCGCAGATACGACATGGGCGAGCCGGAGGTTGCCAGCGCGTCGCCAAGTGTCAGCGCCGCGCGCAGCATCATGTTTTTGGTCCCTTCGATGTCGGGCCGCTGGGCCGCGGCTGCGGCGAAGGCAGGCCGCGCAATTCCGGCGCGACATTTTCGCCATGCGTGTCGCCCTGGTGTGCGTGGCGGTAATCCCGCGCCGGCATGCTGCCGCCGAATGACTGGATGTAGGCCACCAGTTTCCAGATTTCCTGTGGCGGCAACGCCTTGCCCCACGCCGGCATGCCCTTGCCGCGGCCGTCGTGGATGGACTTGTAGATCTGGATCGGCAGGCCGCCGTAACGCCAGTACGCATCGGTCAGGTCCGGACCCATGTTGCCGGTACCGTCGTAGGCGTGGCAGCCGGCGCAATTCATTTTCCGGTACAGCGCCTTGCCATCCTGGATGGCCTGCGGGTTGCCGCCGTAGGGGTTGACGGTGGACAGCGCCGAAGCAACCTCATCGGGTGCGCCGGCCAGCTGACCCACCGGCACGGCAGCGACATCACCGGGGCTGGGCAGGCCATTGGCTGGCGGGGTCGAACTGCCACCCTCGCAGGCGCTCAAAGCGCACAGCATGGCGGCGACGATCAGGCTTTGATGTACTGCACGGAGATTCATGCCGCGCCTCATGGCTTCGCGCTGGCTCTGGTGCTCTCCAGCGTCGCGTCGGTGCCCATGCCCGGCGTATCGCCATCAATCGAGAACACGTACAAGGTGCCGCCGCCAGGCAGGAAGCTGCGCAGCGATTTGTCGGTCTTGATCGTTGCGGCGCCGCCCACACCGCTGTAGATGGCCACGTATTGGCGACCATCCGGCCCGGTGTAGGTGATCGGCTGACCGATCACGCCGGAACCGAGCTTCTGCGACCACAGTATCTTTCCGGTCCACGCATTCACCGCGCGGAACCAGCCGTCGGCGGTGCCATAGAACACGACGTCGCCGGCGGTCGCCAGCGCGCCGCTCATGGTCATGAACTTTTCCTTGATCGACCACACTTTCTTGCCGGTCGCCGGGTTCCACGCCATGAACTCGCCGAGGTTGCCACCGGGCGCCGCGTGGCGTTTCATCTGCATGCCGTCGTAGGGTGTGCTCGGCAGGTAACCGACGTCGTGGTCGGTCAGGTTCATGCACAGGTTGAAGATGCCGGCATACACCAGGCCGGTGCGCGGCGAGGCCGCCGCCGGCTGCCAGTCCTTGCCGCCCAGATCCGGCGGACACAGATTGTTGATCTTGATACCCGGTTTGGGTTCCTTGTCCGGGTTGATGATCGGTCGGCCGGTCTTCATGTCCATGCCGGTCGACCAGTTTTGATACGCAAAGGGCGCGGCGATCAGCACCTGACCGGTGCCGCGGTCGATCGTGTAGGCGTACGCGTTGCGATCGAAGTGCACCAGCACCTTGCGCATTTGGCCCTTGATCGGCAGGTCCATCAGGATGTCTTCGTTGACCGCGTCGTAATCCCACTGGTCATGCGGCGTGGTCTGATAGGCCCAGCGCGCCATGCCGGTGTCCGCATCGCGCGCAAAGATGGTGCTGGTCCACAGGTTGTCACCCGGACGCTGGGTCGGTACCCGTGGGCCCGGGTTGCTGGTGCCGTAATAGATCAGGTTGCTGTCCGGGTCGTAGGAGATCCAGCCCCACACCGACCCCGCACCGTGTTTCCACATGCCGGCCGGCCACGTGGTGATACCCAGATCCTTGCCCTTCATCCAGCGGTAGTACGGCTTGAAGTCGTCGCCGATGCGCACGATCTTGTCCGAGCCGGTGCTGTAGGCGCGCCACAATTCCTTGCCGGTCTTGACGTCGAGTGCGGCGATCCAGCCGTGCACACCCATCTCGCCGCCGCTGTCACCGACGAATACCTTGTCGCCGACCACGAACGGCGCCATGGTCATGGTCTCGCCGGTTTTCACGTTGCCCATCTTGGTACGCCACACCTGCTTGCCGGTCTTCACGTCGACCGCCACCGTGTGGTCGTCGAGCAGGTTGTAGATCAGCAGACCGTCGGCATAGGCCGAGCCACGGTTGACCGCGTCGCAGCAGGCCTTGCCGATGGCGGTGGGCGACGGATTGGGCTGGAAGGTCCATTTGATCGACGCGCCCGGCTTGGTCAGGTCCAGCGCATAGGCGATATCCGGAAACGGCGTGACCACGTACATCGTGTCGCCGACCACCAGCGGTGCGGCTTCGTGACCATGCAGCGTGCCGTCGGAAAACGTCCAGGCAATGCGCAACTTGCCAACGTTGCCGGCGTTGATCCTGTCCAGCGTGCTGTAGCGCGAATTGGCGTAATCCCGAGCCTGGCTGTGCCATTCGCCGGGGGGGTCATTTGGCGCCGTATTGAACGTCGCCCCGGAAAGGCTTCGTTGGTCGTTGGGCGGGGTCGCGCCAGGCGCGGCAGGTGCGGCCGCGACAGGTGCGGCGGTCTGAGCGGCGGTCTGTGTTGCGGCAGGCGCTGAGTGCGCAGCGGCCCGGAGCGGAAGGCAAACCATGGCCATCGCGAACAGCAGTCCGATCGCACCGAGATAGACATATTTGCGTGCGTAGCCAGCCGTCGGTGCGCGTAAATCCATCGATGGTTCCTTGACAGACATGGGTGAAAAGGCGGGCGGTCGCCGGTCCTGCCGCTCCGTCAGCCTGCCGCAACATGTGCAGCAGCATTGATCGTGCCAAGCTCTCTGTCCCATCCGCCCAGTGGCGAAGTCCGCCTGGCGCTCTAGCGTTTCAACGCGCGGCACGCGGATTCCTGGCTCGCGTCGCGCGCGCCAACGTCGTCGGCAGCAGCCGAAGCACCGCGTGAAACACCTGTAAATCCTGCAACCCTGTGAACTTTTTGCACGCAATATCGCGCCGCTCGCTTCGTTCCCCCAACATCGGGTGGCCCAGTCGCGCGCGTGCCTTCCGCTATTTGCACGCGAGGGAAGGAGAGGTGCAGCACCACGCGCTTTTCTTGACATGGTCGATGCGTTTCCGACACCCGCGATTAACTCGACCGCTGTCAGCGTTGAGGCTCGCAACGCCGTCGCGAAGCGTCAGTGTCTGGAACGCCCATCGGTAACGACAGAGCACCGTCGATCGTCGACGGTCAACGGCGGATGCCCGTCATCAGGAGTAGCGCATGTCAACGATCAAACCCATGAAACCCCTCGCCATTGCACTCGGCGCGCTGCTGGTCGGCATGGCCGCAGGCCAGACCGCGCTTGCCCAGGATTCGACGATGCCGAGCTCCAGCACGCAGAAGCAGTCGATGATGCATGACAACATGGTGATGATGTGGAACGCCGCGGACACCGACCACGACGGCTACCTTTCAAAAGCCGAATACGACGCCTACGCGACCTCGCAATTCACCAAAATGGATACAAACGGCGATGGCAAGCTCAGCAAGAGCGAGATGATGGCCGGCGAGAAGAGGATGCATCCGAAAATGAGTCACGCCGAAATGACGAAAATGTGGAAGGCCATGGATACCGACAGCAAGAGCGCCATTTCGCAGGACCAATACATGACTCATGCTGACACGATGTTTGCCAAGTGGGACACCAATGGCGATGGCAAACTCAGCAAGGACGAGATGAAGGCTGGCATGCAGGCGATGAAGCACTGAGCCCGTTGACGAGTCGCCGGTCGAATACGCCGGCTTTGCGCTGGTAACGCGAAGGGCGATGTCGCGAGGCGCGGCAGAACTGAATGGGGGCGGCCTTATGCATTGCATGGCACACCACCACCAAGAGCGCCCCCATCCGCTTTACGCCGGCCAAATGCAGGCCGATGAGGGCGCGAGTTCAGCGTCTGTCTTCCTTTTGCTGGTCATCGGCACACGCGGCATGCCCGCACTCGCATCGAGCGTGCTGATCCGACAATGGCGACTCGACCCGCTTGCGGCAGTGCTCGCTGCAATAGGCTTCCCCTTGAGGTACTTCGCAGCGACACGCAGGATGCGCGCATTTCGGGTTGGTTGACGTATTCATGGCAGCCTCCCACAGGGATGTGCTCATGGATGAGAGCGCAGCGAAAGCGAAGCGCACGTGACGGAAAGTATCCTGGTCGCAGTGCGTCATCCAGATGCGGATGCGACGGCGCGCGTGCTCATGGCGAAAGCGCCCGGGGTTGCCAGCGCGGCCGGGATCGACGAACCTCCGCAGGCGACGAACAGCGCGGGCCGACACGGAGCGGAGATGTTGGGCTACATGGCTGGCAGAACGCATAGGGCGGGCGCATAGTGGAGATTGGAGATAGCGTCATAAGACGGTCGTGAATTCACCCGCGCTGCTTGACGGATCGCCTGTCAGTGCAGGTGCGATTCAGTGCTTCGGAATGAGGTTCGATACATGGCCATTGCAGGAAATGACACAGTATCCGCCGCCGGCGTTGTCGCGGATGTCTCCGCGCAGGAGCAACTGAACCGCACGATCCGCCAACGCGACAAGGTTTCGCGGCAACTGCTGCAGGCGTTGCCAAAGGCGATCTACACTACTGATGCGCGAGGAAGGATCACGTTTTTCAACGAGGCCGCAGTCGATTTCGCGGGACGCCCTCCTGCACTGGGCGACGAATGGTGCGTCACGTGGAAGCTGTTCCATCTCGACGGTACGCCAATGCCGCATAACCAATGCCCGATGGCCATCGCGATCCGTGAGGCAAGGCCGGTCTACGGCGAGGAGGCGATCGCCGAACGGCCCGACGGCAGCCGTATCACCTTCGCCGCCTATCCGACACCGTTGTTCGACGACGACGGCACGATGATCGGTGCCGTGAACATGCTGGTGGATATAAGCGAGCAGCGGCAGACCGAACAGGCCCTGCAGGAGCTCAACAATCGGCTGGAGCAGCGGGTTCTCGAACGCACGCGGGTCGCGGAAGCGACGTTCATGCAGCTGCACCGGAGCGAGCGCAATTTCGCCCTGCTGGTGGGCAGCGTGGTTGACTACGCTATCTTCATGCTCGATCCACAGGGCATGGTCACCAGCTGGAACGCCGGCGCCGAACGGATCAAGGGCTATAGCGCCGAGGAAATCATCGGAACGCACTTTTCCCGCTTCTATACGCCGGAGGATTGCGCTCGCGGCATGCCGGCCACCGTTTTGGACACCGCCAGGCGGGAAGGGCGCTACAACGCGGAAGGTTGGCGAGTGCGCAAGGATGGCAGCCGGTTCTGGGCCAGCGTGGTGATCGACCCGATCATCGACCACGGTGCGCTGGTCGGCTTTGCCAAGGTCACCCGCGATGTCACCGAGCGCATGGAGGCCGAGGCGGCGCTTGTCGAAAGCGAGCGCCTGGCGCGCGGCGTGATCGACACTGCGCTCGACGGTTTCGTGCAACTGGATGAAGGCGGACTCATCGTCCAGTGGAATCCGCGGGCGGAGGCCTTGTTCGGCTGGTCGCGCGACGAAGCGGTCGGCCAATCGCTTTCCGTGCTGGTGGGTGGCGACGGGGACCGCGAACATTTCAAGGAAAGCCTGCAGCCAACCGTACAGGTCGGGTCGCGCGAAGCGGACTGGCGGATCGAGATGGTGAACCGCGAAGGCCGCAAAATCCCGGTGGAGCTGAGCGTCAGTTCGTTGTTCCTCGATGGTGGTCATCGCACCAATATCTTCATCCGCGACCTCAGCGAGAAGATCCTGATCGAAGCGCAGCTGCGCCAGGCGCAGAAGATGGAGGCGGTCGGCCAGTTGACCGGTGGGCTCGCCCACGATTTCAACAATCTGCTGCAAGGCATCATCGGCTCGCTCGAACTCATCCAGCTGCGCGTGGACGCTGGCAAGACCGCCGATGTCGCGCGCTTCGTCGGCGGGGCGCTGAACTCGGCCAATCGAGCGGCGGCAATGACCCATCGGCTGCTGGCATTTTCGCGACGGCAACCGCTGGATCCGCGCCCGGTACTGGCTAACCCGTTGATGCTTTCCATGAGCGATCTGCTGCAGCAGACCCTGGGTGAACAGATCGTGCTGGAGTTCGACCTGGCAACCGACTTGTGGCCGACCCTGTGCGATCCGAACCAACTGGAAAACGCTGTACTGAACCTGTCGATCAATGCGCGTGACGCGATGCCCGAGGGCGGCCGCCTTCTCGTGCGTTCCCGCAACGTGTCAGCCGACGAGGTGAAGATCAACCAATGGCACGAAGTGACAGACGAGCGCTACATCTGCATCGAGGTGGCCGACAGCGGCACCGGCATGAGCGCCGAGGTGATCGAGCATGCGTTCGAGCCGTTCTTCACCACCAAGGCGCTGGGCCAGGGCACCGGACTGGGACTGTCGATGGTGTACGGTTTCGCGCGCCAGTCCAACGGCTACTGCGATATCCACAGCGAAACGGACCGGGGCACCACTGTCGCATTGTATTTGCCGCGCCTTCCCGAGGCAGCCGACGCAGAGGACGAACAAACCCTCAGCCCTGAACCGGCGGCGTCGGGAAAGGGTGAAATTGTGCTCGTGGTCGAGGACGAGGACGTGGTGCGGCACATCGTTGTCGAGGTGTTGCATCAACTGGGTTACATCGCGCTGGAAGCGACCGACGCTGAAACCGGCCTGGCGGCGCTCAGATCAGATGAGGCCATCCATCTGCTCATTTCCGACATCGGCCTGCCGGGCCTGAATGGTCGCGTGCTTGCCAATACGGCACGCGATCTGCGGCCCGAACTGAAAATCCTGTTGATGACCGGTTATGCTTCCGATGCGTCCGCACCGGAAGCCTTCGCCGCGGGCATGGAACTGATCACCAAGCCGTTCACCGTGGAGGCGTTGGCGAACCGGCTGCGGAAAATGCTCGGCGAAGCCGCGCCTGAGCCACCACAGATCAGTCACGATCCCATGGCGTAGTCGGCGCTTCGAGTTCCTGCACGATCCTTTTCAGCGATTTCGTGCAGCAATCAGCGATACCGCCGTAACCTCCAGGCGCCTGCCGGACCTCGGTGGTAGGAGCCCGCTTGCGGGCGATGCTCTTGCAAATCCCGGCTTTCAACAGACGAATGTCTGGTCATCCCGAGTCCCGACCAAGAGCATCGCCTGCAAGCGGGCTCCTACCGACCAAAAGCCCGACAGGCGCCTACAGCGGTGCGGGGTAGGGATGTTGCTTCAGCAGTTTTGCCAGATGTGCCGCGTTGCCGGCCAGTGTCTTGATGGTATCGGCGAGCGCCTTGGGTGTGCGGTCCAGGTCGACATAGTTGACGTCGCTCATGGCCTCGCCGACCCAGTAGGCGGAACTGCCCGCGGGTATGGTGAAGCCCACGTCGGCAAGCCCCTGATACAGCTCCGCCGTGACGTGATGCGCGCCGTCCTCGTTGCCGACCACCGCGACCATCGCCACGCGACCGAAGGTCGGATAGCGGCCACGTTTGTCGATTTCGCCCAGGAATGCATCCATTCTTTCCAGCATGCGCTGGACCAGGCTCGACGGGTGTCCCATCCAGATCGGCGTGGCGAGCACGAGTATATCGGCATCCAGGATCTTTTCTCGCAACGCCGGCCAACCGTCGCCTTCGCCCTCGTCGGATTTCACGCCAGGTTTGATGTCGTGATCGACCGCTCGGGTGCTGGAGGTCTCGACGTCGTGCTTCTGCAACGCGCGCAGCAACTGATCCAGCAGCTTCTGGCTGGACGATTTCTCCGGGCTCGACTTGAGCGAGCAGTTGATGCCGAAGGCTTTCAGCCTGGCAGTCGCAGCTTTCGCCTTGTTGCTCATGGGGATTCTCCGCCGAAGGGGCGTGTCATCTTCGCTTCAAGCCTGTCACGGACGCATGAAAAGACAGCTGCGTATGTAGGAGCCCGCTTGCGGGCGATGCTCTTGGTCGGGATTCGGGATGACCAGACATTCGTCTGTTGAAAGCCGGGATTTGCAAGAGCATCGCCCGCAAGCGGGCTCCTACGCGTACACCTCCTACGCGCACGTCGGTGACGATGTCCTACTGCCACTCGAAGCGGATCGCCGCCACGGCCTGCGGCGGCATGGCGACTTCGATCACCGTCTGGCCATCCTTTTGACTGAGCTCGATTGCTTCGGTCCTGAGTTTCGACACTTCCTGCAACTCGGCTACCTTGGCGGCGCTGAGGTACTCGGGCTCGCCGATCTGTTCCCAGCGACGCTTGGCGTTCGCGTGTTCCAGATCGATGCGCTGGATCGTGGCGGAGGTCACCGCTTTCGCGCCTTTGACGGTGAAACTCACGGTTTCGGTCGCAATCGGGTGGCGCGGCAGGGCGAAGTTGTTCAGCACCACCGTCGCGCTGCTGCCGTCGCGTACCAACCACGCATCCACCGTTTCATGCTCACCTTCCACTGGCATCAGCTCAGTGCCCAGCGCGTGCAGTATTTCGTAGGTGCGATACGCAGGCTTGGCGATGCCGTGGATGTTCATCAGGCCGAAGCCGCCCTGGAAGGGTATCGACGGAAAATAGTTCTCCTCGAAGATGTCCGAGAACGTCCAGTAGCTGTAACCCTGCACCAGGCCGTTCTGCTCCAGCACGGTCTTCATGATGAACGCGGCGGCGTAGGGGTCGTCGTGCATCGGGTCGCGCGGGTTGGAGGAGGTGCACCACTCGGTGTAGTAGACGGGTAGATCGCCGGCCTGCTTGCGCACCGTGCGCGCTTCTTCGCGCAATACGCTGCGGGTGCTGTCGGCGAGTTCCGTCACGGTATCGTCGCCCGGTTTGCCGAACGAATCGGTGGGGTAGTGATGGGTGCTGATGAAATCCACCGGTAGTGCGTTCTTCTTGCAGAACGCCAGGAAATCATCCACCCAGGCGTTGTCCGCGGTGGCCGGGCCGCCGACCTTGAGCTGGCTGTCGACGTTCTTGATTGCCTCGACGGTGTAGCGATACAGCGGAAAGTAGTCCTCCTGCTTGCCGCTGCCGAAGGCGGTGAGGTTGGGTTCGTTCCAGACCTCGAAAAACCATTGGCGCACTTCGTCCAGGCCATAGCGCTCGACCCAATGGGTGACGAGCTTTTCGATCAGCACCGACCACTGCGCCAGATCGCGTGGCGGACTCACGTTGGCGCGATAGTGGAACTGGAGTTGTCCGGATGACGACAGGCACGATGGCATGAAGCTCAGTTCCACGAACGGCTTCATGCCGATGGACAACAGGAAGTCGAAGATCTGGTCCGTATTGAAGAACGAATAGATGAACTGATCGCTCTGGTCGATCAGGGTGCCCATGTCGTCGCACAGGATGCCGTGGAAGCGCACGTGGCGCATCCCGAGGTCGTCGTGGGCGCGCTTGAGTTGCGCCTGCCAGTCGGCACGCAGCGCCAGGGTGGCATGGCCACTGCCGACGGTGTGCTCCCAGAAGTGGGGAAGATCGGTGACCTGACCGGCGAGGTTGCCGCTGAAGCTTGCTGCCATGACGATGGTTCCTGCTGCACGGGACGGGAAGGCGTTGGCCACAGTGGATGCGACTTCGCGAACAGCGCAGGCAAACCCACCGCAGCACGCTCGCGGACATCCGCCACGGGTGATTCCCTGAGTATGGTCGGGCTGGCGTTTACAGTCGGTGAGCGCAGGAAATTGCGCGACGGCGTCGCCGCCGTGATATCTCTTTAGCCGTCCAGATGACCCTGTTTGCCGAGGTTGCTGGGCGATTCGTCAAGCATGCCGCGAGCAAAGTCGAAGGCGCGTGCGATGAAGTTGTCGGCCGCCTCCCAATACGCGGCATCCTGCACCCGGATGCGCAAGACCATCAGGTTCGGATCATCGCGACCCTCGGGGAAAAATATCTTCTGCGCTGGCGTCCACAGTTCATGGATGGTGTCCGTGTCGCGGTCCATGCGGGCGCGGCCGCGTACCGAAACGTAGCGATGCTCACCGGGATGCGCGTAGGCGAGGTTGGCGCCGGCGTCGTTGGTGAGGTCTTCGATCTTGTGGCTGTTGGCGGCGGTGAAGAAGATCAGTTCGCCGTTGGCATCCAGCTTCAGGGTCTGCAGCGGGCGGCTGACCAGCGAGCCGTCGCTGGTGCGGGTGGTCAGCATCGCCACCTCGATGCCCTTGATCAGTTCGCCCAGTTTGTGCAGATCGCTGTTGTCCGGGGCTTCGTTCTTCATGGCGATGTTCCGGCAGTTGAAAGCCACAGCATCGCGCGAGTCTCCTCAAGACTGGATGAAATCACGCGGTGGTTCCGCAATCCCGGCTGAACCCCGCGCTCGAGTCAGCCGGCGCGTTTCCATGCGCGTACGGCCACGGCGAAGGCGAGGCAATCGGCAAAGCGGTTGTACAGCGGGGTCGGCGAGATGCGGATCACGTCGGGTTCGCGCCAGTCGCCGATGATGCCGTGGGCCATCAGGTATTCGAACAGGGCGCGGCCGCGCGGGCGACCTTCGAGCACGCGGATCGACAGCTGGGCGCCGCGTCGTGCCGGCTCGACTGGAGTGACCACTTGCAATACATCGGCCAGCCCGGTCTGCACCAGGTATTCGAGATAGCCGGTGAGCTGCAGCGACTTCTCCCGCAGCGCGCTCATACCGGCGCGGCGGAACACGTCCAGTGATATGCGCAGGGGTGCCAGGGCAAGGATCGGCGGGTTGGACAACTGCCAGCCATCGGCACCGGGCGTGGCCTGGAACTCCGGGCCCATCTGGAAACGGGTGCTCTTGTCGTGGCCCCACCAGCCGGCGAAGCGCGGCAGCACGGCCTTGGCATGGCGCTCATGGACAAAGGCGCCACCGACGGCGCCAGGACCGCTGTTCAGGTATTTGTAACTGCACCAGATCGCGAAGTCGGCACCGCTGTCATGCAGTTGCAGCGGCAGGTTGCCGACGGCGTGGGCAAGGTCGAAGCCGACCGTGCAGCCGTGCTGGTGCGCGAGTGAGGTGATCGCCTTGAGGTCGAATGCCTGGCCGGTGCGGTACTGCACACCGGGCAGCATCACCAGCGCAATGCGCGAACCGTGCTGGACCAGCGCGCGTTCGATCGCGGCCATCGACACGATGCCGTTCGGCTCGTCCGCTTCCAGTTCGATCAGCGCCGTGACCGGGTCGAAACCGTGGAAGCGCACCTGCGACTCCACCGCGTAGCGATCGGTGGGGAAGGCGCCGGCTTCGATCAGGATGGCCGGCCGTTCGGTGGTGGGGCGATAGAAGCTCACCATCATCAGGTGCAGGTTCACGCCCAGGGTGTTCATCGTCACCACTTCGGAAGGCAACGCGCCGACCACGGTGGCGAGGTCGTCACGCACGAATTCGTGGTAATCCATCCACGGCAGGCGGCCTTTGAAATGGCCTTCCACGCCGAGCTCGGCCCAGTAGTCGAGCTCCGCGTTGACCGCCTCACGCACCGCACGCGGCTGCAGGCCCAACGAGTTTCCGCAAAAGTACGTGCTGTCGCGACCCTCGTGCGGCGGAATCAGGAACTCGTCGCGGAACGTGCGCAGCGGATCGGCGGCGTCCCGGGCGCTGGCCCAAGCGAGGGTGGCCTGATAATCGGGCATGATGTTGTCCTGCATGTTTTTGCGTAGGAGCGGCTTCAGCCGCGATGCTTTTCCATCGACCCGCGAAAGCAGAAAAGCATCGCGGCTGAAGCCGCTCCTACATGGGGATCCAAGGGAGATCTATTTCAGCTGCGCGGCGAGCGCATCGCAACCCTTGTCGAACCCGGCCTGCCAGGCGGGCCCGGCCAGGCTCTTGCTGGGGCGCACGCAGCGCAGCTGGATCGCATAGCCGTGCTTGAACCAGTAGAGCTCGGTGTAGCTGAACTGGGTGCTGTTTTCCTGCGCCGTGTAGAGGTTGCTGTTCGGCACGGGCGGCACCTTGTCCTGCTGGTAACCGGGCAGGGCCAGCGCCTTGGCCGTGGCCTGCGCCATGAACTGGTGGAAGCTGCTGATGTCCGGCACCTGGGTCACGGTGACGGTGACGCGGGCGAGGCTGGTCTTGCCAGTGGGCGACGGGTCGGGCACCTGGAACACCTGCGCCTCGGTATCGCCTTCAGTCTGCATGATCGGCAGCCAGTTCGCCGGCGTGTTGAAGGTGATGGCGCCGCCGGCCATGCTGACCTCGGCGGCGTGCACGGCGGCGACCAGGGTCACGGTAGCAAGGAAGGCGAGCGTGAGGGCGGTCTGGCGAACGAGATTCATGCGGGCTCCGGGGCAGCAGGGTCGGGGGCGAAGCGATGTGGCGGCAGGCCCAGCCATTCCAGCGCCGTGCCGTGAAACAGGCGGGCACGTGCGGTTTCATCCAGGCCCAATGCCTCGATGCCGCTGCCGGGTTCCTGCTCGCCCAGCGGGAAAGGATAGTCGGTGCCAAGCATCACCTGTTCGACGCCCGTCACATCCAGCAGATAGCGCAGTGCATCGTCGTCGTGCACGCAGGAATCGAAGTAGAAGCGCTTGAGATACTCGCGCGGGTTGCGCGGGTTGTCGGTGGCGACCAGATCCGGACGCATCTTGAAGCCGTGCTCGATGCGACCGATGGTGAACGGGAAGCTGCCGCCGCCGTGGGCCAGCATCACGCGCAGCTTCGGCAGCCGTTCCAGCACGCCGCCAAAGGCCAGGCAGCAGGCCGCGCGCGCTTGCTCGGCGGGCATGCCGACCAGCCATGGCATCCAGTATTTGGGCATGCTGGCCATGCCCATCATGTCCCACGGGTGCACCAGAATGGCGGCACCGAGGTCGGCGGCGGCCTCGAAGAATGGGAACAGCTCGGGCGCGTCCAGGTTCCAGTCGCCGCAGTGCGAGCCGATCTGCGCACCTTGCAGGCCCAGCTCGTCGATGCAGCGTTCCAGTTCGCGGATCGCCAGTTGCGGTGCCTGCAGCGGTACCGTGCCGATGCCGGCGTAATGGCGTGGAAAATCGCGGCACATGCCGGCCATGTGGTCGTTCAAATGGCGGTGCAGTTCCAGCGCCTGGTGACCTGGCGCCCAGTACGAGAACAGCACCGGCACGGTGGAGATCACCTGCACGTCGACACCGAAACGCGCGTAGTCGTCGATCCGCGTCTGCGCGTCGAATGCCGAATCCCACACTTCGCGGAAGAACTTGCTGTCCTTGTAGATGCGATGCCGGCCGTCACTGTGGGTCATCACCGGAAAGCGGTCGTCGCCGAACTTGGCCGCCAGATTCGGCCAGTCGCGGGGGAGGATGTGTGCGTGGGTATCGATCTTGAGCATCCGTGCAGTGTAAAACCTCCGGGCGCCGACGTCGCCTGCGACGGGTCGTGAGCTGGCGCCCACGGCTTCCGCGGTAGTGCGACTATGCCGATGCCGCGTTGGGTGTTGCGGGCAATTCCTGTTCGCTGCGCCGCACCACGTGAGCCAGCGTGTCGATGTTGTCGACCAGTCGGTCGCTGAGGCGCGTCAGCAACTCCATCGTTGGCAGCTCGGTCGTCGCGTGCAGCCGGCTCACCAGCAGGCGTTGCTGCGCGCGCAGCTCGGGCAGCGCGCCGAGCGTCTGACGCGTGCGTAGCGCCGTCGCGATCGTCTGCAGGGCGCGCGAAGCATCTGCGATGAAGTCGGCAAAGCCGGTTTCCGACAGATCGTCGAGGTCACCCAGCATCGCTTCCAGTGTCATCGCGGTGCGTGCCAGCCGGTTGCCGTTGGCGAACAGGTTGCGCGCCAGTTTCAGCAGCGCCGTCGGCGTGGCCGGTTCGCTGCGCATGCGTTCAATCGATGCCTGCGCATTGGTGCGAGCGGTACGTGCCGCGCTGCGCGTATCCCGCCGGGCATCCTGCCGGACGACATCATCGGCTGCATCGACCAGGGTACGCAGATAGGCCGCATAGGCCTCCAGCATGCCGGCCAGCGCATTCCGCGCATGGCTGCGTTCCCAGGTGGGCCAGGCCACGTAGGCAAGCAGGGCCACGCCGCAACCCATCGCGGTATTGATCACCCGGTCCAACACCGCGGCCCCCGAGTCGACCCCCTCGAACGACAGCAGGATCACCACGGTACCGGTCAGCGCAGCCACTGCGATGCCGTAGTGCGCACTGGCGAGGTAGCGGAATGCCATGCACAGCAGCGCCATCAGCGCCAGATGTGCCCAGGGCTGGTCAGGGGTGATGTACAGCAGCACCGTGGTGATCACCAAGCCCAGTACGGTACCGAGTACGCGCAACAAGCCCATATTGAAGGTGGCCGCGAAGTCCGCGCGCAATACGATCGCCGCTGTCATCGGCAGCCAGTAGCCGTGCGGCAGCATCAAGAGACGTGACAGTGCCAGCGAGGCGCTGAGGCAAACGGCCATGCGCACCGCATGTCGGAATGCCACCGATCGCGGTGTGAGGCTGGCACGCAAGGTGGCGCGGATGGCACTGCTGCGCAGCGCCGGTGGCAAGCGCGTCTCCGCGGCGCTGGCACGCAGTTCGCCGCGACTGCCGGCCCAGTCGGCATTGCGCACCGCGGCAGCGAGCTGGCCGAGCAGCGCATGGACATGCGCGGGCCGGACGGTTGGCATGCCTGCGTCCGGCGTGCCAAGGCGTTGTTGTTCCTGCAGCGATGACAACAGAGCGGCCGCGCGTTCCGGCGCATCTCCGCCTTCCAGCGCTTCGGCGATCCCCTCCAGCACGCTGGCGACGGCGTCGCGGAAACGGGCCTCCATGGCGCGAGCGCCATCCAGTTCGATCATGGCCGTCAATTCCAGCCGGATCCGTTCGGCCAGTTCCAGCAATACGCCGAACGCCTCCATGGCTCGGCCATGCGCTCGATGGCGTCCCAGCAGGGTCTGCTGCAGGCTGGTCATCGTCTCGCTCATGGCGGGCACGTCGGCTTCGTCGCCGGCGGTTTCCCGCGCCAGCGCAGCCAGGCCGCGATACACGTCGACCAGCGCACGCCGTTCGGGCAGGAAGCGTTGCAGCGGCCAAGCCACCAGCGAAAAGCAGGCCAGCAGCACGCCGCCACAGAAGATCAGGGTTGCCGCGCCCACAGCGCCACCCAGGGTGGTCGGGGTGGAAGCGGTAACCACCAGCAGGATCATGCTGGTCATGCCGACCCGCGCGGTATTCGTGCCAAACACCACCAGCAGGCCGCCAAAAAAACCGCAGGCCATGGTTGCTGCCAGCATAGGCAGCAGCTGGCCACCAATCAGGAAGCCGACCAGCGACGCCAGTGCGGCGGCCAGCGCCGTCAGCAGCAATTGTCGCAGGCGCTGGCGATACGGGCCGGGCTGGTCGGCGAACATCGTGTTCAAGGCGCCGGCGGATACACCCAGTCCGATCGCGGGATGGCCCATCGCCAGGCCGATGCCCAGTGGCAGCACTACCGCCGCGGTATTGCGTGCGACCACCCGCCACGGCACGTCGGGCCGATTGATTCGGGTCAGGCTCTCGATCGCATGACTGCGCAGCGAATAGCTCTGGGAAGGCATGGGGGTCGGAAACGAGAGAGGAGTGAGTATCGAGTATGACAACAAAGCGCGCGCGGCCGCTTCCTCGCTTTTCTCACGGCTCTCCACTCACTCCCGCTTTCACGCCCTGCCGGCGAACTCGCCAGTGAGCGTGTTCACCCACACCTTCTCGTCATTGCCGATGTACTCGGGTACCTGCACCTCGATGCCGGTGTTGAGCCGGGCCGGCTTGTTGCGCTTGGTGGCGCTGGAGCCTTTCATTTCCGGCGCGGTGTCGACCACCGTCAGCACCACGCTGGTGGGCACCAGCAGCCCGACCGGCGCATCGTCGATCAGCTGCACGTAGTAGCCCTCGGTGCCTTCCACGATGTAACCGGCGTTGTCGCCGACCAGTTCCGGTGACAACAGGTACTGGGTGTAATCCTCCGCATCCATGAAGACGAAGGTGTCACCG
>DASRUB010000355.1:0-2764 GCA_035655635.1 Rhodanobacter sp. | reverse complement strand
GAAGCTGCTCAAGGTGGCCAACGCCGAGCCGCTGGCGCTGATCGAGTACTGGGCGGTGGACCCGGATTACGACGGCGCGGTGTTCCATTCGGTGTGGCAGGACTACCGCGGCAACACCGCCAACGACGACGACCCGCTGCGCGTGGTGACCGCCGCCAACTTCAATGTGCCGCACAAGGCCGGCGAACGGCGCGTCTGCGTGCGCGTGGTCGACGTGTTCGGCTTCGAGGCCGAGGTGGTGCAGGTGGTGGCGGAGGGTGGAAAGTGATTGCCTGCGAAGCACCCCGATGCTCGTCATTCCCGCGGCTCTCAACAGCCGAATGGCTAGTCAAGCGGGAACCCATGTTGCCGTTCCGCAAGATCAAAATGGATGACCAGCTTCGCTGTTGTGAAAGCGCTTCCCGCCTTCGCGGGAAGGACGACAAAAAACATTCAGGCCGCCAACCGCTGAACTTTACGCAGACTATCCTTGATATCGCGCTCGGCGATCTTGAGGTCGTAGCCGGTCTGCCAGTTCAGCCACATTTGCGGAGTCTGACCAAAGGCACGGCCAAACCGCAACGCAAGCTCTGCAGTCACCGGACGTTCGCCACGGATCACATGCGAAATACGCATCGGCGAAACGCCGACCACGCGAGCGAAGGCCGCCTGACTCATGCCGAAATCACTCAGGATCTCTTCGAGCAGTTCGCCGGGGTGAATGGGCGGCATGCCGTTTTTGGTGGCAGGGATGGACATGTATGCAGTTCCTCAGTGGTAGTCGACGATCTCGACGTCGAAAGCATCGCCGTCTTCAAAACGAAAATGCAGCCGCCATTGTTCGTTGACGCGAATGCTCCATTGGCCGTGCCGATCGCCTTTCAAGGCTTCGAGACGATTGGAGGGCGGCTTGCGCAGATCCTCGACCCGGTTGGCAAGATGCAGGTGCTGCAGGCGTCCGATCGCCCGACGCACGATATCCGGTGGAAACCGCTTGGCGGCTCCGGCGGAAAACAACCGCTCCGTTTCCCTGTCGGCAAAGCTCCTGATCACCCGGTCACGCCTGTTTACCTGGTCGGTTTTCGCCCGACCATCGTAAACAATATGTTTACGATGTGCAAGCAGGAGGAGCAAGACCATGCGTGATCCCGCCAACCCGCTGGCCCTGGCTGCGGCACTGACCCAACGCACCAATCAGCTGTGCATCGGCCTGGAACAGGGCATCGCCGACATCTACGAACTGGTGACGCCGGTAACCGCCGAGTTGCTGCGCTGGTGGTTCGGCGAGGATGCCTGCCAGTCGCGCACGTTCAATTTCCACCCCGGCCAGAAGCAGGCGATCCTCAACGTGATCGTGGCGCACGAGGTGCTGGACAGCCCGAATCTGAAAGACTTGTACACGCAGGTCTGCGCCGATGCACTGCTGGAAGGCTCGCGGCTGGCCGACGTGGCGCAGGGCAAGCACGGCCATCCGAAGTACTGCCTGAAGATGGCCACCGGCACCGGCAAGACCTGGGTATTGCAGGCGCTGCTGGTGTGGCAACTGCTGAACAAGACCGCGGCGTTGGACGAGGGTCGCGACGACGCGCGTTTCACCCGCCGCTTCCTGATCGTGGCGCCGGGACTGATCGTGTACGAGCGGCTACTCGATGCGTTTCTCGGCAAGGAGAACGAGGACAAGAGCCGCGACTTCGCCAGCTCCGACATCGCCAGCTACGCCGAGCTGTTCACGCCGCCGGCGCGACGCGAACGCATCGCGCAGTTCGTGCGCGGCAACGTCTGCCAGAAGCAGGAGATCGGCCTGAAGGCCACCGGCAACGGCATGATCGCGATCACCAACTGGCACCTGCTCAGCGAGGCCGAGGAGGAAGCGGAGCAGGACGAAGCCGAATGGGTCGACACGCCCGGCATGGTCGCCGATGCGGCCCGCGTGGCCTACGACGTGCTGCCGTTGGTTCCGGGTCGCGCCACCGGCAACAGCCTCGACGTGCTGGATCGGCGCTGGGCACGCGGCAACATCCTGAGCTATCTCGCCGACCTGCCCGACCTGATGGTGTTCAACGACGAGGCGCACCACATCCACGAGTTGAAGAAGGAAGGCGAAACCACCGAGGTCGAGTGGCAGAAAAGCCTGTCGATCATCGCCGCGGGCAAGGGGCGCCTTTTCGTGCAGATGGACTTCTCCGCCACGCCGTACAACGACGTCGGCGGCGGCAAGAACAGGCGCAAGCTGTACTTCCCGCACATCGTGGTCGATTTCGACCTGAAGGCGGCGATGCGGCTGGGGCTGGTGAAATCACTGGTACTGGACAAGCGCAAGGAGCTGGGCGCGCTGCCGCTGGAGTTCAAGGCCGAACGCGATGCGGACGGCAACGTCACGCTTGCCGAAGGCCAGCGCGTGATGCTGCGTGCCGGCCTGCAGAAGCTGCGCAAACTGGAGGCGGACTTCGCCCGTGTCGACGCCACCCGTCATCCGAAGATGCTGGTGGTGTGCGAGGACACCACGGTATCGCCGCTGGTGGCGCAGTTTCTGCGCGACGAAGGGCTGCACGACGACGACGTGCTCACCGTCGATTCCGGCAGGAAGGCCGAGCTGGGCGAGAAGCAGTGGGCACCGCTGCGCCAGCGTCTGTTCAACGTGGACCGGCACGCGCAACCGCGGGTGATCGTCAGCGTGCTGATGCTGCGCGAGGGTTTCGACGTCAACAACATCTGCGTGATCGTGCCGCTGCGCTCCAGCCAGGCGCAGATCCTGCTGGAACAGACCATCGGCCGCGGTCTGCGC
>DASRUB010000354.1:0-9264 GCA_035655635.1 Rhodanobacter sp. | reverse complement strand
GCAGTCTAGGTGGCCTTGCGTGACGCCAGGCCAAATGCTGCGCGTCGCCGCTGCGCGGTATCCGGATTCAGGCATGCATGACTTATGGCAGTTGGCGTAATTTCCTGCATAGATATGTTATAACATAACGTTTATTCCCCTCATAGCTGCCGGAGCCCCCGATGAAATTCTCGCCACTCGCCCTGAGCCTTGCCCTGGCGCTGGCCGCGACCGCCGCCCACGCCACCGACGAGACTCCCACGACGACTGCCCCCGCTGTGGCGCCGAGCGGAGGCGCTGCGGCCGCCGGCGCCAGTGGCGGTGGAATGCCGAGGGTGAAGGACCTGGCCGGGGTATCAGTGTCGGCAGCACTGGACCGGGCCCGCAACGCGCTGTCGCCGGACACCGGCAGCAGCCAGTATGTGATCGACTACAAGGCGATCGCGCAGCTGCCGCTGGGTGCCGCCACGCCGATGAACCAAGTGCTGCTGCAGGCGCCGGGCGTGGTGCAGGATTCCTATGGTGGCCTGCACGTGCGCGGCGACCATGCCAACCTGCAATACCGCATCAACGGGGTGATCGTCCCCGAATCGATCGCGGGCTTCGGCCAGACCCTCGATACGCGCACGATCCAGTCCGTAAAGCTGCTCGATGGCGCACTGCCGGCGCAGTACGGCGACCGCACTGCGGCCGTGGTCGACATCACCACCAAGAGCGGACGTGACCTGGGCAACGGCGGCAGCGTCGGCGTCACCGCCGGCAGCAACGGCACGTTCAATCCCAACGCATCGATCTGGGGCAGCTCCGGTCCATGGAGCTACTTCCTGACCGCGAACTACATGGAGAACGATGCCGGCATCGAAAACCCGACCGGGAGCAAGAAGCCGATCCACGATCACACCAACCAGGTGAAGGGCTTCGGCGACGTCAGTTATCTGATCAATGACGATACCCGCGTGAGCTTCATGTTCGGCATTTCCAACAACCGGTTCCAGATCCCGAACAATCCGGGCCAGACACCGCAGTTCGGCTATCTGGACACCGTGGATTTCAATTCGGCGGACCTCAACGAACGTCAGAACGAACAGACCCGCTTCGGCGTGCTGGCGCTGCAGGGCAAGCTGGGCAGCACCGATTACCAGGTCTCGCTGGGCCAGCGCTACAGCGGCCTGCAGTACATCCCCGATGACATCGGCGACCTGATGTTCAATGGCGTGGCCGCCGCGATCGACCAGGGCGACCGGGCCATCACCCTGCAGGCCGACTTCTCCATGCCGATGGGGGCAACCCACACGTTGCGCTACGGTCTGTACGGCGAATTCGAACAGGCGACCACCAACACCAACTCGCTGGTGTTCCCGGCCAATCCCGATGGCAGCCAGGCCAGCACGGTGCCGTTCAATATCGCCACCGGCGACAAGATCACCGCGCGTACCTGGGCCGCCTACGCGCAGGACGAATGGAGCATCGGCGAGAACTGGACCCTGAACTACGGCCTGCGTGCCGATCAGTACCAAGCCTTCGGCAGCACCGAAAGCCAGCTCAGCCCGCGTATCGGCGCGGTGTGGCAGGCAACCGACAGCACCGTCGTGCACGCCGGCTATTCGCGCTACTTCACGCCGCCGGCGGCCGAGATGATCTCGAGCATCGACATCGCCCTGTTCGCGAACACTACCAACGCGGTGCAGAACTATGGCAACAACGAGCCGCTGGCGGAGCGCTCGAATTACCTGGATCTCGGTGTGCAGCAAACCGTTGGCCCGAACCTGACCCTGGGCCTGGATGGCTATTACCGGCGGGTCGACCGACTGCAGGACGAGGGCCAGTTCGGCCAGGCGCTGGTCTACTCCACCTTCAACTATGCGTATGGCCGGATCGGCGGCGTCGAGTTCAGCGCCACCTACAACCAGGGCCCGCTGTCGGCGTACTTCAACTTCGCCTACAACCACGCGATGGGCGAGCGGGTGATCACCAGCCAGTACAACTTCTCGCCGGAAGACCTGGCCTACATCTACGACAACTACATCCATCTCGACCACGACCAGAAATACACCTCCTCCGGCGGCGTCAACTACGAGCTGGGCGACAACACCCGGTTCGGCGCCAACTATCTGTTCGGCAGTGGATTGCGCCGGGATGGCGCGGTGCCGAATGGCGACACGATGCCGGCCTACTTCCAGCTGAACCTCAACGTCTCGCATGACTTCCTGTTCGACCAGTTCGGCACGCTGCATACCCGGCTGGCGGTGATCAACGCCATGGATCGGACCTACGAACTGCGCGACGGCAGTGGCATCGGCGTCGGTGCGCCGCAATTCGGTCCGCGCCGCGGCGTGTTCCTGAGCTTGCAGAAGGACTTCTGACTTTTTCTGGAACCAGCAGATTGTCGGGTTGAAACCCGACCTACGGCCGTGGCACAGGCTCGTGGGTCGGAATTCATTCCGACAGCAGCCGCGCCGAAATGACAGTGTCCGCCCTGCAGATAACTTCGTGCCGGTGAAGGCCCCGCGGTGCCATCCGTTATGATTCCCGCGTTTTTCATGACCGGCTGCAAGCATGCCCTCCCGCCTCCCCGAACCCAGCGCCGACGAACGCGCCCATTCCGATCACTTGCTGCAATTGTTGCGCGAGCAGATCGTCTCGCACGGTCCGATCTCGTTTGCGCAGTACATGGAGCGCTGCCTGTATGCGCCCGGCCTGGGCTACTACAGCGCAGGGCGCACCAAGTTCGGTGCCGCGGGTGACTTTGTGACGGCGCCGGAGCTGGGCGAATTGTTTGCGCGCTGTGTGGTGGCGGCCGTGCAGCCGGTGCTGGCGATGCTAGGTGCGGAAGCGGACTTTCTGGAACTGGGGGGCGGCAGCGGTGCCTTTGCCGAGGATGCGCTCAAGGCCCTCGCCGCGGCCGATACCTTGCCGCGGGAGTACCTGATCCTGGAGCCCAGTGCCGACCTGCGCGAGCGCCAGCGCCAACGGCTGCTGGCAAACCTGCCGGCTGCACTCAACGCACGGGTGCGCTGGCTGGACCGGCCGCCCGAGCCGGACTGGCGCGGCGTGCTGTTTGCCAACGAGGTGATCGACGCACTGCCGGCCACCCGCTTCACCGTGCGTGACGGCGAAGTCTTCGAGGAGCACGTGGCGCTGGACGGCGAAGGCAAGCTGGCGCGCATCGACCGGCCAGCCGATGCGCTGGTGGCCAGCGCCGTGCGCCATGTCGAGCGTGATCTGGGCCGCGATTTCGCCGATGGCTACCATTCTGAAATCCTGCCGCAGCTGCCGTACTGGATCCAGGCGGTGGCCGGTTCATTGAGCGCCGGCGTGATGTTGTTCGTCGACTACGGCTACGTGCGCCGCGAGTTCTACCTGCCCGAACGCGACGACGGCACTCTGATGGCGCACTACCGCCATCACGCGCACAACGATCCGTTTTATCTGCCCGGTCTGAACGACCTCACCGCCTCGGTCGACTTCACCGCGCTGGCCGAGGCCGGCAACAGCGCCGGTTTCAGCGTGGCGGCGTACATGCCGCAGGCGCAGTTCCTGATCGGCGCGGGCCTGCAGGAAGTATTCGAGCAGATGCAGCCGCAGGACGAACACGGTCGCTACCGGCTGTCCCAGCAGATCAAGAAGTTGATGCTGCCCGACCAGATGGGCGAGCGTTTCCAGGCGATGCTGCTGGCGCGCGGGCTCGACGCCTTGCCGCTGCCGGCCGAGCTGCTGGCGACCGATCAGAGTGGGCGGTTGTAGGAGCCCGCTCGCGGGCGATGCTTTTGGCCGGGATTTGGGATTTGGGATTCGCAACAGCATCGCCCGCGAGGGGGCTCCTACAATGCGGTGCTGCTGGCCGGTGCCGGCAACGGCTCCACCTTGGTCGAATCCTCCGGCCTCCGCTTCATCTTGCCGTCCCTGAACAATTCGCTGGCCACCTGGTAATAGGCCACGGCGTCATCGACCAGTGACTGGTTCACCGGATGGATCGGGGTGGCGTCGCCGGTGGCGTAGTCGGGTTTGAGTTGCTCCAGTTTGCGCTGCGGTTCCAGGATGGTGAGCACATCCTCATGCAGATAGCCAAGCTTCTCGTAGGTGCCGGGGAAGGCATGCTCGCGCTCGGGCGGCAGCTGGAACAGGTCGTGCCCGAAGAAGCGCGTGCGGTAACTGAAGTTGAGCATGCCCAGCAGGGTCGGCGGGATGTCCAGCTGACCCATCAGCCGGTGCACGCGTTCGGGCTTGAAGTTGGCCGGTGAGTAGACCCACAGCGGGATGTGGTACTGGTTGATCGGCAGGCTGGTCTTGCCGGCGCTGGAGGCGCAATGGTCGGCGGTGATCACGAACACGGTGTTGTCGAAGTACGGCTTGGCGCGCGCACGCTTGATGAAATCCTCGATCGACCAGTCGGTGTAGGCCACCGCTCCCGCACGCGAGTGATTGGGAAACTTCACCCGATTGTCGGGAAAGGTGTATGGCCGGTGGTTGGAGGTGGTCATGATGTGCAGGAAGAATGGCTTGCCCTCGGCGTGGATCTGGTCCATCTGGCCCAGCGCCAGCGTGTACAGGTCCTCGTCGGCCACGCCCCACACGTTCTGGCCGTGGATGGTCGCGGTCTTGGGGATGTCGCGCCGGTCCACGTCGCGATAACCATTGTTGGCGAAGAAATAGTTCATGTTGTCGAACTGGCCGTAACCGCCGTAGACGAAGTCCGACTGATAGCCGCGGTCGTTGAAGATGCTGGCCAGCGAGAACAGGTTCTCGTTGTCGTGCTCGCGGATCAGCGAATCGCCCGGCGTCGGCGGCACCGACAAGGCCAGCGCTTCCAGTCCGCGCACGGTGCGCGTGCCGTTGGCGTACAGGTTGTCGAAGAACACGCTCTTGTCGACCAGTGAATCGAGATACGGCGTGAGGTGCTCGGTGTTGCCGAAGGTGCCCAGATAGTCGCCGGACAGGCTCTCGACGCTGATCAGCACCACGTTGAGGCGCTGCTCCGGGCCAACCCGGCGGATCTCGCGGGTGAGGTCGCGCGGGTCGTTGCTGATGAAGGTCGAGTCCGGGGTTTTCAACAGCTTGCGCAGTCGCGCATAGGCCTCGTCGTCGGGCAGGGTGCGATAGAACTTCGCATAGTCGAGATGGCTGCTGCGGAAGGCGGAGAAGAACTGGTAGATACCGTTGCCGGCCAGCTCGTTGACGTAGTTGTTGTGGGTGCGGTCTTTCATGCTGCCATTGACTGCAATCACGGAAAGCACGGTCAGCACCAGCCACACCAGCACCACCTTGCCGCGCTGCCACAGCCGGCTGCCGTCATCGCGGGCACGCAGGCCACGTTTGCCGACGAAGAACACCGCCATCGCCAATACCACCAGCAGCGCCAGCCAGCGGCCGATCGGATACGACTCCCGGATATTGCCGATCACCTCGGTGGTGTAGACCAGATAGTCCACCGCGATGAAATTGAAGCGCACGCTGAACTCGTTCCAGAACACCAGCTCGGACGCCGCCACGAACAGCAGGCCATAGACCAGCAGCAGGCCGAAGGCGTACAGCACCCACTGGCCGGCGCGCGAGCTAAAGGTGAACGCCGCCAGCGGCAGCACGAACAGAAACGGGATGATCGCCGGCCAGGTCACCTTGAGGCTGGCGTGGTAGACCAGATGCAGGGTGCCCACGCAGAGCACGCAGGCGAGCACCACGGCGACGGCGTAGATCAACCAGCGCAGCAGCGGCGGCATCCGGCCGGAGCGCGTGGGCACCAGCCACAGGAACAGCACCATCGGCCATGCCAGGTAGAGGAAGGTGACCAGGTCGTAGCCCAGCCCCACGCCGAACGCATACAGCAGGTTCAGCGGCGTGTGCGCCACGTTGCCGCCGGACATGATCAGCAGCACGATGCGGGTGACCAGGCTGATCGCAAGATAGGTGATGCCCAACCACCATAGCGGCCGGAAACGCTGGCGCAGCGGCGAGCTCGGGGTGAATGCGTTCGACACGGGCAACTCCGGCAAGATCTCGTGGGTTCGGTCGCTGTCCGCGACGGTGCGCAAGGGCAGCGCGCCTTTATACCGCGGATCAGCTTTGCGGATGGTTAGCTTTCACCGCGGCGATGGCCTCGACGCGCGCCGACTCCATCGCCTTGCCGATCGCCGGGCCGGTCAGGCCGGCGCCGACGAAGGCCGCGGCATCGACTGCAGCGGCAGCGTCGCGCGCTTCGCCCAGATAGTCGGCCTGTGGATAGGCATCGAGTTCATGGCCCAGCCGTCCGCGCTTGTCCGCCGTGCACGCAGTCAGGAAGGTGCGCAGCCGCGCCGGCCGCCGCAACGCATCGAGTGCGGTCAGAAGTTTCAACGCCGTGGCCGGCTTCAGCTCGAACGCGCGATGCGCATTCAAGTGCTCGCGACAGACCAGTTCGGCCAGCGCGGCATGTTCGACGGGTACCTTCAGGCGTGCCGCCAGCGCGCGCAACGGCGCCACGCCGCGATGCTCGTGACCCACATGCCGCGGCAGTTCGTCGGTCGGCGTGAGTGCCTTGCCCAAGTCATGGGTCAGCGCACAGAAACCGACCAGGTCGTTCCCCGGCGCCAGCTGCGCCGCCTGATCGAGCACCAGCTCCAGGTGCACGCCGCAGTCGATCTCCGGATGAAACTCGGCGCGCTGCGGCACGCCGTACAAGGCGTCGATCTCGGGGAACAGCACGGCCAGCGCCGCACAGTCGCGCAGCACGCGCAGGAATGCCGACGGCTGCGCCTCGGCCAGCGCTTTGCGCGTCTCCGCCCACACCCGCTCGGGGACCAGATGATCCACCTCGCCGTTGCGCACCATCTGCTGCATCAGCGCCATCGTCTCCGGCGCCACCGTGAAACCCAGCGGTGCGAAGCGCGCGGCAAACCGGGCCACCCGCAACAGCCGCACCGGATCTTCCACGAACGCCGGCGACACATGCCGCAGCACGCGCGCCTCGATATCGCCCACGCCGTTGAACGGATCGGTCAGCGCGCCGTCTGCATCCTCGGCGATCGCATTGATGGTGAGGTCGCGCCGCGCCAGGTCCTGCTCCAGCGTCACCGTGGCGTCGGTCTGGAACACGAAGCCGTGATAGCCATGCCCGCTCTTGCGCTCGGTGCGGGCCAGCGCGTACTCCTCGCCGCTGTCCGGGTGCAGGAATACCGGGAAATCCTTGCCCACCGGCTTGTAGCCGAGTGCCAGCAGATCCTCCGGCCGAGCGCCGACGATCACGTGATCACGATCAACGACCGACCGCCCCAGCAATTTGTCACGGACCGCGCCGCCGACCAGATAGATTTGCATGGTGTCGATTCTGCCATGCGGATGCCGGCAGCAGGCGCGCGTCGCGATTCGATCAGCGGTTATGAATCGTCGACGGGGTGCCCGACTTTCCCTTCCCCCGCTGCTCCGGGGCAGCAGAACATTTTCGTTCCGGATGATGCAGTGGTGACGAGGGCGGCATTTCAGAGCTGAGCATCCGGTGAAAGATGCGAACCCCATGAGCCACACGCTCGCCACCGGCGGCCAGTCTGCCCTTCGACTACAGCCTAGTCAGCTGCATAATCCGAAGATAGCCCCCCTTTGTCGGCGCACCACATCCGCCGTGACCGCCAACGTCGGTAGCATCGAGATGCTTTACCAAGGCGAAGCGCGCGCGGAGAATGCCACAATGATCCGGCCAGAGGGGGAGCCATGCCTGATTTCCTGCAACGCCTGAAGCAACGCAAGCTGGTGCAGTGGGCGATTGCTTACGTCGCGTTCGCGTTCGCGCTGATTCAGGTGCTGGATGTGGTGGCGGACAGCTACGGTTGGCCGCGCATGGCCATGCACATTGTGTTCGGCTTGCTGGTGCTGGGCTTCGTGGTGACACTGATTCTCGCGTGGTACCACGGCGAACGCGGGGCGCAGCGGATTTCCGGTCCGGAACTGCTGTTGATCGCATTGGCGCTGCTGATTGGCGGCGGGCTGTTGTGGCACTTCGCGCGGGCGCCGACGGAGACTTCCTCCACCCAAACCCTCGCGGCAGCGCGTGGCCCAGGTGCGGCGCAGCGCAACCTGGGAACGGGCGCGCCGGCCACGGCACCTACGGCCCTTTCTGCGGCAACCGAGGCACCCGCCTCATCCGCCGCCTTCAACCCACCGGCCGATTCCATCGTGGTGCTGCCGTTCGCCAATCGTAGTGGCGACAAGAGCCAGCAGTACTTCAGTGATGGCATCACCGAGGAACTGACCAGCGCGCTCGGCCAGAACACCGGGCTCAGCGTGATCGCATGGGAAACCGCGTCCCACTACCGCGACGGCACCCACACGCCCGCGGAAATCGGCAAGGCGCTGAACGTGGCGCAGATCCTCGACGGCGGCATCCAGCGCGCGGGCGACGAGGTGCGGGTATCGGCGGAACTGGTCAGTACCGTGACCGGCCGGCAACTGTGGTCGTCGCATTACGACGCGACGCTCAAGAACATCTTCGCGGTGCAGGACCAGATCACCGGGGCCATCGCCGGCGCGCTCAAGGTGAAATTCGCCGGCATGCAGGCCGCGCCCACGCAGAACCCGCAGGCGCACGAGTTCTACCTCAAGGCGCTGGCCGCGAACAATCTGGGTCGCTTGGCCGATGCTCAAACGGACTTCCAGCAGGCGCTCAAGCTCGACCCGAACTACGCCGATGCGTGGGCCGGGTTGGCAGGTGTCTATGTAGCGATGCCGCAGATCACCACCCTGCCGCTTCAGCAGGCATTGCCGGAAGCCCGCGCGGCGGCGAACAAGGCCTTGGCGCTGGACCCGCGCAACGCGGCTGCCGTGACGGCGCTGGCCACCGCCGATTTCCTCGCGGGAGATATCGCCAAGGCTCAGGCGGGCGTTGCGCGTGCACTCGAACTCGATCCCAACAATGCCATGGCGCACCTCCTTTACGGCGCCATGTTGCCGCTCAAGCAGGGCTTGGTGCAGTTCAAGGAGGCCGCGCGCCTCGCCCCTGACAGCAACGCTACGCAGAACACGCTGGCTTCAAATTACGCAGACCTCCGTGACTGGCCAGCTGCTCTGCGCACGTATCGGACGCTGAACAAGGTGGCGCCGAATCCGGCAGGCAACGCGCTCAATCTCGCCTACGTGTACAGCCAGATGCAGCGTGACCAGCAAGCCGTGGAGGTTTTCGATCAACTCCATCCCACGACGTCCTTTGGCAAACAATACGTAGCCGCGTTCAAGCTGACCTATCAGGCACGACTCCAACCTGCGTTGAAGCCCCAAGCGCTGGCGGCAGTGGACAAGCTGCCTGGTAGAACAGGTGCCGCC
>DASRUB010000353.1:0-2692 GCA_035655635.1 Rhodanobacter sp. | reverse complement strand
GAGCCAGCGCCTCACCGGCATCCTGCACTCGGCGGACGGCATGCGTTATCCGCAGGCTGCGCATGTCGCCGAACTGGCATTGCGCGAGTTCCGGGCCGGCCATGTGCAGGCACCGGAGCTGGCGTTGCCGGTGTATCTGCGCGACAAGGTAGCGTTGACGCTGGCGGAACAGGGGAAGGCGTGAGGCGGTCTTGTCCGCGGCCGATCCTGAGCAGGGGAAACCCGCACAATGCGGCGATGCACCCTTGTTGAAGTTTGAAAGTTCGTGCCCGCGGCCCGGCCTTGATATCGCGTCGAATGACGCGCAGGCAAATGTTCGGCTTGAAGGAGGAGGACCGCCATGGAAGGCGGTCCTCTTCTGTCGAGGTCAGTCGCGCGGCAGCTTGCGGCGCGCGACCAGTCCGAGGCCAAGCAGCCCGATACCCCCAAGCAGCATAATGAGCGAGTCGGGTTCGCGTACCGCCGCGGTTGCCATTGCCCTGTTGTAAACAATGGTGTTTCGCCACCGCTTGCCAGCAGGTTGCTGATCGATACCGCAGTTCGTACGCTCCGGCCAGCAGGATCGGACGGGCGCCGCTGGAGATCATGCTGCGCAGGGGGGCGAAGCTGGTGGAGCAGGGCAAGGCCTTGGAGCCTGGGCGGTAGAAACCAAGCGGCTGCGGCTGAGCCGTTTTGGTCATCTTCCGCGCCGCTTTTCGGCCCATAGAACCACTATGGGCCTTCAAATCGTCACGCAAGCTGCCTCAAAACGGCTTTGCCTCGCCTGCTTGGTTTCTACCGCCCAGGCTCCTAGTGGGGTAGCGGCAACTTTCCTCGGAACCAGCGGGATTTCGACGTGACGACAAGCTTCACGCGTTGATCGGCATGTTGGTTGCCTGACGGGTGTAGCCGGATCGGATCGCCGGCTGTGCATGCAAGTACGGCGTCGTTTCGGACAAGGGTGGCTCGCTCCGCGCGTTCGCGTCCAGGTGGCCCGGAGGTGGTTACAATGCGACTGCTTCCAAGCCTGGGCCTTGCAATGAACAGCCGTGGTGACACGCCACTTCGCCCTCCCGCCAAGCGCACTGAGGGGCCGCAAGGAACCCGGCTGTTTTCCGCGGCGGAATTGCACCAATATGCCAGTGAAACGGAGGCTGGGTCAGATGGCCGGGCCAGCGTGCACGAGCCGGTGTTGGAAGGTGTCAGTGCGGGCCTTGAAGGCCGCCGCTTTTCACTCCGCTCGGGTCGACAGACCATCGGCCGGGGCGGCACCAACGACATCGTCGCCGATGACCCGAGTGTCTCCTCGTCCCACGCCTGGCTCATCAACCAGCATGGGCATTACGTCATCATGAACACACTGTCCACCAACGGCACGTTCGTGAACGACAAACGCATCCACGAGGCGATCCTGAAGCATGGCGACCACATCCGGCTGGGGCAGGCCGAGTTCGTGTTTCTGACCCGGGAGCCTGGTGTCGCCGGCACGCTACGCCTGCGCTGGATTGTCGCCGGCGTGCTGGTGCTCATCGGACTGGGCATTCTCGCCTTGTGGTTGACTTGATTCTGACGCCGTGAGCGAAACAGCCCATCCTCAGAAAGTAGGCCGCTATCGCATCGATGGCGTCCTGGGCGAAGGCACGATGGCCGTCGTCTACGCCGGCTTCGATCCGGACATCGAGCGCGAAGTGGCGATCAAATGCCTGCATCGGGAGATCGCTGCCGATCCCGCCTGGCACCACCGCTTTCTGGCCGAAGCGCGGGCCGCCGGTCACCTGACGCATCCGCATATCGTCACCGTGTTCGACGCCGGAGAGACCGACGACGGCCGCGCCTACATCGCGATGGAACGCCTTTCGGGTGAGACGCTGGCCAGCCGTGTTGCGCGCGAGGGATTTCCTCCGCTGCCGGCGATCATCGAGCTGGTCGGGCAGGTCGCCGCCGCGCTCGACTACGCCCATGCCCACGGCGTCGTCCACCACGACATCAAACCCGAAAACATCATGTTGATCGACGGCTGGAAGCAGGCCAAGGTCAACGATTTCGGTATCGCCGAGCGTCGCGGGACACAAGGCGATCCGGGCAGTCCGAACACGGAAATCGGCGGTACTCCGGCGTACATGGCGCCGGAGCATTTGCGCGGCGAGCCGACCGACGCGCGCAGCGATCTGTTTTCGCTGGGCGTGGTGCTGTACTGGCTGCTTGTCGGCAAGCTGCCGTGGCCGGAAACCAGCGACGTGCGGGAACTGATGCTTGAGCGCCAGCGCTTGCCGCTGCCGTCAATCCAGCCGCGTGATCCGTCCACACCGTCGATCCTGGGCGATATCGTGCACACCTTGCTGGTACCCGCGGTCGAGGCGCGCTATCAGCGTGGTGCCGAGGTCGTCGACGACCTGCGCCTTGCTGGTCGCGAGTACGAACGCCGGGCCGAAAAGCCGCTGGCCACGCGCATCATCTCGCTGCGGCTGCGCTGGGCCGGCATCCTCGGTGCCCTCTTGAGCCTCACCCTGCTGCTGGGACTGGCTGCCATCCATGCCAAGCAGAATGCCGCGGTCACCGGGCTGGCACTGGATTTCGGCAGATCGCTGGGACGCATGGTCGCCAGCGAATCGGCCGAGAATCTGCTGCTCGAGGATCATGCCGGCACCCGTGCGTTGGTCGAGGACATCGCCCGTAACCAGCAGATCCACTACCTGGCCGTGGCCGACCGCCA
>DASRUB010000352.1:0-2027 GCA_035655635.1 Rhodanobacter sp. | reverse complement strand
GCCTGCAATGCGGGGGCGACCGTACGTGCCGCCTCGTTGAAAGCGATTACCCGCCCGTCGCGGTCGAGCAGCACCGTCGCTGCTTGAATCGCCGGAAGTACGGCGTCGAATGATGGCAGGGCCGCTTGCGCCTTGGCCGGTCCGCTCGTTGACGCGGTGGTCGTGGCTGTGCGCTTGTCGACCGCTTCAATCCGCAGAACCTGCCAAACCAGCCGCCATCGACTTTGCCAGGAACGGTCGTCCATGTGAATTCGCTCGCTCGCCGCTCCAGTCACATTGACCAATTTCGCAGCCGACCACCACTCCCGCATCGCTTATTTTCCGCTATTTCCGCAAACCCGAAGCTGGCGTAATCAAAAACGACGCTTCACGGCAGCTATTGGCCCAAGCCGACCAACTCGTCCAAGGGCGTCAGGTCCGGTTTGCGAGCTATGTCAGATCTTCGCACGGCAGCCCGCGGCAGGCGGAACTGACCCGGAGCAGACAAGCCGTTGAAGGGCGTGAGGTCCGCTTCCCGGATTAGGCCCGACCTGGGCACACAAATTGTAGCAGCCGCCGATGACCAATGGGGTCCGGCACAGTTTACGGCCGGCACACACACACACCGGACATCCGCCCGGCCGGCGGCGCTGGTCTTTATGGGATCTTGATACGGCTCAACGCGAATCCGCATCGCTTCCTTATGGTCAGCGCCTTAGGTGAGAGTTCGATCGTGAACCCTCCCGAGGGACCAGTGATGCTCGACCTTCTCATGCTGGCGCTTGCCGCTGGCCTCTTCGTCCTCACCATCGGCTACGCCTACGCCTGCGACCGCCTCTGAAGGTGCGCCATGCCCATCGACTATTCGCTCGCCGCCCTCGTGACCGCGGGGCTGCTGATCTACCTCACCTACGCGCTTCTGCGTCCCGAACGCTTCTGAGGGCGCGCATGATCCCGAAAGGTGTGACGCGGCTTTCGGAAAAGATCGTGCGTAACGAAAGAGACATGCCATGACCGTCATCGGTTGGGTCCAGATCGTTCTTTATTGCGCGATCATCGTCGCGCTCACGCCCGTCCTGGGCGGCTACATGACGCGCGTGTTCAACGTCGAACGTACGTTCCTGTCGCCGGTGCTACGGCCGGTCGAGGCGCTGCTGTATAGCGCCGGCGGCGTCAACGAGAAGAGCGAGCAGGGCTGGCTCGCTTATACGATCGCCATGCTGCTGTTCCACGTCGGCGGCTTCGTCATTCTCTATGCGCTGATGCGGCTGCAGGCGTCGCTCCCGTTCAACCCGGCGGATCAGTCCGCCGTCGCGCCCGATCTGTCGTTCAATACGGCGATCAGCTTCATCACCAACACCAACTGGCAGAACTACGGCGGCGAAAGCACCATGTCCTACCTGGTGCAAATGCTCGGATTGACGCACCAGAACTTCCTCTCGGCGGCGACCGGCATTGTGCTCGCGGTGGTGCTCATCCGCGCGTTCGCCCGCGCCTCTGTCGCCACCGTCGGCAACTTCTGGGTCGATATCACCCGCTGCACGCTCTATGTGCTGATCCCGATCTGCGTGCCGTATGCCCTGTTCCTGGTCTGGCAGGGCATTCCGCAGACGCTCGGCGCCTATGTCGACGCGACGACGCTGGAAGGCGCGAAGCAGACCATTGCCGTCGGCCCGGTCGCCTCGCAGGTCGCCATCAAGATGCTCGGCACCAACGGTGGCGGTTTTTTCAACGCCAATGCCGCACATCCATTCGAGAATCCGACGGCGCTGTCCAACTACATCCAGATGATCTCGATCTTCGCGCTTGGCGCGGCGCTGACCAACGTATTCGGCCGCATGGTCGGCAATCAGAAGCAGGGTTGGGCGATCCTCGCCGGCATGGGCGTGCTGTTCGTCGCCGGCGTCGCCATCTGCTACTGGGCAGAGGCGAACGGTACCGCGATGATGCACGCGCTGAGCCTCACCGGTGGCAATATGGAAGGCAAGGAGGTGCGCTTCGGCATCGTGGCGTCGGCGCTGTTCGCGGTGATCACCACCGCCGCCTCC
>DASRUB010000351.1:0-13463 GCA_035655635.1 Rhodanobacter sp. | reverse complement strand
CAGGGGCTGATCGCCGGTCTCAACGCCGCGCTCGCCGTGCGGGGCAAAGCGCCGTGGTATCCGCGTCGCGACGAGGCGTACATCGGCGTGCTGATCGACGACCTCACCAGCAACGGCACCATCGAGCCGTACCGCATGTTCACCTCGCGCGCCGAATACCGGCTGCACCTGCGCGAGGACAACGCGGACCTGCGCTTGACCGAAAAAGGTTTCGAACTCGGCGTGGTGGCACAGGCTCGTTTTGACGAATTGCGCGCCAAGCGCGAGGCGGTCGAACGCGAAACCGCCCGCCTCGGCGCACTGTGGGCCGCGCCGAACAACGCGTTGGGCAAGGCCGTGCAACGCGAGCTTGGGGTGGCGCTGAGTCGTGAAACCAGCGCCCTCGAACTGCTGCGTCGCCCCGAACTGGATTACGCCAGGCTTACCCGCGTCGATGCGTTCGGGCCACCGGTGGAGCGCGATGACGTGGCGGCCCAGGTCGAAGTGCAGGTGAAGTACGCCGGTTATCTCGAACGCCAGCGCGAGGAGATCGAACGCCAGCGCCGGCACGAACACACCGCCATTCCCGACGGTTTCGATTACGACCGGGTGCGCGGCCTCTCGTCCGAGGTGCTGCTCAAGCTCAAGCACACGCAACCGGCCACGCTTGGCCAGGCGGCGCGCATCAGCGGCGTCACGCCGGCCGCCATTTCGCTGCTGCTGGTACACCTGAAACGCCGCGCCGCGGCTTGAGCGGATGTGACAACAGCCTCTCAGGCCCGGCCAGGGAGGGCCGGGCGCGAATCGAGCACGCAAGTGCTTGATTCGCGTGAGCGAGTACGGGCCTGTACCGGACTCGCGTTAGAAGAAAATCACAGGAAGTGATTTTCTTCACAAGCCCTGAGCAGTTCGCGCAACGGCAGTCCCGTGGCATCATGCGGACTTCGACCGGCATGGGGAGTGAGCAATGGAAATCTGGATCGGCCGCGACGGCGAGCGACATGGGCCTTACAAAGAAGACGACGTGCGCGAGTGGCTGCGCAGCGGCAAGGTCAGTCCGGCGGATCTGGCATGGTATGAGGGCCTGGCCGACTGGCAGCCACTTTCGGTGTTGTTCCGCGACGAAGTGCCTGTCGCCAACGCACCAGACAATCCTGCGGCAGAGAATCCCTATGCTGCGCCCGCCGCCCCGCTGCAGGCGCTGCCGCAGACTACCGCCGCAGCACTGGAGGATCACGCCGGATTCTGGAAGCGGGTGGCGGCCTATATTCTTGACGCGATCATCCTGTACATCCCGAACATGCTGATCATGAAGGCGATGGGCGGTGATGCAGCAACGGAGACGATGAGGCAGGCGATGCTGGCGGCACCGGGCGATCCGCACGCGATGCTGGCGGCCTACGAACAGTTTTATTCCACGATGGGCACCGCGATGATCATCACCATGGTGCTGGCCTGGCTGTACTTCGCCGTGTGCGAAAGCTCGCCGTGGCAGGCCACGCTGGGCAAGCTGGCACTCGGCATCCGGGTCACCGACCTGCTCGGCCACCGGATCAGCTTTCCGCGTGCGCTGGGACGCTATCCGGCCAAGTTCCTCAGCGCGATCATCCTCGGCATCGGCTTCCTGATGGTCGGCTGGACCCAGCGCAAGCAGGGCTTGCACGACATGATCGCCGGCACTCTGGTGTTGAACGGCCGCGCCAGCGAATTCAAGCCGAACCCGGCAGCCGGCGACAGCGGCAACTCGTTCAGCGCCTGATCCGGTGTTGTTCCCGAACGGCGCCGCGAATCGCATCGCGGCGCCGTTTTCATGTCCAGCCTCCGTCCGTGCGCCGCCACACGCTTGGTATCCCTCGCGCTTGATATCATCGCCCGCTTGTTCCGCCCATCCGGCGCACGAAGGTGTCGCCGCAGGAAATCGAAAGGCCACCATGCAAAGCATCGAACAACGACTTGCCCGTGATATTGCTGCGAAAATCGAACAGGTACGTGCGGCCGTCGCCCTGCTCGATGGCGGTGCCACCGTGCCGTTCATCGCGCGCTATCGCAAGGAGGTTACCGGCGGCCTCGACGATACCCAACTACGTTTGCTGGAAGAGCGCCTGCACTATCTGCGCGAACTGGAAGAACGCCGCGCGGCGATTCTGGCCAGCGTCGAGGAACAGGGCAAGCTCAGCGATGCACTGAAAGCCGACCTGCTCGCCGCCGATACCAAGGCGCGGCTGGAGGATCTGTACCTGCCGTTCAAGCCCAAGCGTCGCACCAAGGCGCAGATCGCCCGCGAAGCGGGGCTGGAACCGCTGGCGCTGGGCCTGCGTGAGGACCCCACGCGCTCGCCCGATGCCTTCGCCGAATCGTTCGTCGATGCGGAGAAAGGTGTGGCCGACGTGCGCGCCGCACTGGATGGCGCGCGCGCGATCCTGATGGAGTCGATCGCCGAGGACGCCCATCTGGTCGGCGAGCTACGTGACTGGCTGTCGGCGCAGGGCCAGATCCGCGCCAAGGTGATCGAGGGCAAGGAAAACGAGGGCGCGAAATTCCGCGACTACTTCGATCATGTCGAACCGATCGGCAAGATCCCCTCGCACCGTCTGCTGGCCTTGATGCGCGCGCGCAATGAAGGGGTGATCGAACTGGAACTTGCGCCCGCCACCGACAGCGAGCAGGGTCACGCCGAAGGCGAGGGCCGCGTCGCCGCGCACGCCAACATTAACAACCGCGGCCGCGCCGCCGACGCGTGGCTGCGCGAAACCGTGCGACTGACCTGGCGCGTAAAACTGCATCTGCACCTCACCCTGGACCTGTTCGGTCGCGTGCGCGAAAGCGCCGAGGACGCGGCGATCCGGGTGTTCGGCGACAACCTGAAAGACCTGATGCTGGCCGCGCCGGCCGGCGCCAGGACGGTGATGGGGCTGGACCCGGGCATCCGCACCGGCTGCAAAGTCGCGGTGGTCGATGCCACCGGCAAACTGCTGGCCACCGACGTCATCTATCCGCTGGAACCGAAGCGGCAATGGAACGAGTCGCTGGCGTCACTGGCGCGGCTGTGCAAACAGCATCATGTCGACCTGATCTCGATCGGCAACGGCACCGGCTCGCGCGAAACCGACAAGCTGGCCGGCGAGCTGATCAAGGGTCTGGCCAAGGCGGATGCCTCGCACACGATCGCCAAGATCGTGGTCAGCGAAGCGGGGGCCTCGGTCTATTCGGCCTCCGAACTGGCGGCGAAGGAATTCCCCGAACTCGACGTGACCCTGCGCGGCGCGGTCTCGATCGCGCGCCGTCTGCAGGATCCGCTGGCCGAGCTGGTGAAGATCGAGCCGAAGGCGATCGGCGTGGGCCAGTACCAGCACGACGTCAACCAGATCAAGCTGGCGCGTGCGCTCGATGCGCGCGTGGAAGACTGCGTCAACGCGGTCGGCGTGGACGTCAACACCGCTTCCGCCGCCCTGCTTTCGCGCGTGGCGGGCCTCTCCGCCAGCGTGGCCGAGAACGTGGTGAAGCACCGCGATGCGAATGGTCCGTTCGCCAACCGCAAGGCGCTGCTGAAAGTGCCGCGACTCGGCGACAAGGCGTTCGAGCAGTGCGCCGGCTTTCTGCGCGTGACGCACGGCGACAACCCGCTGGACGCCAGCGCGGTGCATCCGGAAGCGTATCCGGTGGTCGAACGGATCATCGCGCAGTGCGGCCGCGAAGTACGCAGCATCATCGGTGACGCCGGTTTCCTGCGCGGGCTGAAAGCGGAGCAGTACACCGACGAGAAGTTCGGCGTGCCGACCGTGCGCGATATCCTGAAGGAGCTGGAAAAACCCGGCCGCGATCCGCGCCCCGAGTTCGTCGCACCCAGCTTCGCCGAGGGCGTCGAGGATGTGAAGGACCTCAAGCCCGGCATGATCCTCGAAGGCCGCGTCACCAATGTGGCCGCGTTCGGCGCGTTCGTCGACATCGGCGTGCACCAGGACGGCCTGGTGCACGTTTCGGCGTTGTCGCACACGTTCGTCAAGGACCCGCGCGAGGCGGTCAAGGCCGGCGACGTCGTCAAGGTCAAGGTGATGGAGGTCGATCTGCCCCGGCAGCGTATCGGACTGTCGATGCGGCTGGATGACGAACCGGGCCAGAACCGCTCCCGACCCTCCACCGGCGCCGGCGATCCGCGCCGCGGCAAGGACGGTGCTCGCCCGGCGGCAGCGGCCAAATCCGCTCCGGCCCCGGCCAACAGTGCCTTCGCCGACGCCCTGCTGCGAGCCAAGCGGCGGTAGGAACCTGGGCGGTAGAAACCAAGCGGCTGCGGCTGCGCCGTTTTGGCCATCTTCCGCGCCGCTTTTCGACCCATAGAACCACTATGGGCCTTCAAAGCGTCACGCAAGCTGCCTCAAAACGGCTTTGCCTCGCCTGCTTGGTTTCTACCGTCCAGGCTCCTGCCAATCCATTGCACTGCAATGCAAATAATCGCGGTGCAGCGCAGCATGCGCAAACGTATGGAGTGGTTTACCGTAACGCGGTGACGCTCAGCCCTGCCCACTTTTGGAGTTCGACATAAACATGCATCGCAAACGTCTTCTCGCGGGCGCCATCGCTGCCACGCTGCTGTTCAGCACCGCCGCCAGCGCCGCCCAGTTCAGCAAGGTCGTCATCATTGGCGACAGTCTCAGTGATGCCGGCAATCTCTCGCTGGCGCTGAACCCACAGATCCAGCCGCCGCTGCGATTCACCACCAACCCGGGTCTTACCACGGCGGAGTTGGTCGCGGCCGGCCTCGGCCTGCCGGTCACCCCCTCGCTCCTGGGTGGCACCGACTATGCCTTCGGCGGCGCCGGCCTGGTGCACAACTCCTCCGCTGGCCCGATCCCGACGCTGCCGCAGCAGTTGCAGATGTACCTGGCAGCCAATGGTGGCGTGGCGGATTCCCACGCGCTTTACCAGGTGTGGGGCGGCGCCAACGACATCTTCTACCTGACCGCCACCTCGGCCGATCCCAACGTGCTGTCCGCTGGCACGCTGGCCGCGGCCCAGACCGAGCTCGGCTTGATTGGTTCGTTGCAGGCGGCCGGCGCCAGGTATGCGGTGGTCTACAACCTGCCCGATATCGGCAAGACGCCGTCGGGCATGGCCGGTGGCGCCGCCGCTTCCGCCGGCGCCACCCAGCTGTCGGCGCTGTACAACGGCCAGCTGAACATCGGTCTGGACCAGCTGAGCGGCAAGGGCATGAACATCATCCCGGTCAATTCGTTCGCGCTGGTCAACGAGGTGATTGCGAACCCTGCCGCCTACGGCTTCACCAATGTCACCACCCCTGCCTGCGGTGCGACCGCCACCTCGCTCATGTGCGGCCCGGTGGGTTCCGGCTTGCCCTACAGCTACGCCGATGGCACGGATCAGACCTATCTGTTCGCCGATGGCGTTCACCCGACCGCGGCTGCGCATCGTCTGCTGGCGCAGGCGGTGTTGTCTGAAATCGCCGCACCGGGACAGACCTCCCTGTTGAGCCAGGCGCCGCTGACTTCGATCACCACGCAAACGCGGACCCTGCGCCATGAAATGCTCAATGACGGCACCGGCAGTGGCACGCGCCTGTTCGCCGATGTCAACTACAGTCAGCAGCGCTTCGATGCGTCCGACAGTTCGCCCAAGGCCAACAGCAACAACTTCAATCTGACCGTCGGCGGCGCCCTGCGCTACAACGACAACCTCTCGATCGGTGCCGCGTTGGGCGTGGGCCATGGCAATACCGGGATAGTCGGTGGCAGCGGTGGATACCAGATGCAGGACATCTCCGCGCTGGCCTATATCGACTACCACTCCGGCGGTGCCTATGTGGGCGCTTACGGCGAAGCCGGTCACGCCCACTTCACCGACGTCGATCGCAATATCCAGCTCGGCCCGATGACCCGCGTCGAGAGCGGCAACACCGGTGGCGCACACGGCGGCCTGGGCTTCACTGGTGGCTGGTGGTTCGGCCAGAACCAGTTGCAATACGGTCCGTTTGCCAACGTCGAGTGGCACAGTATCGGTGTCAGCGGCTACCGGGAAAGCGGTACCGACGGTACCGCGATGTGGTTCGCCAACCAGCACCGCAAGGCGCTCATCGGCACCGTCGGCTGGCGCGTGCAGGGTGAATTCCAGATCTCCAATGCGGTCTTGAAGCCGTTTGTCGAGCTGTCATGGAATCACGACAGCAAGGCTGACCCCAGCGAAGTCACCGCCGGGCTGACCAGCATGTCCGGTTCGTTCACCCTCGCCGGGTATGTACCGGACAAGACCTGGGGCGCGGCCACGCTGGGCCTGACCACCCAGCTGACCCCGAGCGTGTCGAGTTGGGTTGGCTACAGCGGTCGTTTCAGCGACAGCAGCCAGCGTTTCAACGACATCAACATGGGCTTCAAGATCCTGCTCTGAGGAACCCGTCGCGCCGGAGCGATCCGGCGCGGTTTCGACGGCACCACAAAAAGGCCGCTCGGGATCACCGGCGGCCTTTTTGTGGTGTGGCGATGATCGCCCGTGCCTACTTGTTCTTGCCCTTGGTGGCAATGCCGAGGATGTCCATGGCTTCCTGCTTCAGCTTGTCCGCTGCGTCAGCGTCGAGCGGCGTCACGTCGTTGCCGACCTGGTGCTGTTTCAATACCAGCGTGCCGTCGTCGCTCCAGCCGGCGCGATCGATCGACGTGGGCTTGCCGTCACGGCTGGGTTTGTGCTCCTGCGCGATGGCCCAGGGCTTGCCGTTCTTGTAAGCGTAATCGGTGCTGGTGAAGCCATCCTTGGTGTACTCGACCAGCTCACGGATGAAATGGATCTGGCCGTCCTGGCGGAACAACTGCCAGCCGCGCGAGGCATCCGTCTCCAGCTTGGTGCCGTGGCTGGCCTTCATCGCGCCAAGCTGTTCCTGTTCGGCCTTGAACTCGGCCAGCAGTTTCTCGCCCGGCGTCTGCTCGGCCTGCAACTGGATCGACACGCTGTCGTTCTTGCTGCCCTTGGCCAGCACCGGAGCCTGGATCGGCATCACGTAGTGGCGCTCGCCATCGGTGAGGTTCGCCTGCACCACGTAAAGGTCGCTCGGCTTCACGTCGGCCGGGTTGAAGGTCAGCTTGAACGGCTGCGGAAACGTGCCGGCAGGGGAAGTGCGGGTGGCCAGCGGCGCGGAGCCGGCCGCGGTGGACGAGACGTCGACCAGGTTCAGCACCAGGGTTGCCTTGTCTGACGGCTGTGGAGAACCGGCACGCAACGAGATCGTTCCACTGACTTCACTGGGAACCTGGGCCACCGCCGCACTGCCCGGGGACGCCGGACTGCCGTCGCCGGCCTGGTCCGATGAAGGGGAACCGTTGCACCCGGCCAAAGCCAGTGCCGCGACCGATACCAGCGACAAAACCGTCTTGCGCATGCGAAAACCTCATCAACGTTAAAACTGCACGTAGTCGCTCAGGCGTTGCTGCGCCACGACATCTACGCGGGGGAGCCTCCAAGCATATAGCAAAGACCGCGGCACTGAAAAGTCAACCGGCGCCGCCCACTGCCATGCGCCAGCGTACGCCGCTCAGTGTCGGTGCAGGGCCCGGTGCGCGATATCCCGGCGATGAAACGCGCCGTCATAGTGGAGACGCGCGACGGCGGCATACGCGCCGTCGCGCGCCGCGGCGAGCTCGTCGCCCAGTGCGCACACGGTCAGCACGCGGCCACCCGAGGTCACCACGCGTCCGTCCGCGTCCACTGCCGTGCCGGCGTGGAAGACTTTCACGTCGTCCGGGTGGATGGCGTCCAGCCCTTCGATCGCGTCACCACGGCGCACCCGCGCCGGATAACCCGCCGCGGCCATCACCACGGCGATCGCCGGGCGCGCATCCCAGCGTGCGCGGGTGGTTTCCAGCCGGCCATCGAGCGCCGCCTCGATCAGCTCGACCAGGTCCGACTGCAACCGCAGCATGATCGGCTGAGTCTCGGGGTCGCCCAAACGCACGTTGAACTCGATCACCTTCGGCGCGCCCTGCTTGTCGATCATCAGGCCCGCGTACAGAAAACCGATGAACGGCGCGCCTTCCGCCGCCATCCCGCGCAAGGTCGGCTCGATCACTTGCTTCAGGATGCGCTGCTCGACCTCGGGCGTGACCACCGGTGCCGGCGAGTACGCGCCCATGCCGCCGGTGTTGGGACCAAGATCACCTTCGTCGCGGCGCTTGTGGTCCTGGCTGGAGGCCATCGGCAACGCGTGGCTGCCGTCGCTCATCACGATGTAGCTGGCTTCCTCGCCATCAAGGAATTCCTCGATCACCACCCGCGCCGAGGCATCGCCGAAGCTGTGCGCGCCGAGCATGTCGTGCAACGCGAGTTCGGCATCGGCCTGGGTCAGCGCGACCACCACGCCCTTGCCGGCGGCGAGGCCATCGGCCTTGATCACGATCGGTGCGCCCCCGCTCTGATGGGCCTGTTCGCGCACGTAGGCCAGCGCCGGGTTCAGTTCGGTGAACACCGCGTAGTGCGCGGTCGGGATGTTGTGGCGCTGCAGGAAATCCTTGGCGAATGCCTTGGAGCCTTCCAACTGCGCAGCGATCGCCCGCGGCCCGAAGATACGCTGGCCGGCGGCGGTGAATTTGTCCACGACACCGGCGACCAGAGGCACCTCGGGACCCACCACGGTGAGCCCGACCTTTTCGTGTTTCGCCAGTTGCAACAGGCCCTCGATGTCATTGACCGCGACGTCGGCATTGCGCACCCCGGGCTCGCGCGCGGTGCCGGCATTGCCGGGTGCCACGATGACCTCGTCGACCTGCGACGACTGCCTGAGCTTCCAGGCCAGCGCATGTTCACGCCCGCCGCCGCCGATCACCAGAACCTTCATGCCTGCACTCCCGCGCGCCACGTGACGCCGCTGCGCATTGTAACGGTTGCGCCAGCGCGTCCGAGGGGACGTGTGAGATGACGTCCGGGATGTTTCAGTCGTGTCGGTGCAGCAGATCCAGCAAGGCGGCACGCGGCAGCTTGCCGGTCTCGTTGCGCGGCAACGCTGCCACCCGTTTCAGCGGGCGCGGCAGGAACAACGGGTCGATGGCCTGCCGCAGTGCATCGAGAATCGCGTGCTCATCCAGCGCCGGCGCCACCACCAGCGCGGCGATCCGGTGCACGCCCAGCGCATCGCCGTCGCCGCCGAGCTGGAACACCACGCCGTCGCGCACGCCCGGGATCGCCAGCAGGCGGCGGCTGAGATCGGCCAGCGAGGCACGCTTGCCGGCGATCTCCAGCATGTCGGCATGCCGACCGCACAGACGGAAGCGGCGACCGCCGTGGGACAGGCTGACGATGTCGGCCAGGGTGACCGGCGCGTCCAGTTGCGGCGCCTCGATCGCGGTGCCGTCCGGCTGCGGATGCAGGCTCACCGCGTCGTACAGCGACCAGTCCTCGTCCACGGCAGGACGGCGGCTGGCAAACACGCAGGTCTCGGTGGAACCGAACACTTCCAGCATCGGCGCGCCGAAGCGCTGTTCGGCGGCCCGCGCCAGCTCGACCGGCAGCGGCGCGGTGGCCGACACCATCGCCGCGATGGATGGCAGCTCGATGCCGGATTCGATCAGTGCGCGCAGGTGCACCGGCGTGGTCACCAGCAGCCGCGGTGCCGGTATCTCGGCCAGCGCGGATGCGACGTCGGCCGGGAAGAACGGCCGCCCGGCATGCACGCCGACGCTACCCAGCAGCGGCAGCAGCACCGACATCTCCATGCCGTACATGTGCTGCGGCGGCACCGTGGCGACCACCCCGAAACGCGTGCCGACGGCGGCATGCAGCATCGCCAGGTTGCCAGCGTTGCTGGCGTGGAAATTGCCCCAGGTCTTCAGGTTGGCGCTGGGCGCGCCGGTGGAACCGGAGGTGTAGCCGATCGCCACCACCTGATCGGCCGGGATCGAGGGCCAGGCGGCATCGGATTCAGTCGGTGGCGCGGCATCCAGCGGCGGCAATTGGCAGTAGCCGCGTGGGGCCGGGTCGAGCGCCTGTTCGCCCAGCGCATAGCAGCCCGGATGCGCGGCCATCACCTCGTCCACCGCCTGCGGCGCGCGCGAGGACGGCAGCAGGTTGACCTGGCCGCGTAGCATGATCGCGCAGAACGCGACCAGAAACGCGTAGCGATCCCCGCACAGATTGACCGCGGCGGAAGCCGCCGGCAATCCCTCAGCCACTGCATGCACCTGCGCCAGGAAGCGCGCCGCGCTCACCGGCTCGCCGTGACGCCAGGCCACGGTGCACGAAGGGTCGTTCGCGCCCAGCAGCGGCAGCCGCGACGATGCTTCGCGCCGGTAGGTGTCGTAAACGATGGCCAAGCCGCAGTCTCCCTGATCTTCAATGCGTCGTGCCGCAGCATCGCGCCATCCGATGAACGGCGGCGTGAATGCCGCCGGCTGGTATCCCGCGGCGGTTCAGCTGGCACATGAACCGGCACGCTCCCCTTGCAGAGGGTCGAACAAGGGCGCCCGCCCTTTTTCGACACGCTACGCTCCAGCGCGAATGATAGCGCCCGACAGCGCGTCGCGAATCGTCGTGGGGCTGGCCTGGCCGCCCAGCGGGGCGCCCAACAGCCCGTCCAGCGCATCGCCGAAGTATTCCGCCACGGTCGATGCCGCGCGCGCCGGCGGCTGGCCATGCGGGTTCGCGCTGGTCGACACCAGCGCGCCGCCAAACGCGCGGCACAACGCAACGGCCGGAGCGTGCGCGGTGACCCGCAGCGCGATGCCGACATGTTCGCCGGCGACCCATGGCGGCACCTCGGCCGAGCGCGGGAAGATCCAGGTGTGCGGGCCGGGCCAGCTCGCCCGCACCTGCGCCAGCACCTCATCCGGAACGTCGGCCAGCTCGATGTAATGCTCCACCTGGGCGAAATCCGCGGCGATCAACAGTACGCCCTGGGTGGCCGGACGCTGCTTCAGCGCAAACACGCGCCCGAAGGCGGCGCGGTCGTGCGGATCGCAGCCAAGCCCGAACACCGCTTCGGTCGGATAGGCCAGCACGCCGCCGCCGTGCAACAACGCGGCGGCGGCATCGATTTCGGCAAGGGTGAAACGCTGCAGCACTCAGACCCCGGCTTTGCTGACCACGGCTTCCTTGGCGACGGCTTTCTTCGTCGCGGTCTTCTTTGCGGCGGTTTTCTTCGCAGCCGTCTTCCTGGCGGGTGTTTTTTTCGCTGCGGCCTTCTTCGCCGGTGCCACCTTCTTCGCCACGGCCTTCTTCGTCGCAGTCTTCTTGCCGAAGCGGCCCTTGCGCACCGGCGCCGCGGCGAGCAGTTCGAGGCACTGGGCTTCGGTCAGATCCTTCGGTTCCTGCTCTTTCGGGATGCGTGCATTCTTTTCGCCGTCGGTGATGTAGGCACCGTAGCGGCCGTTGAGCACCTGCACGCCATTGCCGAAATCGCGAATCACCCGGTTCGCCAGCATCTCCAGCTTGTCAGACACCAGTTGCAGCGCCCGCGGCAGCTCGACGGTGTACGGGTCATCCTCGGGCTTGAGCGAGGCGTAGGTGCTGCCCTGCTTCACGAACGCGCCGAAGCGGCCGATGCCGACGCTGACTTCATCGCCGTTCTCTGCCTGGCCCAGTTGGCGCGGCAGCTTGAACAGCTCCAGCGCCTCGGCCAGGGAAATGGTGTGCATGCTCTGACCCGGGCGCAGCGAGGCAAACTGCAGCTTTTCGTCGCTGTCCTTGTCGCCGATCGCGGCGTAGGGCCCGAACCGGCCCAGCCGCACGAACACCGGTTTGCCGGTTTTCGGATCAGCGCCCAGTTCCCGCGCACCGGTAGCTTCGCTGCGGTCGACTGACTGGGCCTTCTCGTCCACCTGCTGCTTGAACGGCAGCCAGAAGCGCTCCATCAAGGGCACCCAGGCCTCTTCACCACGACTGACCGCGTCGAGCTCGTCTTCGAGCTTGGCGGTGAAGTCGTAATCGACGTACTGGGCGAAATGCTGGGTGAGGAAGTTGCTGACCGCCCGACCGACATCGCTGGGCTTGAAGCGGCGACTGTCCAGGTACACGTATTCGCGGTTCTGCAGGACCTGGATGATGCTGGCATAGGTCGACGGCCGGCCGATGCCATGTTCTTCCAGCGCCTTGACCAGGCTGGCTTCGGAATAACGCGGCGGCGGCTCGGTGAAATGCTGGTCGGCCGCGATCTGCTCCAGCGGCACCGCTTCGCCTTTCTGCAGACGCGGCAGCCGGCGACCTTCGTCGTCATCGTCGGCATTCTTCTGGTCGCTGCCTTCCTCGTAGACGGCGAGAAAGCCGGGATCGACCACGGTGGTACCGGTGGCGCGGAAAGAAGCGTCACCGCCAGCCACGTCGGGCAGCGCGAATTCCACCGATACGGTGTTCAGGGTGGCGTGGATCATCTGGCAGGCCACCGTCCGCTTCCAGATCAGTTCGTACAGCTTGCGCTGGTCGTCGTTGAGAAAGGCGGCCACGGATTTGGGCGTGTACATGGCCGCGGTCGGTCGGATCGCCTCGTGCGCTTCCTGCGCGTTCTTCGACTTGGTCTTGTAGATCTGCGGCGCATCCGGCAGCGCGTGCCCGCCGAAGTCGCGCGCAATCAGCTGGCGCAATTCGCTCAGCGCATCTTCGCCGAGCATGGTGGAGTCGGTACGCATGTAGGTGATCAGGCCGACGTTGCCCTCGCTGCCTAGTGCCACGCCTTCGTACAAGCCCTGCGCCACTTTCATCGTGCGGCTGGTGGTGAAGCCTAGCTTGCGCGCGGCCTCCTGCTGCAGGGTCGAGGTGGTGAACGGGGCGGCCGGACGACGCTTGCGTTCCTTGGAGGTGACTTCACTGACCGTGAGACGACCGTGCGCGGCCGCGTTCAGCGCCTCGCGCGCCGCCTGTGCAGCGGTCTCGCTGACGAGGTCGAACTGTTCGAACTTCTTGCCGTTGAGGCGGGACAGGCGTGCCTTGAAATCGCCCTCGGCGTGCTTGAGCCGGGCTTCGATCGTCCAGTACTCGCGCGCCGTGAACGCCTCGATCTCCTCTTCGCGCTCGACAATCATGCGCAGCGCCGGCGACTGCACGCGGCCGGCGGACAGGCCGCGTTGCACCTTGCGCCAGAGCACCGGCGACAGGTTGAAGCCGACCAGGTAGTCCAGCGCGCGGCGCGCCTGCTGGGCATCGACGAGATCATGCGAAAGCTGGCGCGGCGAAGCCACCGCAGCCTTGATCGCCTTGGGCGTGATCTCGGAGAACACCACCCGGTGCATCCGCTTGCCCTTGGTCAGGCCGCGCTGCTGCAGAATCTCGCTGATATGCCAGCTGATCGCCTCGCCTTCGCGATCCAGGTCGGTCGCCAGATAGATGTCGTCGGCCAGCTTGGCGGCCTTGGCGATGGCATCAACGTGCTTCTGGTTGCGCTCGATGATCTCATAGGCCATCGCGAAGCCGTGCTCAGTGTCGACCGCGCCCTCCTTCGGCCGCAGATCGCGCACGTGGCCGTAGGAGGCCAGCACCTGGAAATCCGAGCCGAGGTATTTGTTGAT
>DASRUB010000350.1:0-8163 GCA_035655635.1 Rhodanobacter sp. | reverse complement strand
ATCGGCCTGGCGCTGGCGACGGTGCACCTGGTCGGGGTTCCACTGACTGGCACGTCGGTGAATCCTGCACGCAGCCTCGGGCCAGCCTTGTTCGTGGGCGGGGAGGCGTTGAGCCAACTGTGGCTGTTCATCGTTGCCCCGCTGGTGGGCGCGGTGCTCGCTGCACTGGTGAGTCGGTACCTGTTCCCGCGCGAAGTGGCGGCTCCCGAGGTCACGGCAAACGAAAGGATTTCCTAGGAGCGTGGGCGCAGAAACCGTCCGGGCTGCAAAGTCGCCTGTTCGGTTTCTACCGCCCGGACTCCGGGCTGGCCGTGGTGGGGTGCTCCAGCGTGGGAATTTGCCTCGTGCCGCGATGGAATCGTTGTTGTAGTCGATCCATGTAGATGTAGATCACCGGCGTCAGGTACAGCGTGAGCAGCTGCGACACCAGCAGGCCGCCGACCACCGCCAGACCCAGTGCGCGCCGCGACGACGCACCTGCGCCCATGCCCAGCGCGATCGGCATGGTGCCGGCAAACGCGGACATGGTCGTCATCATGATCGGGCGGAAACGTACGTGACAGGCCTCGACGATGGCCTGTGCCGGCGCCATGCCCTCCACGCGCTGCCGCTCCAGGGCAAAGTCGATCAGCATGATCGCGTTTTTCTTGACGATGCCGATCAGCATCACGATGCCGACGAATGAGAACAGGTCCAGTGGCTGGTTGAAGATGATCAGGGTCAGCAGCGCGCTCACCCCCGCAGCCGGCAGGCCGGACAGGATCGTCAGCGGGTGGATGAAACTCTCGTACAGGATGCCCAGCACCAGATAGATCACGAACACCGCCAGCACCAGCAGCAGGCCCATGCCCTGCATCGATTGCTCGAACGCCTGCGCCGTGCCTTGCACGCTGCCGGTGATCGACGCCGGCAGGTTGAGTTTCTGCATCGCGCCGTCGATGCTCGACACCGCCTGGCTCAGGCTCACGCCCGGCGCCAGGTTGAACGAGATCGTCACCGCCGGCAATTGGCCTTGATGATTCACCGTGAGCGGCTGCGAGGTGCGTTGGAAACTTGCCACGGCGCTCAGCGGCACCAGCGTGCCGGTGCTGGAGGTGACGTACAGCTGCGACAGCACCGCCGGGTCGTTCTGCTGCGCGTAGTTGACCTGCAGTATCACCCAGTACTGTGTGGCCGAGCCATAGATCGTGGACACCTGGTTCTCGCCGAATGCGCTGCCCAGCGCGGTCTGCACCTGGTACATGGTCAGGCCCAGCGGAGCCAGCTTGTCGCGATCCACATGTACGGTGATCGCCGGACCGTTGAGGTCCAGATCGCTGGTGACATCCTGGAAACCGGGAAGCTTGCCGAATGCCTGCAGCACCCTGCCTGACCACGCGTACAGCGCCTGCAAGTCGATCGACTGCAGCGTGTACTGGTATTCCGCCTTGGACTGTCGGCCTCCCACCTGGATCGCCGGCGGGTTCTGGATGTAGGCACGGATGCCCGGCACCTTGGCGAACTTCGCGCGCAGCTCCTGGATGATCTGCGGCGGATCGAGCTTGCGCTCGCTGGCCGGCTTCAGCCGCATGAAGATCGAGCCGTTGTTGGTGGTGGTGCGCGAGCCGCCGCTGCCCACCGACGACATGTAGCTGGCAGTGTTCGGGTCCTTCGCCACGATGGCCGCCAGTTGCTGCTGGCGCAGTTTCATGCCGGTGATCGAGATGTCGTCCGGGCCTTCCACGTTGACGATCAGCTGGCCGCTGTCGCCGGCCGGGATGAAATCCTTGTCGACCACCACGAACAGCAGCGCGGTCGCCGCAAGGCTGGCGAAGAACACGCCCAGCACCACGCGCGGATGCGCCACCGACCAGCCGAGCGAACGGTTGTAGCCATCGCGCACATGGTTGAAACCCTGGTCGAACCACAGCACCGCGCGCGACTTCTTCTCATGCTCGGCATGTTTGACGAAGCGGCTGCACAGCATCGGTGTCAGCGTGATCGAGACGAAGCCAGAAATCAGGATCGCGGTGCTGATGACCACCGCGAACTCGTGGAACAGCCGCCCCACGATGCCGCCCATGAACATCACCGGCAGGAATACCGCCACCAGCGACAGCGTCATCGAGAAAATCGTGAAGCCGATCTCGGCGGCGCCTTTCAGCGATGCCTCATACGGGTCCATGCCATCCTCGACATGGCGCACGATGTTCTCCAGCATCACGATGGCATCGTCCACCACGAAGCCAACCACCAGGGTCAGCGCCAGCAACGAGAGATTGTCCAGGCTGTAGCCCAGCGCATACATCACGCCGAACGTGCCGATCACCGACACTGGCAATGCCAGCGCGGGAATCAGCGTAGCCGAGACGCTGCCGAGGAACAGATAGATCACCAGGATCACCAGCGCGCCGGCCAGCAGCAAGGTGTATTGCACGTCATCCACGGAAGAACGGATCGAATCGGAACGGTCGTACAGCACGCCAAGCTTGACCGACGGCGGCAGCGTCGCCTCGAATTGCGGCAACACGGCGCGGATGCGATCGACCGTCGCCACCGTGTTGGAGCCGGGTTGGCGGTCGATTGCCAGCACCACCGCACGCTTGCCGTTGAACCAGCTCGCCACCTGGTCGTTCTGCACGCCATCGCTGGCATGGCCAAGTTGCGACAGCCGGATCGGCGCGCCATTGCGATAGGCCACCACCACGTTGTTGTACGGCGCGGCGCTTTGCAATTGGCCGTCCGAATTCACCTGCAGCAATTGCCGGCTGCCGTTGAGCGAACCGGTGGCGAGGTTGACGTTGGCATCGGCAATTGCCTGCTGCAACGTGTCGATGCCGATGCCGTTGGCAGCCAGCTTGTTCGGGTCGACGCTGATGCGCACCGCGTATTTCTGCGAGCCGAACACGTCCACCTGCGCCACGCCGTCGATCATCGACAACCGCTGCGCCAGCTGGGTTTCGCCGTACTCGTCCACGGTGGACAACGGCAACGTGTCCGAGCTGAGCGTGAGGTACAGGATCGCCTTGTCGGCCGGGTTCACCTTGCGGAACGTGGGCGGCGTCGGCATCGTGGTGGGTAGTTGCCGCTGCGCCGCCGAGATCGCCGCCTGCACGTCCTGCGCGGCGCCGTCGATGCTGCGGCTCAACTCGAACGTCAACGTGATCGAGGTGGAGCCCAGCGCGCTGGTCGAGGTCATCGACGAGATGCCGGCAATCGCCGAGAAGCGATTTTCCAGTGGCGTGGCCACCGCCGTCGCCATCGTCTCCGGCGAAGCGCCAGGCAGGCTGGCGCTCACCGAGATGGTGGGGAAGTCCACGTTCGGCAACTCGTTCACCGGAAGGCGCGGGTAGGCGGCGATGCCGAATACCACCAGCGCGATCATCAACAGTGCCGTCATCACCGGCCGGCGGATGCACAGGGCAGGCAGGTTCATCGGCTCAGCCGGAGGTGACGCGTACGTGCGCGCCCTTGGTCAGCAGCATCTGGCCATCGGTGACAACGCGCTCGCCGCCGGTCAGGCCTTTGGCGATCACCAGGCGGTCGCCGTTGCCGGGGCCGATCGTCACCATCCGCTGCTGCACCGTGTCGCCCGGATCGACCACGAACACGAAGCTGCCTTCCGGCGAGTTTTGCAGCGCCACCGCCGGCACCGTCACCACGTTCTCCAGACGCGTGGTCGGCAGCACCACCTGCACGAACTGACCAGGCGTCAGGCGGTCGTCGGCGTTGGGGTAACTGGCCTTGAGTTCGACCGTGCCGGTGTTCGTGTCCACCGCGTTGTTGATGAAATCCAGCGTGGCGAGCAGCGGTGCGCCGGATGTTTCGGGAATGGTCGCGCTCACCGTGACCTTGCCGCGGGCGTAGGCGGCCTTGATCGCGGGCAAGGCCGCTTCCGGCACGGCAAAGTCGAGGTGGATCGGGCGCAACTGGTTGAGCACCACCAGATTGGTGCTGTTGGCATTCACCTGCGCGCCCGGATACATCAGCGGTGCGCCGGCGACGCTGTCCATCGGTGCGCTGATCTGCGCGTAGCCCAGTTGGGTTTGCGCCATTTCCACCGCCGCCTGGTCAGCCTTCACACTGGCGGTGTAGACGCCGACGTTCGCCTTGTAGGTGTCGTAGTCCGTCTTGGATACATAGCCCTTGGCCAGTATCGGCGCGTAACGTTGCAGCACCTTTTGCGCGTTCGTCAGTTGCGCCTGGTCCTTCGCCAGATTGCCGCGCGACTGGTCCAGTTGGGCCTGCAACAGGCTTGGATCGATCTGCGCGATGACCTGGCCGGCGTGCACGTGGGCGCCGGGGGTGAACGCCAGCGATTTCAGCTGCCCGCTCACCCGCGATTGCACGGTGACCGTGGAATAGGCTTCGGCACGGCCGATCACGTCGAGCGAAAGCGCCAGGTCGCCGCGCTGCGCCACCGCGATCTGCACGGGAATCGCGGGGGCTGGCTTGATCGTGGCGGCGTCGCCGCCACTACCCAACCGATCATGCAACACCAGGCCGATCACCACCAGTCCGGCGACGGCCAGCGTGAGCTTCTTCCAGGAAATGTGCTGCATGCTTTTCTGTACCTGCAACGAGCGTTTGTTTAGCAGTCGCACCTCCGGGATGCAGCTACGCCATGGATGCCATTGTGCCAGCCGCAGGCTTCGCCTCAGACACAACGGGCGCCGAAACTTTCCGTTGACCACCGCCGACCTCTGGCGTCTCGACCAGCCGGGTCCGACTAACCGGGTCAGAGCCGAATGGCACTTGCTTTAGCCCCGTTCGGCCCCGGATCGAGTCCTGTCTCTTGATCAGATCTCTATCGAATACCGCGGTAAAAAGCCGGCGGCAGTGCCCGCCCTACGGCGCGGCGATCGTGGGACGGGCACTGCCTGCCGGCTCTTCTGCACTAATCCAAGGTGTGATCAAGAGACAGGATCAGGTCCGGGGCAGGCCCTGAGCGTGGGCCGATGGCCGCACGCGGGGAGTGGCCACGGATGGCCACAGCTTTGATGAGCGAGGATGTCGAAGGACATGCCGGCGATGGGCTGGCGCGGAGTCCAGTTTTCCTTCCCCCGCGAAGCGGGGAACAAGATGGCAGGCTTGCCATCTTGAGCAGCAACGCTGCCCGAAGGGCTGATGCCATGGATGGCATCGGTTCAAACAAGAGCACTATTCACAGCCGCTCAGCGCAAACGGTGGGGAGCCGGGTGACCTTCAAGCAGGTGCCACTCGGCTCCGACCCGCTTTGATCAACCGGTGCGAGATGCCTTGCGCAATTCTGCCGACCGGCGCCAAGCAAACAGTCCAAGCACTCCGATGCCGAACAGCCACAGGAATTTTGGCTCCGGCACGGACGCGCTGGCGAACGGTGCACCAGCCAAAACTTCGTAGCCGCCGTCGGGAATTGATTGAATGACTGCCATGCCGTAGGTAAGGCCACCGGACCCCGGCCCAAAGAAGTCAGGGGAAACCACCCCGAAGCTCCACAGATCCAGGTAACCGCCGTTGCTGAGCGAGAACATCACGCCATAGGGGTCGAGGAATCCGCCGAAGAAGGGATAATCCCAACAGGACTCTGGCGAGCCATGGGCGTAAAAAAGGTCATCGTACGTAATCACACCATTGTCCTGCGCCGAGGTGCCGGACGCGGCAAGCTGGCTGAAGCTCGCCGGGAACGGCAGGTCGCCGGATTGCCAACTGCCACCGGGTTGCATATCGAACGGCGTGGCGAAGTTGCGCGCCAGCACCCCGGTGATCGTTACGTTGCCGAAGGTCGAGTTCGTAAAGGTGCCGCTGGCGCCCGTGATCAGCTGGGCCCCGGCTGGATCACCTGTACCAGCTGGTTCAACCCCAGTGGTATCGGGCCCGACATTCAGTGAAGCGTGCCCGCTGCCCAAAGCGCCGGTGAAGCCGATCTGGACGGTGGTTGCTTGGGCATAAGGCGTCAATACAAACATTGCTAGCATCGCGCCGGTCGTCAAAAGCCTCGCCTTCATCAAGGTGCTTTCTATCGCATTCATGGTGGCAACCTCCTGGTGGTACATCGAGCAGGGCATACCGCTCTGCGGGTTCGTTTGGGTAACTCCTGAATGAAGCATTTGATGTGCCATCTATGCAAGTTATTGTTTTTGTTTAATATATTTCAGTGGCAAGCGGCTTGATCAGGGAATTGTTGTAAAGAACTTCGGCACCTTCTGTGCCTGCGGCGGGCACCAAAAGATGCAAACGCCGAAAAACACCCGGCCGAAACAGGAATCCGGCAACCTCACGGAAGTGGACTTTCCCCAGTCCTGCCGCGCCTTCCGGACGAAAAGGTCGGAATTGCAAGCCAGCCAAGGTCGTGGTGTTTATTCGCGTGCCTGGCTGAGCGCGATTGTGTAAGGGATTTCGACACCGGCGTAGCCCGGGTTCTGAACTGGTTGCTCGCCTTCCATCGCAGGAAGTGCACTGAAGCGCATGCCGGTTGCGCTGCTTTACGGTATCGCGCTGGCCAGTTCGACCTGGGCGCGTTTTCGCGCGGCCAGCCAACGTTGGTATTCGGGCCGTTGGGTCAGCGCGATCCAGCGCGGGCTGTCGAGGAATGTCTGTGTCGCCGTTTTTCCCGGATAGAACCCGAAGGCCCAATGGTTCTTGTTGAACGCCTTCTCGTACCAGTCCATCGCTTGATTGATGGCGCCGGTATGGCTGAGCATGAAGCCCACGTCGCCAGGAGTGCCGGCGTCATCGGGATGGTGCGCCAGCACGCCATCGACGAAAGCAATCGCCGCTTTCGGGCCGGCGCTGTGCAGCAAGACAAAGAATTTGCAATGCGTGTGGAGAGGTACCGGAATGCCGGGCGTCGAAAGGGTATCCAGAACCGCGGTCGCCTCCTTGATGCGATCGAGACTCGCAAACGAAACGCACTGGTATTGGTGGGTCACGGGATCGTCCGGATGCAGCGCCAAGGCTTCACTGGCGGCGGCGAGGGCATCTGCGAAATGCGCGTTGGCAAAATAGTTGTTCATGACCGCCGCCCACGCGTTGTAGGAAAACGGGTCGGTTTGCGCCCACTCGCGCGTATACATGGCCTGCGCATCAAACAGTGAAAAAGCGAAAAGAGCGTCGCTCATGCCTTCGGCACCGGCGGCGGTATGCCCGGCAGTCCGCTTCAGGATCAGAGCGTTCCTGATAATGCCATCCCAATCCCGGCGGCGGGTCGCGAGGTCGATCGCCACCTTCAGTGCTTCCGGGTTCTGCGGGTCGACCGAGAGCGCGTGCCCAAGCGCCGCGTTGATCTGATCGTCCAGCGCATCATCCACGTACAAAAGCGCGTTCGCCAACGCTGCCTGGCCGTCGGCAAAATCCGGCGCCGCCGCGGTCACTTTCCGGAACAGCACCACCGCCCTGTTCAAGGCGTCTCGCGACGCGGGCGTCTGGCCTTCGCTCAAGGTTTGATCGAAATAGGATTGGCCTTGCAGATAGTCGCGATAGATAGCGGGATCGATCTGCCCGGATTTCGGAATTTGCGCGTCGCTCAGCGCAGGCGCCAGCGCCTGGGCAATGGATTGTGCAATCTCCGATTGCACGGCAAGGATGTCGCTCAGCGAGCGGTCGTAGCTTTGCGACCACAACTGATATCCGTCGGCGGCATTGACCAGCGACACCTCGATATGCACGTGGCCGCCGTCCGACTGCACGCTGCCCTCGAGGACCGAGCGCACGTTCAATTTTTGCGCGATGACGCGGATGTCCTGCTGTTTGCCCTCGAAGAAGAACGACGATGTGCGTGCTGCGACGTGCAGATTGGAATTGCGCGCAAGCCGCCCGATCAATTCGGTGGAAATCCCTTCGCTGAAGTATTTCTGTTTGGGATCGCCGCTCATGTTTTCGAACGGCAGAACGGCCAGGGATCGTGGCGGCGCCTGGATCGGTGTTGCCATCCGGGTGGAGGCGGGTAGCAGGCTGACTTTTGCCGGTGCCCGGTGCAGCGACCAGATCACGGCGGTCACCGCCAGCGACAGCGTGACGAGCAGGCCAATCGCAATATCGATGCGATGATTTCGTTTCTGACCGGATTCGGGGAGCGGCGAAGGGTCGCGATGAAGTCCGTCAGGCTCCAGTTCGTACGCCCACGCCAGCACCAGCGCAATCGGAAAACCTCCGATCAGGCCGATCACCGCAAGCTGTTCCGTCCACGTCGGAAACGAAAAGACC
>DASRUB010000349.1:0-38794 GCA_035655635.1 Rhodanobacter sp. | reverse complement strand
AAGCACCATCGCCACCGCGCGGGCCTTGAACTCTTCGGTAAAACGACGACGTATACGTCTGGACATGATGACCACCTTTTTTGGCGAACCTTGCGGCTCAGGATAGGTGTCTATCAAATCCGGGCAAGCTCACTTTTCGCCGTGCAAAGGTAGGATCAAGAGCACCCCCATCCGCCTTACGTGCCGCTCCTGCGGCACGCCCTTCGGGCCGGCTTCGCCGTTCGCTTCGGCATCCTGCCTTCGCAGTCGGCACCTTCCCCCGCTTCGCAGGGAAAGGAACATTGGACTCCACGCCAGCCCGTCGCAGGTATGTCGTTCGACTTCGGACTTCGGACTTCGGCCTTCGGCCTACGCTCAGAGCCTGCCCCGGACTCGATCCGAGGACGAACGGGGCTAAGTAAATGCCATTCGTGTGAGGGAAAAAGGGTGTCAGCGAGAGGGGCCAGGGAGAATTCCCTCAAACGGCCATCGAAAACGCGGGTGGCAACAGGCGTCGGGGGCTGCGGTATATCGCCGACTTGGCATGCTTGATTTCGTACATGGCCTTGTCGGCGCGATCAAGCAGGTCGTCGAGGGCCGGCACTGCGCATGGCGTGGCCAGGATGACACCCGCACTGAGCGAGATTTCGCGGCTCTGCGCACCGGAGCAGTGCAACGCTTCACTCAGGCGTGCAATGCGGTGGCGGATAACCGCGCCATTTCCGTGGAAGGCGCGCGTCAGCACCACGAATTCATCACCGCCCAGCCGCGCCAGGACATCGGTGGAACGAAAGGCTGCACGCAGCAGTGCAGCCGTTTCGACCAGCAGCGCGTCGCCCGCTTCGTGACCAGCCTCATCATTGAGCGCCTTGAGTCCGTCGACGTCGACATAGATCAGCGTAAGCGGATGCTGGTCAGCCTGCGCCCGGCGAAGTTCCGACTCGGCCACGCGCAGGAATCCACGTCGGTTGAGCAGGCCGGTGAGCATGTCCGTGGTCGCTTCTTCAAGCAGCGCGCGAACCTGCGTGCGGGCATGCTCAAGCTCGGCGCGCAGGCATTCGTTTTCCACGGCCAGATGGGCGGTTCGACACGGTAGTTGGATTGTCGGCATGCGCTTGACCTTGCTCATTGAGTCGATGGATGACCTGGCCCCTTCCGTTCTCCAGACGGCAACGGTGGGCGAAAGTCCGTTCTCAAATCTCCGCTTGCAACCATCGAGCCAACCGGAACGTTGTGTCGTAACATGATGTTTTAATAGAGATTACATCCGGTGATGTTTGCTCACTCCGGCCGGGTCCGGGCCGGCATGGCGCCCCCGGGGCGCCGGAGAATTGACTAGTGTCAAACGGACCGCCGCGCCGGCGACGTCCGGACAAAGGCAACCGCGCGCGCGAGGAAGTGGATCCGGTGAGTGGCGAGGGACGGCGCTGGGAAAGGCTGCGGCTAGTGCACCGGCATCAGGTCAGCGGTGAACAGTCGCCAATGTCCGTCGCCGCCCTCGACGCACAGATAGCTGGGCCTGGCCGTGGCCGCGAAGTGCTTTTGCGCCAGGGTCCGCGCGAACGCCAGCGCTTCGTCCCGCGATGCAAACTGCCGCTCGCCGTCGCCGGGTATGGGTATTGTCCAGCCTTTGGTGCCTTCAGCGCTGTATGGGATTTCAATCATGTCCATGGTGCCGCTCCGAGCCGTTTGGTGGCTGCAAGATATCGGGACGCAGGTGAAGAAGCGGTGGGGTAGTGCCAGCAAAAGGAACGGTTCAATGTTCGAACCGGCCGGGCTCGCACTGAACACGGCCAGGATCAGCTATCGAGCTGGAGAAGTAGAGCAGACCCCGCGATCCATCACCTTATCAAGGGGCGGCCTCTCGAGTTTTCGCCGGCTGCGGCGTGCGATAGCGTTCAAACCAGGCAAGTATCGCGGCCGTCTTTGCGGCCGATTGCGACGGGCGCTCGGCGAGCCCATGGTGATTCGCGCCGGGGACCTTCACCAGGGTCGTCGGGATGCCGCGCAGTTGCAGCGCGGTATAGAACTGTTCGGCCTCGCTGTCGGGCGTGCGGAAATCGTCCGATCCCACCACCAGCAGGGTGGGTGTCTTGACGTTTCCTGCCAGCGACAGCGGTGAACGGGCCCAGTAGCCTGCCGGGTCCTCCCACGGAAACTTTCCGAACCAGTAACGGTGGTAGTAGGGCGTGACATCCGAAGTCAGCACGAAGCTGGCCCAGTCGATCACCGGCTTCTGCGATGCGGCGGCGCGGAAGCGATCGGTCTTGCCGACGATCCACGCGGTCAGCGCGCCACCGCCGGACCCGCCGGTGACAAACAGATTGTCGGGATCGATAAAGCCCTTGGCGATGGTCGCGTCGACCGCGCTCATCAAGTCATCGTAATCGTGGCCCGGGTAAGCCTTGTCGATCTTGTTCGCGAACGACTCGCCGTAGCCGGTGGAGCCGCGCGGGTTGATGTAGAGCACCACGTAGCCGGCGGCGGCGTACAACTGGTCGTCGCTGGAAAACGTGGGGCCGTACGCGGCGAAAGGACCGCCGTGGATCTCCAGAATCAGCGGATATTTGCGCGTGGCGTCGAAATCCGGCGGCGTGACCAGCCATGCGTCGATTTGCAACTTGTCAAAGGCGGTCACCTCGAATTGCTGCACCTTGCCCAGCGTCTTCGCGGCCAGGTTTTCGTTGAGACGGGTCAGCTGGCGCGCGGTGCCGCCGCGCGTGACCCACACGTCCGCGGGACGCAGCGCCGTGCCGCTGGTGTAGGCCACCGTGCCGTCGCGCGCCACGCTGAAACTGCCCCCGCTGTAAGGGCGATCGAAGTCGCTTGCGCTGAGGTTGTCGGCAACGGTGCGCAGCGAACCATCCAGGCCCACACGCGCGACGCGCACGCTGCCGTGTTCGCCGTAGTCGACATAGATCGCGTGGCCATCGGAAGACCAGACCGGATCGCCGACGCTGCGATCAAGGCCCGCGGTGAGCAGGCGCGACGCGCTGCCATCGCGGTTCATCACCGACAGGCGACTATTCTGATAGCCCAGCGATTTGTCCTCGAAACCGACATAGGCAATCGATTTGCCATCGGGCGACACTGTGGGCTGCTGGTTTGGACCCTTGCGATCGGTCAGCGTACGCACGGTGAGATCGTCGATCGAGACCGCATGCACCTCGTCGTCGAGCAGGTTGCGCTGCCAGTCCTTGCCGAAGTTCGCGCTGAAGATTACCGAATGCCCGTCGGCCGACCACGACAGCCTGCCGCCGGCATTGCGTGCGCCGAAGGTCAATTGGGTTGGCGCGCCGCCATCGGAAGGTACCCAGAAAATCTGTTCGTAGCCGGGCTTCTTGTAACCTCCTTCATCCGTGCGATATACCACCGAATCGATCACCTGCAGGGGCTCGGCCCACTTCGCCCCGGCAGGTTTGGCGGGGGCCTTGCCGAGTGTGGCGGTGGTGTCCGGAACGAACATGGCGTACGCAATCCGCTTGCCATCAGGCGACCACGCCAGCGCATGTGGCGTGGCCGGCAGGCTGGTGATGCGAGCGCTGGCGCCGCTGCGCATCCAGCGTACATACAGCTGCGCTCCGGCCTTGTCATCGCTGCTGGAGACATACGCGAGTTTGCTGCCGTCCGGCGACCAGCGCGGCGCGCCGTGCGAACCGGGGCCGACGATCAGCGGCATTTGCTGTCCGCTGGCGACATCGATCGACCAGATCGACGAGCGGATGCGATCGGTCATGATGTCATTGCTGCGCCGAACGTACGCGATGGTCCTGGCGTCGGGCGAGATTTGCGGATCGCTGGCAGCTTCCAGATTGAAGAGATCCGCGCCGGTCAACACGCGGGTCGGGCCTGCTGCGGGCGCGGCCACGCCCGGTGCAACCAGGACGGGTGCCACCAGCAGGGCCGCGAGCAGGGCGGTGATCGGTCGAAATGACATGGACGGTTACCTCAGCAGTGTGGGTGTGATCCATCCGGAGCATGAGATGGAGTGGGTGCGCGGTGCAACCTTGCCAACGGCGCGGATGCAGTGCTGCGGCTCATCGAAGCCACGTTGAAACACGAGGGTGCAAACCTGCGCCGCCTTCATTCCTGCAGGATGTCCCGAATCCTTCGCATCAGCGCATCCAGCGAAAATGGTTTGGTGAGTACGTGCATGTCCGGTTCCAGATATCCATTGCCTAACACGGAATTCTCCGCATAGCCGGTCATGAACAGGATCTTGAGCTCGGCACGTGTAGTGCGCGCGACGTCGGCCATCTGGCGACCGTTCATGCTGCCGGGCAGGCCGACGTCGGTGATCAGCAGATCGATGGTCCCCGTGGATTGCAGTATGTGCAGGCCTGCCTTGCCGTCGCCGGCTTGCAGCAAGGTGTAGCCGGCATCGGTGAGGATTTCGCAGACCAGCTCGCGGATGGAGGGCTCGTCTTCGACGACCAGGATCGTCTTGCGCTGCAGGGCTGCCTGCGGCGGGTGCGCGCGTGAGGTGGCTTCCGCCTCGACCGGCGCCTGGTCGCAGCGCGGCAGGTAGATGGACACGGTGGTGCCGGCGCCTTGCTCGGAATAGATTCGCGCCTGGCCACCGGATTGGCGCACGAAACCGTAGATCATCGACAGGCCCAGACCAGTACCCTGGCCGATCGGCTTGGTGGTGAAGAACGGGTCGAACGCGCGAGCGATCACGTCGGCGCTCATGCCGCTGCCGGTGTCCGTGACGCTCAGCGAGACGTACTGGCCCGGTTCCAGTTCACAGGCCGCGGCAGCCTGCTCATCCAGCGAGCGGTTGGCGGTTTCGATGGTCAGGCGACCGCCGTCCGGCATCGCGTCGCGCGCGTTGATGCAGAGATTGAGCAGGGCGTTTTCCAACTGCGGCGGATCGACCAGGGTTGGCCAGAGTCCGCCGGCACCGACGACTTCTAGGTGCACGGAGGTGCCAATGGTGCGGCGGATCAGATCCTCCATCCCGGCGACCAGTCGATTGATGTCGGTCGCGCGGGGATCCAGCGTTTGTTGCCGCGAAAAGGCCAGCAGGCGCTGGGTCAGCGAAGCGGCCCTGCGCACCGCCGTTTCGCCGAGCGCCAGGTAATGCGGAATGTCCTCGAGCTTGCCCTGGTCCAGTTTGATCCCGGCGACTTCCAGCGCGCCCATGACGCCGCCGAGCAAGTTGTTGAAGTCGTGCGCGAGCCCGCCGGTGAGTTGGCCCACGGCTTCCATTTTTTGCGACTGGCGCAAGGCGGCTTCGGTGCGCGCCAGCGACTTGGCGGCGTCCTTCTCGGCGGTGATGTCGCGCGCGCTGCAGTAGATCTTGTCGTCTTCGGGAATGGCCACCCACGACAGCCAGCGATAGCTGCCGTTTGCGTGGCGGTAGCGGTTTTCGAAACGCAGTGCCGGTTCGCCAAGCTCGATGGCGCGCGCAAATGCGAGCCGGTTACGCGCCAGGTCATCGGGATGCAGGAAGTCAAAGAACGGTGTGCTGGCAATGGTTTCCTCGGGCCAGCCCAGCGTGCGCTGCCAGGCGGGATTGGACAGCTCGAAGATGCCATCGGCATTGAGTACGCCCATGATGTCGGGGCTCAGTTGCCAGGTGCGTGCACGGCCGTGCATGCGTTCCGCCACCTGCGCTTCCAGATCACTGTTGAGTGCGCGCAGTCGCGCCTCGCTGTTTCGCAACGCTTTCTCGGCCAGGGTGCGCTCGGTGACGTCGATCCCTTCCACGAAAATGCCGGTGACTTCGCCGGCGGCGTTCTTGATCGGCTGGTAGACGAAATCGAGGTAGCGCTGGCTCACCGGCGCACCCAGCGCGGGCTGCATGGCAAACGGCGTGGCGTTCGCCACGTAGGGCTCGCCGCTGGCGTAGACCGTGTCGAGCAACCCGACGAATCCCTGTTCGGCTGCATCGGGCAGGGCCTCGGCCACCGAACGGCCCACCACGTTGCGCCCGCCGACAAGACGCGCATAGCTGGGATTGGCCAGTTCGATGATGTGCTCAGGCCCGCGCAGCATGGTCATGAAGGAGGGAGCCTGCTCGAACAGTTCCGCGAAGCGCCGGCGTTCCTCGACCGCGTGCCTCGACACCAGCACCTGCTCGGTGGTTTCGCTGCACACCACCAGCACGCCGCCTACGCCTCCGGATGCGGTCCCGTCGTCGATCGGCCCGTAACTGTAGGTCCAGTAGGTGTCTTCGTCGCGACCATTGCGGCGCAGGACCAGATGCTGGTTCTCGTGCCAGGTGGCGCTGCCGCCGGACATCACCTGTTTGATTTGCGCGCCAACCACGTCATCCCACACTTCGGGCCACACCTGTCGCGCAGGCAAACCGAGCGAGGACGGATGGCGCTCGGTGGTGAGTGTCTGCCGGTAGGCGTCGTTGTAGAACCAGAAACCAGCCTTGCCCCAGAACAGGCACATCTGGTGGCGCGAGTTGAGCATCAGGCGAATGGCCGTGCGCAGGGCCTGCGGCCATGCTTCCGGCTTGCCCAGAGGGTGCTGCGACCAGGCATGCGCGCGCACCAGCGCTCCCATGGACCCGCCACCTGACAGAAAAGAGACCTCCACCATGGAATCCTGTCCCGCCTTCGATCTGCCAAATGGAGTGCAGATCGTGCCGTGTTCCAGTCGGGCTGGCAAATCGCGCATCCATCCGCACGACAGGCTGGTCCTGCCGCGGATGCGCCTGGCGTGGGGTTGTCGCGATCAGTGAGGCGGAGCTTCGGTTCCGAGCCATCCGGCGGTAACGCCCGATCGACCCGTGCCACCGAAACGCGCGGATGCTTCCGACACGATGCGGACTACTGAATGGACGTGGTCGCGTGCATGCAGTCCATCACCTCATCGGAATACGCGGAACTCTCTGCAGACTTCGAATAATACTTTGCCGTGGTGGTTGGGCCGGTGGCGACGACATCGACCAACGCGACCAGGGCGCCGTTCGCCCCATCCTCGAGCTGGATGCTGGTTCCGCCAAACAGGGGAACAACCTGCATGTGCAAGGGCTTGTTCGACCATGCGCTGGAAACGCAGTCGGCAACGTCGCTGACGCTCACGGTTCCCACGTAGTAACCGGTTGCCCTCGTATCGCGCAAACTCTGGGCCTGCGTGCATGCGCTCAACAGCGCGGCGACGCCGATGCAAACCAGATGTCGTCTCATGCTCTTCGCGCCCTTCGCAGTCGTGTACGGCAAGTTGGGTGTCGAGTATAGGCGTTTGCGCCACTCACCCGAAAAGACGCAGGGCACCGCGAAAGCATCGACGTGCTTCGACTGCGTTGCGTGGGACCTGCGCCTGCGGCCGAGCAGATCACCCTTCGCCCATGCCCTCGGCGGGCTGCGCTGCATGGCCCGCGCGAACCTTCTCCTCGATCTGCTGGCCGATTTTCGCATCCACGCTCTTCCAGTAACCGAAGGCGCGCTCCAGTACCGGGCTGCGCACGCCGCCGAGCAGGCTGCCGGCAACCTGTTCGACGAACTGGGCGCGCTGGGCGTCGTTCCATACTTCGCGAACCAGCGTGCCGGCCTGGCCGAAGTCGTCGTCTTCCGCGTGCAGCGTGTAGGCGCTGCGCACCATCTCGCCATCGGCTTCCCAGCCATTTTCCACCGGACCGGTGTCATCGGACCACGGGCGGCCGCCGCTGTTCGGTGCGTACACCGGCGCGTTGCCGCTGTGGTGGTAGGCCATCTGGCCGTCGAACATGTAGGTGTTCACCGGCACCTTGGGCTGGTTGACGGGCAGCTGGTGGAAGTTGGTGCCGATGCGGTTGCGCTGCGCGTCGGCGTAGGCGAACGCGCGGCCCAGCAGCATCTTGTCCGGCGACAGGCCGATGCCGGGCACGGTGTTGCCCGGCGAGAACGCGGCCTGCTCGATCTGCGCGAAGAAGTTTTCGGGGTTCCGGTTCAAGGTCATCGTACCGACCTTGATCAGTGGATAGTCCTTGTGCGACCAGGTCTTGGTGAGGTCGAACGGATTGAAGCGGTAGTTCTTCGCTTCGGCGTAGGGCATCACCTGCATCGACAGATCCCATACCGGATGCTCGCCACGCTTGATCGCGTTGAACAGGTCGGCGCGGTGGAAGTCCGCATCCTGGCCGGCCATCGCGGCGGCGTCGGCATTGTTGAAGAACGCCATGCCCTGGCGGGTGTGGAAGTGATACTTCACCCAGAACTTCTCGCCAGCGGCGTTGATCCACATGTAGGTATGCGAACCGTAGCCGTTCATGTGGCGCCAGGTGCGCGGCAGGCCGCGCTCGCCCATCACGTAGGTGACCTGGTGCGCGGTTTCCGGATTGCTGGTCCAGAAGTCCCATTGCATGTGGTTGTCACGCAGGCCGGAGTCGGGCAGGCGCTTCTGGCTGCGGATGAAATGTGGAAACTTGATCGGGTCGCGCACGAAGAACACCGGCGTGTTGTTGCCGACCAGGTCGTAGTTGCCTTCGTCGGTATAGAACTTCAGCGAAAAGCCACGCACGTCGCGCCAAGTGTCGGGGCTGCCCGATTCGCCGGCGACGGTGGAGAAGCGCGCCAGCATGTCGGTCGACGCGCCCTTCTGGAACAGCGCGGCCTTGGTATAGGCGGAGACGTCCCCGGAAATTTGGAGCACGCCGAACGCGCCGGCGCCCTTGGCGTGCGGCTGGCGCTCGGGCACCTTCTCGCGGTTGAAGTGCGCCATCTGTTCGAGGAAGTGCACGTCGTGCAGAAGCATCGGGCCATCGGCCCCGATGGTCAGCGAGTTGCGGTCACTGATGGCGGGGGCACCGGAGCCGGTGGTCGAGCCGCCCTTGGGCTGGTTGTCGGAGTGGGACATGGGGGTGCTTCCTCTATCGGTAGCTGGCGGGGCGCAGCACGTCAGTCGAGTCTGCCCGCAACCTCGCGGGCAAGCCAGTCGGTTTTTTCAATCGGGCCGATAGGCAAGGCCTTGGCGCCAATCGCCATCAACCACTAATTGCGCTTACGCAGTGCTTCCACCAGTAACGAAAACGCGGGCGACGGCTGCCGCCGGCTCGGGTAGTAGAGGTGGTAGCCGGGGAAGGGCGGGCACCAGTCGGCGAGCACGCGTTGCAGTTTGCCGCTGGCAATGCCAGCCTTGACGATGTCTTCCGGCACGCAGGCGAGGCCGAAGCCGTCGAGCGCCGCGGCGATGACGTGACGGCTGTTGTTGAAGGTCAGTCGCCCCTCCACGCGTACGTTCAAAGGATGGCCATTTTTCTCGAACTCCCACGCGTACAGGCCGCCGTGGGTGAGGAAGCGGATGTTGATGCAGTCGTGGCCGGTGAGGTCGCGTGGGGTTTTCACTTTCGGATGCGCGGCCAGGTAGGCCGGCGCACCGACCACGGCCATGCGCAGCAGCGGCCCGATGGGCATGGCGATCATGTCGTTGGCCACCTGTTCGCCGAGGCGGATGCCGGCGTCGAAGCGGTCGGCCACGATGTCGGTGAGGGTGGAGTCGCTGATCACCTCGACGCGGATGTCCGGGTACTTCGGCAGCAGCTTGCGCAGCGCGGGCCACAGGATCGTGCTGGCGGCGTGTTCGCCAGTAGTGATGCGCAGCGTGCCGCTGGGTTTGTCGCGCAAATCGCTGAGGTTGGCCAGCGCCGTATCGATGTCCTCGAAGTTCGGCGTCAGCTCGCGGGCCAGTCGTTCGCCCGCTTCGGTGGGCGCCACGTTGCGCGTGGTGCGGGTGAGCAGGCGCAGGCCGAGCCGTGCCTCCAGCGCGCGGATGGTATGGCTGAGCGCCGATTGCGACACGCCCAGTTGCGCGGCGGCACGGGTGAAGCTGCGCTCGCGTGCCACGGCAAGGAAGGCGAGCAGGTCGTTGTAGTTCTCGCGCGCCATGGCCGGGCTTCCATTGATGAATGCAGATCATAAGAGCATTCGAATTATCCCGTCTAATCAAACAAGCGTCGACGGCACACACTGCACGCATTCCGATTCCGGGGATCTGCCAGACGGCAGGCCCGCAACAGAATCCGCCGCGCAGACCCGGGGGTCGCACCCGGATCGCGATGTCAACACACCTGCTTTTGGAGGAACACCATGCAAATCCGATTGCTTGGCAACAGCGGTCTCGAAGTCTCGGCCATCGGCTTTGGCTGCATGGGCATGACCTCCGCGTACGGGCGGCCGGGTGACCGGAAGGACATGATCGCGCTTACGCGGGCTGCCGTGGAGCGTGGCGTGACGTTCTTCGATACGGCCGAAGTCTATGGCCCATTTGCCAACGAGGAACTGGTGGGCGAGGCACTGGCGCCGGTGCGCGACCGGGTCGTGATCGCGACCAAGTTCGGTTTCGACATCGACCTGCAAACCGGCGAACGGCGCGGTGGCGTCAACAGCCGCCCCGAGCATATCAAGGCGGTTGCCGAGGCGTCTCTGAAGCGGCTCAGGACCGACCGCATCGATCTGTTCTACCAGCACCGCGTCGATCCTGATGTACCGATGGAAGATGTGGCCGGCGCGGTCAGGGACCTGATCGCGGAAGGCAAGGTCAGGCACTTCGGTTTGTCCGAAGCCGGGGTCGGCAGCATCCGCCGCGCCCACGCGGTGCAGCCTGTGGCAGCTGTCCAGAGCGAGTACTCGCTGTGGTGGCGAGGGCCCGAGGACGAGATCCTGCCGACGCTGGAAGAGCTGGGCATCGGCTTTGTGCCATTCAGCCCGCTGGGCGCCGGCTTCCTCACCGGCAAGATCGATGAAAACACCAAATTCGAGAGCACGGACTTCCGTACCGCGGTTCCCCGCTTTTCGCCGGACGCGCTGAAGGCGAATATGGCGCTGGTCGATCTGGTGCGTGACCTGGCCACTCGCAAGGGTGCGACACCCGCCCGGATTGCCATCGCCTGGCTGCTCGCGCAGAAACCATGGATCGTGCCCATTCCCGGCACCACGAAACTGCATCGGCTCGACGAGAACCTGGGTGCGCTCGCCGTCGACCTCACCGCTGGTGACCTGCACGAGATCGACGAAGCCGCATCGCGAATCGCGCTGCAGGGAGACCGTCTGCCCGAGGGCATGCTGAAAATGACCGGACTGTAATTTTTGGATTATCGGAGCCAATGAAATGAAAAGCCGCACCTTGGGAAACAGCCAGCTCGAAGTCTCCGCGCTTGGCTTTGGTTGCATGGGGCTGAACTTCGCCTATGGCGCCGCGATGGAGAAACGCGACGCGATCGCCTTGCTGCGGCAGGCGGTCGAGGCCGGTGTGACCTTCTTCGACACGGCCGAAACGTACGGCCCGTTCACCAACGAGGAGTTGGTGGGCGAGGCGCTGGCGCCGGTACGCGGCCAGGTGGTGATCGCCACCAAGTTCGGCTTCAGGGATGGTGATTCGAAGAGCGGCATGGATAGTCGGCCGGAGCGTATCCGTGCCGTCGCCGAAGGCTCGCTCAAGCGCTTGAAGACCGACCGCATCGACCTGTTCTATCAGCACCGCGTCGATCCAGCCGTGCCGATGGAAGATGTGGCCGGCACGGTCCGGGAGCTGATCGCCGAAGGTAAGGTCAAGCATTTCGGACTGTCAGAAGCGGGTGTGCAGTCGATCCGTCGGGCGCATGCGGTGCAGCCAGTCGCGGCGCTGCAAAGCGAGTACTCGCTGTGGTGGCGTGAGCCCGAGCAGGAAGTGCTGCCGACCTGCGCGGAACTGGGTATCGGCTTCGTGCCGTTCAGCCCGCTTGGCCGGGGCTTCCTCACCGGAAAGATCGATGCGACCACCTCGTTCGCCAAGGACGACTTCCGCAACACCGTGCCGCGTTTCTCGGCAGAGGCGCGCCAGGCGAACCAGGTGCTGGTTGATCTGCTGGGCCGCATTGCGGTCGGCAAGCAGGCTACACCGGCGCAGATCGCGCTGGCCTGGCTGCTCGCGCAAAAGCCATGGATCGTGCCGATTCCGGGTACGACCAAGCTGCATCGGCTGAAGGAGAACATCGGTGCTGCGGACATCGCGCTGGATGCCGACGACCTGCGGCAGATCGCCGAGTCGCTGGCACAGATCCAGGTGCAAGGCGATCGGTACCCGGCGCACCTGGCGGCACGCGCTGGCAAGTGAAGGGCACCGTGATTGCTCGCCCTACGGAGCTTCCGGTTTTTGCAGGAGCGCACCCTGTGCGCGAGCTCTTCGTCACGTCATCGAAAAGCATCGCGCACAGGGTGCGTTCCTACAGGTCGGAGCAGGGAGTGATCGTCACAACGGCGTCTCGAAAGGCTCCGCCTATTGCTTCAATCATTCACAGGAGCACGACCATGGAAATCATCCGCAACGGCTCGCAGCCCTCCGTCACCGGCCCAGCCGAATTCTTCACCGGAAAGGTGCGCATCGACTCGCCATTCAAGGGCGTTGGTGGCGCGAACGTGTCCGGCGCCAGCGTGACCTTCGAGCCGGGCGCGCGCAGCGCCTGGCATACCCACCCGCTGGGGCAGGTGCTGATCGTCACCGCGGGCAAGGGCTGGACCCAGTGCGAGGGCGGCCCGATCGTGGAGATCAACGCCGGCGACATCATCTGCTGTCCCTCGAACCACCGGCACTGGCACGGCGCCACGCCGACCACGGCGATGAGCCACATCGCCATTCAGGAAGCGGAGGATGGCAAGGTGGTCGAATGGATGGAGAAGGTGACCGATGAGGAATATCGTGTAGGGCCGACACCCTGATCCCCTTCAATCCCCCAGCCAAGGACAACCCCATGAGTACCAAAGCCTACGGCGCACACGCCGCCGACAAACCGCTGCAACCCCTGGACATCGAGCGCCGCGCGCCCGGCCCGCAGGACGTGCAGATCGAAATCGCCTATTGCGGCGTGTGCCATTCCGACCTGCATACCGTGCGATCGGAATGGGGCGGTACATTATTTCCTTGTGTACCCGGTCACGAGATTGTCGGCCACGTCAGCGCCGTGGGTGGCGAGGTGACCGGCTTCAAGGTCGGCGACACCGTGGGCGTGGGCTGCCTGGTCGGCAGCTGCCAGCATTGCGCGGCCTGCGACGAGGGGCTGGAGCAGTATTGCGAGAACGGCTTCGTGGGCACCTACAACGGCCCGACCCCGGACGCGCCAGGGCACACGCTGGGTGGCTATTCGCAGCGCATCGTGGTGGATGAAAAATTCGTGCTGAAGATCCGCCATCCCGAGGAGCAACTGGCGGCGGTGGCGCCGCTGCTGTGCGCGGGTATCACCACGTACTCGCCGCTGCGGCACTGGAAAGTCGGCCCGGGCAAGAAGGTCGGTGTGGTCGGCATCGGTGGCCTGGGCCACATGGGGGTGAAGATCGCCCATGCGATGGGCGCGCATGTGGTCGCGTTCACCAGTTCGGAGAACAAGCGCCAGGCCGCACTGGACCTGGGCGCGGATGAAGTGGTGGTATCGCGCAACCCTGACGAGATGAAGGCGCACGCCAACAGCTTCGACTTCATCCTCAACACCGTTGCCGCCAGCCATTCGCTGGATGCCTATACGGGACTGCTCAAGCGTGACGGCACGCTGGTGCTGGTCGGTGTGCCGGAGCATCCGCATCCGTCGCCGAGCATCGCCAACCTGATCTTCAAACGGCGGTCGATTGCCGGTTCGCTGATCGGCGGCATCGCCGAAACCCAGGAGATGCTGGATTTCTGCGCGGACAAGGGCATTGTCTCCGACATCGAGATGATCCCGGTGCAAAAGATCGACGAAGCCTACGACCGCATGGTCAAGGGCGACGTGAAGTACCGCTTCGTCATCGACAGCAGCTCACTGGCTGGCTGATTCCGCCCGTAACCCTTGCTTGACGCAGCCGCCATGAAATACTTTTTCTGCAAATTGATTCCTCCCCGCGCCACCTTCGCCCAGGACATGACCCAAGCGGGCGGGCCCTGATGGGTCAGCATGTGGCGTACTGGCAAGACCTGATGCACAGCCAAAAGGCACTCGCGTTCGGGCCCGTGGCAGATCCTCAAGGCGGCTACGGCATTGGGATCATTGCCGCCAGCAGTGACGCCGAGATGGAGACACTTCGCAAGAACGATCCAACAATCAAGGCGAATGAGGGCTGTCGGTTCGAGGTCCTGCCCATGCCGCGGTTGATGAGCCCCTTGGTCACCCAGTGATGCTGGCGCTGGCTAAGCATTCCGTCTCCCGCTACGCGGGCGGCGACGGTCTTCTCAGCGCGTACGCAGCAACGCAGACAGCCGATCAGGCGTGCCCTGGATGCGCTCCAGATGGGGGTAGCGCAAGCCTCCCGAGTAGACGATCGAAGCCGTCTTCTTTTGAATGCCCGCTTTGAAATCGATGGTCAGCGGCCGCGTTGCCGATGCGTTCACTGCTGACAGGATGGCTTGCGTGGAAAACGGCTGGCCATTGATCCGGAGGACACGCGCTCCCGGCGAAAGGCCGGCGCGAAAGGCGGGCTCGTTCCATCGCACCGATGCGACCCGGCCGCCTTCGTCGATCTGCAGCCCGATCGAGTCATCCAGATTGCTGATCTCCGCCTCGCGTTCGTCCTGGCGGAAGGTGGTGCTGGGCAGGTTGCTGTACGTGAGCTTCCAGCCGGCACGCGCCAGACCCGCGAGTGCGTCAGGCGTGGCATGGGTGTCCAGATGACGATGGAGGAAGGCTGGCCAGTCGTACGCGGCAACCGCATTCAGCGCCGCGCAGACATCGTCGAACGTATAGGTTCTGGTGCTTTGGGTGATGCCATCGGTCTTGAAGAACTGTCGAGCGAATTCATCCAGGCCATGCCGGCCGCCGCTCAGTTCACGCAGTCGCGCGTCAACATCCAGCCATAGCAGCACGCCTTCGGCGTAGTAATCCTCGCGGCGCTGCCAGTCGCGCCAGGACACTGGATTTCCGGCCATGTAGGTCGCGTCGTTGGTGCTGTCCTGCAGCGTCTTCCACGCACGGCCACTGCGATTGGCCACGAAGTCGGCGTCCATGGCCAGTTTGTCCAGGGTCTGCTGCCGGTCACGCAGGCCCGACCGCGCAGCCAGCACGCGTCCCCAGAACTCGGTCTGTCCCTCGTACACCCACAACAGCGAACCATCGGCCGGCTGGTTGAAGGTCGGCGACCAAAGCCTGGCCGGTTGTCGCCAGCGCCCGTTCCATGCGTGGACCAACTCGTGCGCGATCAGGTCGCGATTGTTGAGCTGCTGAGCCGTGTCGCGAAAATAGGCGGCGGGAAGGTTGTTCTCGCCTTCCTCCAGGTGCTCGATACCGCCACTGTGGGGGAGCACGTCGCTGAGCGACACGATGGCGTCGTAGTGGCGATAAGGCCCCGGTCCGAAGACTTTCACTGTCTGCGCAACCAATGTCTTCATCCGATTCAATTCATCGGGCGCGACGACGAGGTCGCCCGGCGCGTCGGCCACCAGGTCGAGATTCACCGGCTTTGCCGCGTCCGTGGTGAGCGGAATCTGACGCCAGTACCGTGCCGCATAGACTGGGCCATCGACCAGGCGTTCAAGCGTCACTGGTGCAAACCTGAGCGTCCCATCGCTGCCCTGCTGGAACGCCAACGAGGTGAAGGCGTGCAGCCGCTGTGGCAGGATCAGCGCCGCCGCCACCGGGATGTCGCGTACATACCAGCCCGCGGGATACAGCAGCATCCGGTGCCAGGGCACCACGACCATGTCCGGTCGCAACAAGCTGGCGCGCGCCGGCGCGAGAAACTGGAAATCCAGCGTGATCGTTCGAGCCCCCGCCGGTACGCCAAGATGGAAGGCATGCATGTCGACCGGGTCGCGCCGCCATTCCATGCGCTGCCCATCGATGTGCACCACCAGACCTGCAAGTTCGATCGCCGACGCCGTCGGCGCATGGCTGCCGGTTTCCCATTCCGGGTAGAGCAGCACCATGTCGCCGGGTTGCTGCGCCGGGATCGTCTCGTGGACGGAGAACACCTGGTGATCGGTGTCGGTGGCGTTGATCGCCAATTCGATGCTGCCGCGGAACGGCCTGTCCGAAGGTCGCGGCAACGCGGGTGGTGCGGGAAAGGCAATCGGTCCCACGCCGACTTGCGCGACAGCCGGGCGCATCGCGAAGCTTGCTGTTGTCCCGAGAAAGCCAAGGCACACCAGTTTGGCGATCACGCCGACCGTCATCGTCCGGCGGTGCTGGTTGTTGCCGGTTACCGCGGAGATGGTCTTCATGCAGGTGATGCTAACGGCAGTCGGGACGGGAGCCGAATGCTATTTGGCCTGCTCAGTCGAGCGGCCATGGGACGGAGCCGGCGAGGCGATCGGCGCCGGCTGCCTCCACGGGATCGGGCTCGATGTCATGTTTGCGTGCGGTTCTTTCGCCGCCCCGCCACCATGGCGTCACTGGCCGCGGTTGCACCGGCTCGACAGCCTCGCCTAGCTGCGGCAACAGCAGATGTGTCCGCTGCGGATCGGCCAGCGAGAGCAGGGTTTCCACCGGCTCGTCCCAGGCGTGCGTGGACAGCGCAAACGTGCCCCAGTGCACCGGCATCAGCACGCCGCCGCCGAGCATCTCATGCGCCAGCAGTGCATTGGCTGGACCCAGGTGAATATCGCCCCACGAAGGATGGAACGCACCGACTTCCAGCATCACCAGGTCGAACGGGCCAAGTCGGTCGCGGATGTTTTCGTACTCATTGGTGAGCCCGGTGTCGCCGCTGAAGAAAACGCTGTGTCGTTCGCCCTGCATCACGAGGGACGACCACAAAGTGAGGTTGCGATCCTTCAGGCCTCGCCCGGAAAAATGCTGCGATGGTGCGGCCGTGATGTCCAAGCCGGTGCCGGGCACGCGATGGGTCTGCCACCAGGCCAGCTCGGTAATGCGCGAGGGCGCAATGCCCCAGGCTTCCAGATGGGCACCGACGCCGAGCGAGGTGACGAAGGGGACATCCGATTTCGCCAGCGCGCGGATGGTGGGGTAGTCCAGGTGATCGTAGTGGTCGTGCGAGATTACCACCGCATCGATGGCCGGCAGGTCGCGCAGGCTGACCGGCACCGGCTGGAAACGTTTCGGGCCGAGCAGGGTAAAAGGCGAGGCGCGCTGGCCCCACACCGGATCGGTCAGCACGCGCCAACCGTCGATCTCCAGCAGCACGGTGGAGTGGCCCAGCCAGGTGGCACGTAGTCCGCTGGCCGGCGGTTTCAGCCACGCGCTGCGCGGATCGTCGGCGGGCAGTGGCGCAGGTGGGGTGCGATCCGCATCACCGCAGACGAAGTCGCGCAGGGTGGGCTTCGGTGCGGACGCATCGCGCAAACCGGGCAATACCGGATGGATATTGCGCAGCCGCTCGCCGTCCCACTGCGGCAAGTCGTGCAGACGTTCGAGACGTTCACCCTGGGCGGGTTTGCCGAAAGATCGCATGGGGTGGTTCCTGTGGCTGGTGCAGCGCACACGACAAATGCGCACTGCGTCGGCACAAATCAAGGGCGCGTTCACCCGCGCCAGTTCGCATGTGCCTCCCAGAACACCACGGCACGCCGATACGCCGCGCGGTCCAGCGGCACGCCCGAGCCGCCCTCGACCACGCCCAGCGCGTTGCGCAGCATGGTGATCGGTACCATCGGAATCTCTTCCGGCTCGGCGGTGTAAAGGCAACCGACCACACCCCAGTCGGCGTCGATCGGCGAACCTTCCTTCGCCAGCTGCTCACGGCTGTAGAGGATCGGCAGCAGGTAGTTGGCGACGGGTGGATCGATACCTTCGAACCAGCGCACCATCACCGGCAGCTCATCGGTGCTGCGCGCCTCGTAGGCTGAGCGAAGCTGGCGGCGGTTGGTGTCGGTGATGGGCGTGGCGGTGCAGCGCGTACTGGTCCAGTTGCGGTGCGCGTGCAGCTTGCAGAACGGCGCATAGCCGTCCAGCACTTTCAATGGCACCTCGGTGTTGAGGCGCTGCTCGAATTCGTCGGCGCTGCAGTCCTGGATCGCGCTGCGCCGGCCGTCGCGCGGGAACAGGCGGGTACGGGCGAAGGGGGTAAGGATGATCGACATGGTGGAATCTGCAGGTGAATATCGAGGTTCGCGCTGCGTGACAATCACTGTCCGTCCATCCATTGCACCCGTGTGACACAAGCAAGCTGCCTTCGCGCAGGATGAATTCGCCCCGGAGCGCTTCATGAACGTCGAGACTATCCGTCTGCGCGACGAACTGAAAGCTTCAGGGTGCTGACCTGATGTCGCTGATCGGACGAGGTCAGCCGGGCAGCAGGCTGGCAAGGCGGTCGTGCAGTACGGCGCGGCGCCAACCCTCGAGAAATTCGGGCCATTCGGCGGTCACGACGTATTCCTCCAGCACCTTGCGCGGGCAAAGCAAGCCGGCGGGCAGATCCAGTTCCGTGGCAAGGGAATCGATCCGTTGTTTCATGGCGACGAGTGCCTGCTTGGCCTGAGCTTGCGGGTGGCCGGGGATGCCCTCGGTGGCGTCGATCTCGTCGGCGTCCACGGCGGGCGCAAGTACCTCGAACAGCTCGTGGCGCTGCGCCGAGCGCAACGCGCGCTGGCCGCGGGCGCGCTGCTCCAACTCGGCCAGGGTGGCGGGTGGTTGATGCGCCAGGCTGAGCGCCAGGGTGTCGTCGAGCAACCAGGGGCGCGGTACATCGAGCTGGCGTGCGCTGCGGTCGCGCCAAAGCAGCAGCCGGCGCAGCAGGGCCTGTCTGGAGGGTGCCCAGTCGGCGGCTGCGCGCATGATTCGCTGTGGCTGCGGGTCGCCCTCGCGATGGGCGCGCTGCTTCAGGCGTTCACAATCTTCGGCGTGCCACTCGTTGCGTCCGCGCTCTTGCAGGCGCTCGCTGAGTTGCTCGTGGATGGTTTTCAGGTAGACCACGTCCAGGGCGGCGTAGCTGCACTGCGAAGGGGTAAGCGGCCGGCGCATCCAGTCGGAGCGGGTCTCCCCCTTGTCCAGCTCCACCCGCGTCAGGTCAGCGACCAGGGCGCGATAGCTGATGCCCAGGCCCATGCCGACGAAGGCCGCCGCGATCTGGGTATCGAACAATACGCGCGGGCCATCGGGTAGCAGCGGCGCCAGCGTCTCCAGATCCTCGCTGGCGCTGTGCATCACGGTGACGGCCGGACCGGATCCGAGCAACGGCTGCAAAGCCCCGCCGATATCAAAGGCCAGCGGGTCGATCAGCGCGTGACGGCCGTTCCAGCCGAGCTGGAGGAGGGCCAGCTGCGGATAAAACGTATTGCGGCGCATGAATTCGGTGTCCAGTCCAACCACCGCGTCGGCCGGGAGTGGCGCCAGCCAGGCCTGCAGGGTTTCAGCCCGGTCGATCCATTCGGCAGCAGCGGTTTCGGGCAATGACATCGGGCGTCCTTCAAGTTGGCCGGCACGGATTGCCCTGCCGGCAGTTTGTGCCTATGGTGAGCTAGGAGCGTGGGCCGCAGAAATCGTCCGGGCTGCAAAGTCGCCTGCTTGGTTCACTATCCGCCGATTCTTGGCCCATAGAACGACTATGGGCTGGCGAACCGTCGAAAAACTGCCCTGGCGCAGACAACTTTTCGCCTCGAACGTTTCTGCGGCCCACGCTCCAAGGCACGATAACAGGCCGCACCAAGGACGCCCATCCATGCCAAGCAATACAAGCCTGCGCCGTCAGCGCTTTCTCGGTGGGGCGCTGGGCGTGATCGTGCTGGGGTTGGCGCTGACCTACCATTTCTTCCCGCATATGTTCCATGTCGAGCCTGGCCAGGCGCCGCAACGTTCGATGGCGCTGGGCGGCGTGTCGCCGAACGGCAGCCTGCCGCCGCAGCGGGTGGCGGCGATCAACGAGATCAATGCCGGACCTCCGTTGACCTTGGCGCCGACCGCGGTGATCGTGGCGCGCAGCCGCAAAAACGCCGAGTTGCCCGAGCAGAAGTTGGCCGAGACCCCGGCGGTCAAGGCCTTGCTGGAACGTGCCGTGAAGGCGCTGCACGCGGGTCAGCTGGCGGGTGACCCAAGCAGCGCGGCCGCGCTTTTCTCGCAGGCACTGAAAGAAAAGCCGGACAGCCGCCGCGCCGTGCAAGGCTTGTACGACGTGCGCGCGCGACTGGTGGCCGAGATCGACCAGGACATCGCGGTGGGCGATGTCGACGCGGCGGAAGATCTGCTGGGCGCGTTGCGCACACTGCCCAACGCGGATCAGGAAGTTGCCCAACTGGAAGCCAACCTGAAAACACTGGCCACCGTGCGTCCGATGCTGGCCGAGGCTGCCGTGCTGTTGCAGCGGGGCAAGGCCGACCAACCCAAGGGAGACAGCGCGCTCGGTTTGTACCGGAAGGTGCAGCAGCTCGACCCGCAGAACGCGGTGGCGGAGCAGGGTATCTTCCAGGTCCAGCGCGCGGTGCTGGATGGAGCCCTGGCTGCGGTCGCGCAGAACGATTTTGCCAGTGCCGAGCAACAACTCGCGCGAGCCCAGGCGATTCGACCGGGATCGCAGCAGATGCACGACGTGCAGCAGCGCATCGAGAACCTGCGCAAACAGCGAGCCAACAGCGTCCTGGCGCAGGCTCACCTGGCACTCGATGCCGGCAATCTGGAACTGGCCACGAAGCTGGCTAGCCAGGCGCGTGCGGTCGACGCCGACCTGCCCGCACTGGCGGATATGGACGAACGGCTGGTCAATGCGCGTCTGTATGCCAACTACAAGCCCGGTCAGGTCTTCGCCGATCGCTATGTTGACTTGCCCGGCAAGTCCCCCTCGATGGTGGTGATCCCCACCGGCAGCTTCCTGATGGGTGCGGCGGCGAGCAACAAGAATGGTGCCGACGCCCAGTTGCCACAGCACAAGGTGACCCTGAGCACGGGTTTCGCCATGGCGCGCGCCGAGGTCACGGTGGGGGAATTTCGTGAGTTCGTGCGTGCCAGCGGTTATGTGCCCGACTCGGTCAAGCTCGGTGGCGCCAGCGTCTACGATGAGCGTAGCGGCGCCCTGCGCGAAGATCCGGAAGCCGACTGGCAGGACGATTATTCCGGTCACAAGGCCGCAGACGACCTGCCGGTGGTGAATGTTTCCTGGAATGACGCGACTGCCTACGCGGCATGGCTGAATCAGCGTACCGGCAAGCGCTATCGGCTGCCCAGCGAAGCCGAGTTCGAGTACGCGCTGCGTGCCGGCACCACGACGCCTTACTGGTGGGGTAATGGCACCCCGGATCGCCAGGTGGAGAACCTGACCGGTTCCGGCGACCGGTCGCGCAGCGGTCGCCGCTGGAGCAACGCGTTCCGTGGCTACCGCGACGGCTACTGGGGCCCGGCGCCGGTGATGAGCTTTGCAGCCAACCCGTTCGGCCTGTATGACATCGACGGCAACGTCTCCGAATGGGTGGCCGACTGCTGGCACGATAACTATATCCGCGCTCCCGACGACGGCAGTGCCTGGATCAACCCCGGCTGCAGCGCCCATGTGTTGCGCGGCGGCTCCTGGGGCAGCTCACCGGCCCAGGTGATCTCCGCCTATCGCCAGGGCGTCGCCGGCGACGTGCGCAGCGGGCGCGTGGGTTTCCGCGTGGTGCGGGAGTTGTAGCCGGAGATGAAAGAGTTCGCCTGTGGCGGGCGTGAGAGAATCGTGCAGCACCTGGGAACAGGACTCCGTGAGCGAATCCACCAGAAGCCCGTCACGTGCTGTGAGCTTGCCGCATGCCAGCCCGAACGGGCAATTTGCCCGGTGACATCGACGGGCTTATCGCCCGGAAAGCCTCGAGTCGGCCCAGGGGGCGACCAGCTGCAAACGCAGACCCCATGGCGTAGTGAGGTTTACCGCCGTGTGGCCCGATGCCAATGTGAACTGCTTTCCGACGGCGCTCACTCCTCTTTGTCGGAGTGAGCGCGCCGTGGCCACCGGGTCGTCGGACATCAGTTGAACAGGAGTGCCGGGGTAGGCAGGCCTGCGGCCGGTGGGAGCTGTTGCAAGTTCGACCACGGAACCTTCGGCACAAACCAACAACCTGGCGTCGGGCGCTTAGCTTCTCGATCGCGGACCGATCGGCTCGCAACCGAGCACATCCGCAAAGAATTTCACGGCTTGGGTCATATCCGGTATTTCGATGCTGACGTAGCCGGTGTCCTGGAATCCTGCCGCGCGACTATCCGGCGAGGCCATGCTGGATAGTGCTGCCCATACCATCATTACCAGTGAGATCAGGGATGCTCTTTTCATGATGTGCCACGCGCCGACTGCTTGTGTTCGGCGCTGAACTGGGTACTGACGGGAATCGGGAAAAGAGCCGTTTGACGATCAAAGCGTTTCCGCAGGAGAACGGTCCACGATTGAATCGCGTCAATCACTGCGACCAGCCATCGTTCTCGGGCAAGAACTGACAGTTCGCGCGGGTCGGGTTTGTTGATGGCCTGAACAACCCGATGTCGTCAGGTACACCGGTCGAAAGTGCCCAGCCGACATTGTCGGGCCAGATCCGGTCATCAACCTTGACAAGGAGCGGGCTCGATGAAACGTCATGCCATGGTCCGATTGCAGCGCAATCGCACAGAGCAGAGCAACACCGCGGACACGAAGATCCGCATGGTTCGACAGGAGCGAGCCACCCGCGCCGGCCTCGGAGCCGAGGACGGTTACGACTGGCTATTCCGTATCGGGCGATACCAGGCTGACTCGATACTCCAACTGACTGGTCACTGATACCACTCGTCGTACCTTCCTGGCCGGCTCTTGCCGACTGATGGCGCGCGCTGGCGCGGGGGCGTCGCGTCCGCGCGCGGTTTTTGTGCCGAGTGGGCAGATCAACGCTGGCGCTGCTTCACCTGGGAGCAGCGGCCCCCTGGATATCGACCCGGGGTGGTCTCACCAGATCGATGTAGGGAAACCGTCGGCAAGCGATTCGCCACGATTAACGCGAGGGGCGCGCGTCCGTTTGTGCCAAACCCTTGAGAATGTTGCGATGCATTGTCGTGCGTCACGTTTTTAATATATAGCATTAAAATAATGATATAAATTAATGTATTAGTAGATATATTTCATGTTGATTGCGCATATTGCTGTGCAAGTTGACACCGGTGACAATGACTCGCAAGCTGATACCTGTTCCGCTGCGGGGAGGCACGGTGAGCGCGGTAATCGACCATCTGGATAGACCAGCGAGTGTCCCGACGATGCCGTTTCTGGCGGCTGACGTGGGCGGGACGCACGCCCGCGTCGCGTTGATGCAGGCGTCGCAAGAGAAGGGGCGCGGCGTCGAGGTGCTTGTCTATCGCAGGTTTGTTTGCACGGACTTCCCGGGGCTGGCGGAGCTGCTGCAAGCGTTCGTCGTCAACGACGTACACACGCCAGTGCGGCACTGCGTGCTCGCCTGTGCGGGTCAGGTGATGGGTGACGAGGTTCTGAACGACAACCTGGCGTGGCCGATCCGGCTGGCGTCGCTGCGCCAGACTCTTGCGCTGGAGGACGTTGCCGTCCTCAACGATTTCGAGGCGCTGGGGTACGCGCTGGACAGCCAGCTTGCCAGCAGCGGCCGCCTCCTGCGTGGACCGGACGTCCATGCCGAGGGTCCGACGTTGGTGATTGGACCGGGAACCGGCCTTGGTGCGGCGGTGCGCTTGCCCGACCATGCAGGCGGTCATGTGCTGACGACGGAAGCTGGCCAGATGGATTTTGCGCCGAATTCGATTCGCGAGCGCGAGATCCTCGCTCATCTGGCGCCGAATGGCGGTTACGTGGCGTATGAACGCGTCGTCTCGGGCCCAGGCCTGCTGACCCTGTACACGACCTTGTGCAAAATGCGCGAGGAAATACCAAGGCTTGCGACGCCTGAAGCCGTCACCGCCGCGGCCGCGGCGTGCAGCGACGTGCAGGCGGTGGAGGCCGTGGAGATTTTTTGCGCGTCGCTGGGAAGTTTTGTCGGCAGCCTTGCCATGGCCTTCATGACCGTCGGCGGCGTGTATCTGGCCGGAGGGTTCCTGAATTCCATGTTCGCGCTGCTTCAGCGCAGCGCTTTCGAAGAGCGATTCCTGCACGGGCGCAGCGCGCGCACGTTCCTGTCGCAGGTTCCGGTGTGGGTGACAGAGCACGGTCGCCAAGGGGTGCTGGGGGCGGCCCAGTGGTATCTCAGGCGCGGCGTGCCTGCAGCAGGGACACCTTGTCATGCCGTGGCAGCTGGTGCGACCCCATGAGCCGCATCAGGACATCGGCGCCGAAAAGTTTCCTGCGGTCCGGGGAAGCGTTGTACGGGTCTGCAAGGGTGCGTGCCCAAAGTGCGCAGGCAGGGATTCTCGGCGCGGGGCAAGCGCATGGCGCGTTCAAACCGCGACGTCTGCATGTCGGAAAAAGTCTCGCAGCTTTTGCTGTCATGTGGTTGGCGGGCACGGGCATCGCAACGGCAGCACCAGCCGCATCCGCCTGGGCGCTGGTGCCGCAGCCTGCCCAGGCGCGCCCTGCGGGATTGCATGCGATCAGGATTGCGGACGGCGCGGCGGTCGCGCTACATGGCGCGGACCGCCAGCAAGTGCAGTCGATCGTGGATCGATTCATGCGCTTGCTGGCTGACACGCGTGGCTTGCGCTTGCACACGGCGACTGCAGCCGATGCCCGTACGGCGATCACGTTCGAGGTGGATCCGCGCGCAGATGTCGTGGGCGATGCCGGCTACCGTATCGCGATAGGCGATCAGGACATCCGGGTTACCGCGCGCACGCCGCGCGGTGCGTTCTATGCAAGCGTCACGCTGTGGCAGTTGCTGACGCCGCCTGGCTGGAGCCGCGGCACCGCGGCCGAGGTTGCCGCGGGCGTCATCGACGATCATCCGCGTTTCGCATGGCGCGCGCTGCTGCTCGATTCCGGACGGCACTACCAGAGCGTGGCCGAGATCAAGCGATTGATCGACTGGATGTCGCTCGACAAGCTCAACGTGCTGCTCTGGCACCTGACCGAAGACCAGGGCTGGCGACTGGAAATCCCCAAGTACCCGGCGCTCGTGAAAACCGGTGCATGCCGCAAGGCGGTGGGCCTGGACGTGGAATTGACCGGCGCTGCCGAGAAGCCCTATTGCGGCTACTACACCGAAGCAGAGGTACGCGACATCGTGCGTTATGCCGCCGCGCGCTTCGTCACCGTGGTGCCGGGGATCGATCTTCCCGGACACTCGCAGGCGGCGGTGGCCGCGTATCCATGGCTTGGCGTCACCGGCCAGCGCCCGCCCGTGTGGACAGACTGGGGTGTCAGTCCATGGCTGCTGAAACCCGACGGGAAAACCTTGCAGTTCGTCGACGATGTGCTCGACGAGGTGATGCGGCTGTTCCCTTCGCGCTACATCTCGATCGGCGGTGACGAAGCGGACAAGCAACAGTGGAACGCGTCGCCTGAAGTGCATGCGCAGATGCGCAAGCTGGGCCTCGCGAACATGGACCAGCTGCAGGGCTGGTTCACCAACCGGGTCGCCGACCATCTCGTCAAGCACGGGCGCACGCCGGTCGGCTGGGATGACGAACTGGTCGCGGGCGCGACACTGCCGCCAGCGGAAGTGGTGATGTCGTGGCACGGAACGGATGACGAGCGCGTGGCGCTCGCAGCGATCAGGCAAGGCCACGACGTGATCATGACGCCGCAGGAGTCGCTGTACTTCGACCACTACCAATCCGACCGGCCCGACGAATGGCCGGGACAACCCCCCATGGCGACGCTGCGGCAGGTCTATGCCACGGCCGTCATCCCACATGGCGCGACCGCGGCCGAAGCCAGGCGTGTCATCGGCGTGCAGGCCGGTCTCTGGACCGAGCTGATACCGACCTTCGCGCGTGCCCAGCATGCGTTGTACCCGCGTATCGCCGCGTTGTCGGAACTCGGGTGGTCGCCAGCGAGTACCCGCAACTGGAACGGTTTCCTGCAGCGCCTGCCCGCTGTGCTCGCGCGCTACCGCGCACTCGGCATCGGCTATGCCGATACGGCGTTTGCACCGGCCTTCGCCGTGACGACGGATGTCAGCGGCGCGCTGCGCGTCGCGCTTTCCAACCAGGTGAACTTCGGCACGATCCGGTACACCACGGACGCCTCCAAGCCGACGTCGACTTCCACGGCATATGCCCGTCCGCTGGAGTTTTCTGCGCAGGGCAGGGCGACGCTGCGTGCCGCGACATTCGCACCCGATGGCTTCGAACTCGCCGCACCGCGCACGCGGATGCTGGATGCCGCGACGTTGCTCAGCCGCGCCGGCAACGAGCTTGCATCGTGCTCGGACCAACCGGGAATGCGCCTGGGCGGCAAGCTGCCGGCGCAGGGTTCAAGGCCGGTTTACACGGTGAATGTCGGCAACATGTGCTGGCGGTGGCCGCAGGCGCCGCTCGAAGGCATCCGGCATGTCGCCTTGACTGTGGAGCGCGTGACATGGCGTTTCGGCGACGAGGCCAAGGATGCGGTCGTGCGCCCCACGGCCAGCGCGGTCGGCGAGTTCGAGGTCCATGCCGATTCCTGCACGGGTCCCTTGCTCGCCACCTTGCCGTTGGCACCCGCGGCGCGAGTGGATGGTCAAACGAGCCTCAGCGCAGATATTTCACCGTCGAAGGGTAGTGGCGTCCGCAGCCTGTGCATCTATGCGACCGGCGATCCACGCGACGGCCAATGGGCGCTGGCCCGAATGGCACTTTCGAAATAGGCAGTCCGCGGAATGCGCATCGCGCAGAGGGAAACACTGAAGGAAGCGGTCATGACACGCAGGGCCATGGCTGGATGCATCGGGAAACGGCAGTGCGACGATCCGCCACGCAGCGGGCGTCATCTGGATACGTACGTTGAAACACAACCGAGCACCTGAGATTCGACAGACATCAATCAAGAGGTAAAGCCCATGTCTACCGTACATCGCAAGCACCCTTTGTCATTTGCCATATCGATGTCGCTGTTCGCCGCCGTAGCGACATCAGCCATGGCATCGCCGCGCCCGGGAGCGCAGACGGAAAACCCGGACGCGCAGGCCACCACACCGCAAGACGCGCAGTCCGCACCATCGCCTGATGCCAGGAAGGCGAAGCCCGGGACCGACGGCACAGCGACAGCCAAGGGAGCCAAGGATGCCAAGGGAGCCAAGGGAGCCAAGGGAGCCAAGGGAGCCAAGGATGCGGTCACGTTGTCCGCAGTCACCGTCGTCGGTGTGCGTGCGTCGCAGATGCGTGCGATCGAGCTGAAGCGCTCGGCTCCGAACATCCAGGACAGCATCACGGCGGAAAGCATCGGCGAACTGCCCGACGTGACCATCACCGACGCACTGCAGCGCGTCACCGGCGTGCAGATCAACCGCGACGCGGGCGTGGGCACCACGGTGGACGTGCGCGGCCTGCCCGAAGTGGGCACCATGCTGAACGGGGAGGCATTCATCACGGCGGACCAGATCGACTCGCAACAGCCCGACTTCACCATGCTGCCCGCCACGCTGTTCCATGGCGTGGACGTCATCAAGTCGCCCACCGCCAGCACGACCGACGGTGGCATCAGCGGTGCGCTCGACCTGCATACATATCGACCGTGGGACCTGCCCAGCGGCTTCACCTACAGCTACTCCGCCAACGGGGAACGCGGGCGGACCAGCAGCAAATGGGGGCCCGAAGCCAATGGCCTCATTTCATACAACGACGACGGCCACTGGGGCCTGCTGGTTTCAGCCGACTATTCCGACACTACGCGGTCCAACTCGAACGAGGGCCTCGACCAGTACGGTGTGGTGCTGAACGGCGAGAACGCGGCCAGCGCGGGCGGCTACAACGGCTTCCTGACGCCGTGGAACGGCGCGCCGATTCCTTCCCAGATCGTGCAGAACGCCGACGGCAGCGTCGACGTCAACGGCGACGGGAAATCCAACGGCGTGTTCATGGGCAGCCAGAACATCGGCCTGTACGACATCACCACCCAGCGCAAGCGCAAGTCCGGCAATGCCTCGTTCCAGATGGACCTGGGCGGCGGATTCACCTTCACCAGCGATTACTTCTACGCGCAGCAGAAGCAGTTCGACCGCAACGTCGGCATCCAGATCAACTCCACCAACTGGCAGGGCGCGACTTACGTGCCCCTGCAGTCGCGCAATACCGGAAGTCCCGTTGCCGGTTCGTACGGCACACCCGAAGACGGCTGGGACGGCATGCAGTTGTACACGACTCAGGTCTACGAGAAGTGGCCGGGCGACGTGGAATCGTTCTCGCAGATCACCAGGAAGGAGTCCACCGCGAAAAACTTCAATGCCCAGCTGGATTTCGACAACGGCGGTCCTTTCACGGCAAGCGTGCGCGGCATCCACGACACCGCGCACCAGTCGAACCAGGAGACCGACGTCAACATTTCCAATTCCGATGGCGGGCTGTGGGGCAACGTGCTGATGGACGGCGTCCCTGACGACGCCGTGCCGCCCGGGACGTACATCTTTCCCGATCAACTGGGTGGAAACCGCGTCTTCAACGCCAACGGGCTTGCGCAGAACACGGTGCCGATCATCGCCAACCTGGGTGGCCGCAACATCACGATCAGCATGCCCACGTCGCTCTCCAACCAGTTCGCCGACCCCAACGGCTGGACGATGAAGACGCTGGAATCGGCGGGTGATTACGACCGCCAGGTCGGGCTCAACGTGCTCCGCCTGGATGGGCACTACGCGTTCGACAGCGGCATCAAGCTGGATTTCGGCGTGCGCAACAGCATCCGCCATGCCGACAACATCGGGTACACCCTGGTCACTCCCGTATACGCCGGCATGGGTGCCAGCGACCCGAACGGTTGCCTGGTGCGTTACGTGGGCGCGGACGTGGTGCTGAACAGCGGTTCGTGTACCGCGGGCAATGCGCAGGGGTATTTCCGCGCCGGCCCCATCTCGGCGCTGCAGTTGCCGAACACGCCGGGGCCGCTGGCCAATAACTGGAAGCAGTACGCCAACCTGCTCGGGTCGGGGATCACGTTCTGGGCGATCGACCCGCATGCCATGGACAACCCCGAGGCGTACTGGAAGTCGCTCTATCCCGATACCGTGAGGCAGGGAGAGCCGGGAACCACCTGGGCCGTGGGCATCAAGGAAACTTCCGCCTACCTGCAGGCCGACTTCGCCGGCAACATCGGAAGCATGCCGTACAGCGGCAATGTGGGCATGCGTGTGATCCGCACCGACCTGGGCGTTACCCAGCGCCTCAGCGGCGACCCGGGTGCGTACGGCACGGAGCCCGCGGATATCGGTGCCCAGGTCACGCAACGCAGCTACAAGGATTATCTGCCGGCCGCCAACTTCGCGCTGGACATCACCGACGACCTGAAGTTTCGCCTGGCTTACTCCAAGAACATGATGCCGCTTGACCTCAGCACGTGGGGCGGCGGGCTGCAGCTTAACTATTCGCTGGTGGAAACACCGCAGGGTCCGTTGTTCCGCGTGGCGGCCGGCAGTTCGAGCGGCAACCCCAACCTCGACCCGTGGCGTTCCAAGAACTACAACGCCTCGCTCGAGTACTACATCAACCCTACCAGCATGATCAGCCTGGCGTTGTTCCGCATCAACGTGCAGAGCTTCATCAAGAGCGGCAGCATCACCGATTGCACGCTGCCGGACGAGGATGGCGTCGTGCGTAATCACTGCGTCACCATCACCGAACCCATCCAGGGCACCGGCAACAGCATCAAAGGCGCGGAGTTCGATTACCGCCAGGGCTTCACCTTCCTGCCCGGCATCCTGTCCAAGACCGGCATGGAGATCAACGCGACCTACGCACCGAGCGATTCGGGAGCGTCCGATCTGGCCGGGCACAAGATCCCGTTCCAGGACAACTCGACCAAGTCCGGCAACTTCATCCTGTGGTACCAGGACGACCGCTTCCAGGCACGCCTCGCGTACAACTACCGTTCGCGGCGCGCGGTGTCGGAGGACGTGGGCGGCATCACGGGCATGGAGATGTACGAGGCGCCGCAGAAGTACCTCGATGCGTCGGTCTCGTACAAGATCGCCAAGTCTGCCGAGGTGTTCGTGGACGGCACCAACCTCACCAACGAGTACCAACGATATTACCTGGTGTGGCCCGACCAGCCGGCGCATTCGAACTTCTCCGAGCGCATGTTCATGGTCGGCGTCCGCGGGCAGTGGTGATCGGAAAGGGTGGCTTCGGAGCCGGGCGCGTACGACACGCGCGCCCGGCGCAAGGTGGAACGTGCACCTGACAATGCGGATTGGCTCGTCGCATAAAACAGTTCCACCACACACCCGGACCGCGTCCGACAACAGCAGGGCAGACCATGCAGGATTCCAAGCCAACTCGATCCGCCAGCAACGCCGGTTTCCATCGCTCCATCGGCCTGTTTTCGGGGACGGCGATCAACATGACCCAGATGTGCGGCATCGGGCCATTCATCACCATCCCGATCATGGTTGCCACCATGGGCGGGCCGCAGGCCATCATCGGCTGGATTGTCGGTGCCATCCTGGCGGGAGCCGACGGTCTGGTGTGGGCGGAACTGGGCGCCGCGATGCCAGGGTCGGGCGGAACGTACGTCTACCTGCGCGAGGCATTTCAGTACCGAACCGGCAAGCTCATGCCGTTTCTTTTCATCTGGACGGTGCTGCTGACCATCCCCTTGCTGATGTCCACCGGCATCATTGGCATGGTCGAGTACCTGGGGTTCTTCTTCCCGCACCTCAGCTGGATGGCCGTGCACCTCATCAGTGTGGTCGCGTGCTTTCTGGTCGTGTTCCTGTTGTACCGCCGGATCGAATCCATACGCTCGATCACGATCGGCCTGTGGGTCATCATGCTGGTTGCCGTGCTGGGTACATCCGCGGCCGGTTTCTGGGATTTCCATCCGGAGTTCGCCTTCACCTACCCGGCCGGTGCGTTCGCCGGTAGCCAGTTCTTTGTGGGTCTGGGGGCCGGACTCATCATCGGCATCTACGATTACCTCGGTTATTTCACGACCGCGTACATGGGCGACGAGCTGCGCGATCCGGGCCGGACGATGCCCAGGTCGATCATCATCTCGGTGGTCGCGATGATGGTCGTCTATCTCGTCCTCAACGTCAGCGTGCTCGGCGTGGCGCCGTGGCAGGAAATCGCCCAGTCCAAATCCGTGGCCTCGCTCGTGGTGGAACACAGCTGGGGGCATGCGGCCGCGGCGGTCATGACCGTGCTGATCATCGTGACGGCGTTTGCCTCGGTGTACACGGGCCTGCTGGGTGGCTCGCGCGTACCCTATCAGGCAGCGCACGAAAAGGTGTTCCTGTCCGTGTTCGGGCGACTGCACGCCAAACATGGGTTTCCGCATATCGCGTTGCTCACGATGGGCGTGGTCATGGCGGCCGGGACGTTTTTCGATCTGACCGAGGTCATCAGCATGCTGCTGGCCGCGACGATCATCGTGCAGTCGGCCGCGCAGATCATTGCGCTGGTGGTATTGCGCAAGCGCCAGCCCGGTCTCAAGCGACCGTATCGGCAGTGGCTGTATCCCGTGCCGTGCGTGATCGCGCTGCTCGGGTGGATCTACGTCTACGTATCGGCCTCGACCATGTCGCTGATCCTGTCCGGTGTGTGGATCGTGGCGGGGCTGGTGGTATTCATGATCTGGGCCAGGGCCAACAAGTCCTGGCCGTTTGCGCCCGTGCAAATACGGGAAGCCTATCTCGGGGACAACTGACATCATGCGAGCTATTGCGGGTCATGCGGTTTGGTGGGTAGCGGTGGCCGCGTTGCTGGCCACGGCGGGCGCTCATGCCGGAAATCTCTTCGCACCGACACCGATTGACCAGGGTGTCGGCCACGCGACGGAGATCGGCCGGTGGCAAATCCAGTCAAGTGCCAGGGCACAGCAGGGTGGGATCGAGATCTCGGCCGACGGGTTCTCGACCAAGGGCTGGTACCCGGTGAGTGGCCGCGCGACGGTCATGGCGGGGTTGCTGGAAAATGGCATCTACAAGGACGTGTTCCACGGTGACAACCTGCGCACGGTGGCGGTGCCTGGTACCAACCACCACCAGTTTGTCATTCCCTGGTGGTATCGCACGGAGTTCATTCTGGCCACGCGCGCGAAGGGTGGGCATACGCTGTTGCGCACCAACGGGATTGTCGGCGGCGCCGACGTGTGGCTCAACGGGCACGAAATCGCGCCACGGGCCAATCTGCGCGGTGCGTATCCCTTGCACGTGTTCGATGTCACGCCATGGGTGCATGCGGGCGTGAACACGCTGGCGTTGCGCGTGCATCCGGCGGATCCCCAACTGGATTTTTCCATGGGATGGGTTGACTGGAATCCGCAGCCGCCCGACAACAACATGGGTCCCTGGCGCGGCGTGGACATCGTGCAGACCGGGCCCGTCGAGCTGCGCTTCCCCGCGGTGACATCAAGCCTTTCACTGCCGGACCTCGCGCATGCCGCGTTGACGGTGAAGGTGGACGTCCGGAACCTCGACACCGTGCCGCACGATGCGACTCTTGCCGGAGAAGTGGCCGGGGTAGTGTTGCACCGGGTGGTGCACCTGCAGCCCGGGCAGAGCGAAACCGTGGCGTTTTCGCCCAGGACCGATCCGGGCCTGGCATTGAACCAGCCCAAGGTCTGGTGGCCGATCGGCATGGGCGCGCAGCCGTTGTACCAGCTGCAATTCACGGTGGCCGTCGAGGGCGTGGCCTCCGATCAGGCGAATACGACATTCGGCATACGCAGTGTGCAGTCTTCGCTGACCAAGCAGGGCTACCGCCAGTTCTCCATCAACGGCAAGCCGGTCCTGATCCGCGGCGGCGGCTGGGCGCCCGACATGTTCCTGCGCCATGACCCCGCGCGCGTTGCTACCGAATTCGACTACGTCCGCAATCTCGGGCTCAATACGATTCGCAGCGAAGGCAAGCTGGAGGATCAGTACTTCTACGACCTCGCCGATCGCTACGGTATCCTGATCCTGGCGGGCTGGGAATGCTGCGACAAGTGGGAGTCCGCGGCCAAGACGGGTGGCGAGCCGTGGGACGACGCGGACGAAAAGATCGCCGCGGAATCGATGGCGAGTGAAGCCCGCTTGCTGCGCAACCACCCATCCGTCATTGCCTTCCTGATCGGCAGCGACAATGCGCCACCGGCCGCACTGGCCAACAGGTATGTCGATGTCCTGCGCGCCGCCGATTGGCCCAACCCGATCATCTCCGATGCGGCGGAGCAGGAAACCGCGGCAACCGGCCCGTCGGGCCTCAAGATGCGGGGTCCTTATGCGTGGGTGCCGCCCGCGTACTGGTACGCCGACAAGCTGGGCGGTGCCTTCGGGTTCGATTCCGAAGTGAGTGCGGGCGCCGACATTCCGCGGCTGGAGGATGTCGAGCGCATGCTCTCGCCACAGGAACGCGAGGCGCTGTGGAAATACCCGGATGTCAGGCAATTCCACGCGGCGTCGCCGTGGTCGCCGTTCTCGAGCATCGAGCCGTTCGATACGGCGCTGGCCAGGCGCTACGGACCACCCAGGAGCCTCGCGGACTACGTGCAGAAAGCCCAGCTCGAAAACTACGACAACGTCCGCGCGCAGTTCGAGGCGTTCAACGCGCACATGGATGCGGCCAACCCCTCGACCGGCGTGATCTACTGGATGCTCAACAATGCCTGGCCGTCCCTGCACTGGCACCTTTACGACTATTACCTCAACCCCGCCGGCGCGTATTTCGGTGCCAAGAAGGCCAACGAGCCGGTGCACATCCAGTACTCGTACGACACGCGCGCCATTGTGCTGGTCAACCACGCCCTCACCGACCAGCATGGTTTGCAGGCGCACATTCGCGTGCACAACCTGGATGGCAGCGTGCGCTACGACAAGCACCTGACGGGGATTGATCTCGCCGGGAACCATACGTTGCGCCTGTTGACGCTCCCCACGCTTTCCGGGTTGTCGCATACCTGGTTCGTCGAGCTCAGTCTGGAGTCGAGCGACGATCAACCCGTCAGCCGCAACGTCTACTGGCTTCCGACGCAGCCCGATGTGCTCGACTGGGCGCATTCAAACTGGTACCTCACGCCAGTGACGCAGTACGCTGACCTGACCGCGTTGCAGTCCCTGCCGACCGCGACCAGCGAGGTGCACGCGACACTGCGGCGCGAAGCTGGTGAGAACGTGGTGACGGTTACGCTGACGGTGCCCGCGTCGTCGAAAGCCGTGGCGCTGTTCCAGCACGTGGCGATCCGGCGGGCCGCGCACGGCGAGCTCGCGCTGCCGATCCTGTGGAGCGACAATGACGTCACGCTGTGGCCTGGCGAGTCGCTTACGCTGACCGCGCGTTACGCAGCGCAGGGAGCTGCGGCGCCGATCGTCGAGGTAAACGGGTGGAACGTTCCCGGCCAGAGCGTGCCGGTGGACACTGCGCAGAGAACGAACCATTGAATCAGGCCACACATTCATGAGGCGCGCGACCATCGGCGACGTCGCCCGCATCGTGGGGACATCGAAAAAAACCATTTCGCGGGTGCTCAACGACGAGCCAAACGTGAGCGAGTCCATGCGTCAGCGTGTCCTGTCGGCCATCGCGGCGCTCAATTACCGGCCGCTCACGTCGGCGCGCAGCCTGGCGACCAATCGATCCTTCATGATCGGCCTGCTGTACGACAACCGTTCGCCCAGCTACATCATGGAAGTGCAGGCCGGCGTGCTGGCGGCGTGCGCGGCGCAGCACTACAGCATGATGGTGCAGCCGCTGGTCTCGACGGCAGCGGACTTCGTCGAGCGGGTCGAGGACATCCTGTCGCGGCACCAGCCCGACGGGCTGATCCTCACGCCGCCGATCACCGATCATCCGCAGTTGCTGGATTGCCTGCGCGATAACGGCGTGCCGTTCGCCTCGATCGCGCCGCGCCACTCCGGCGACCGCATCGGCGTGATGTTGCGCGAGCGTGAGGCCGCTGCGGAGATGGTTGAACACCTGGTGTCACTTGGACACCGCCGTATCGCCCATATCCTCGGCGATCCCGAACACGGCGCCGGCATCTGGCGCCTGGCCGGCTATCGCGACGGTCTCAATCGCGCCGGACTGAAGGAGGACCCCAATTACATGGTTCAGGGCCGGTTTTCCTTCGAGTCAGGTGTGGTGGCGATGCGACAGTTGCTGGCATTGAAGCATCGGCCGACCGCCGTCTTCGCGGCCGATGACGACATGGCCATCGGTGCGATCTGGGCTGCCGCCGAAGCAGGGGTGACGGTTCCTCGCGACATTTCCATCTGTGGATTTGACGACACGATGATCGCCACCCAGGTGTGGCCGCCGCTGACCACCATTCACCAGCCCGTGCGAGAGATGGGCAGACGTGCCACCCAGGAGCTATTGCTTCGGGTGCTGAACAAGGGAGAAGCCCGGATGGTCGAGCTCGACTACGAGATACGCATTCGTGCTTCGACGGCGGCCCCGCCCTAGGAGCGTGGGCCGCAGAAACCGTCCGGGCTGCAAAGTCGCCTGCTTGGTTCACTATCCGCCGATTCTTGGCCCATAGAACGACTATGGGCCGTCGAATCGTCGAAAAACTGCCCCGGCGCAGGCAACTTTGACCAGCTTCGCTGTTGTAAAGCTCTTCGCCTCGAACGGTTTCTGTGGCCCACGCTCCTAGCCCGGGTCGCGTACCATCCGGAGACACCAGGCCGGGCGCTGTTCTGCAAACCACACCGCCGATCCAGAGGAGAGTAGCCGCATGCGTGCCGTACCCGACGTCGGGAAGTCCACCCGGAAGTTTCACTTCATTTCAGGGATGCCCCGCTCGGGCAGTACGCTCCTGGCCGCCATCCTCAACCAAAACCCGCGTTTTCGCGCGGGCATGACCAGCCCGCTTGCCGACATCATGGGTGTGATGATCGCGGAGGCGAGCAGCAAGAATGATTTCTCGTTCGACGTCTCCGACGAACAACGCGTGGCGATGCTGCGCGGCCTGGCCGAAAACTTCTATGTGGCGCACCCGGACGCTGGCGTGGTGTTCGATACCAGCCGTCTGTGGTGCAGCCGGATGCAGTTGCTCGACACGCTGTTTCCGGAGGCGAAGGTCATCGCCTGCGTGCGTCAGTTGTCATGGGTGCTGGACAGCATGGAGCGACTGGTACGCATGCAGCCGGTTGGCGTCAGCAAGGTATTCCGGTTCGACACCAACACCACGGTGTACTCGCGCATCGAGGCCCTGACCGATCCGCGTGGCATGGTGGGCTTCGCCTTCCAGGCCATCAAGGATGCGTTCTATGGCCAATATGCCCCGGGCCACTTGCTGTTGTTGACCTACGAAAGTCTGGTGCGCAACCCGGCAGCGGCCATGCGCGCGGTCTACCAGTTCATCGGCGAGCCCTGGTTCGAGCACGACTTCGACCACATCGCCTACACCGCGGACGAATTTGATGCCCGTGTCGGCATGCCTGGCCTGCATGCCGTGCGCCCGAAGGTGGAGCCGGTCGAGCGCACATCCATCCTGCCGCGCGACATCTTCGGCCGCTTCGTGAATGAATCATTCTGGATGGATCCGAAGAACAACGTCAGCCAGGTGCCTATCGTTTAGGCGTCCATTCAAGGGCCTCCCGTGGCTGGATGGCTCGACGCCCAATTCGAAGGATCGCCGGTGGAAATGATGATCAGGGAACGTTATCGCGGGTAGGGGAGCGATCAACTTCCCCACGACGCGGCGGCACCGTGGGCATTGGCTTGCCCACGGAATATTGGCCGGGTTGAGGCGAAAACGCTCGGCCAGCGATTCGACGCGGGCGGCGTAGTCCGGCTCGGTGCTGCGCCGGGAGCGATCAGGCATGAAAAAGCCCGCTGCTATGCGGGCTTCAGGTGTTTCGTGGGTCTTGGCGGTATCGCCTGAAACCCCTAGATGGTACCGGTGAGAGGACTCGAACCTCCACTGTGTCACCACAAGCGGATTTTGAGTCCGCCGCGTCTACCATTCCGCCACACCGGCATGTGTGAGTCGGGCATTATGCCGGGTTCAGTGCACGCGGTCGAGACCCAGTTGGCGCACGTCGCGGTCGTACCAGCGGTCTTCGGGCAGCGGCTGGAATACCGAACAGCGCAGCATCGGGCCGGAGTAGATATGCAGGCTGACCGTGACGGCGCTGTCGCTGGGGTTGCGGATGCTGTGGTACTCGTGCGGCGGGATCAGGCTGCCGGCCGAGCCGGTGCCGGCCTGGATCGAGCCGACCGGCTGGAAGCAATAGCGCTGTTCGCGATGTTCCACCAGTTCGTACTGCACGATTTCCAGCGCGCCATTCCACACGCCTTCGACGCACCACATGCCGTCATGGTCGTGGATCGGCGTGCCCTGGCCCGGGCCCCAGGTCATCGCCACCACGCAGTAGCCGTGTTCCTCGCTGCGATAGAGTTCGCGGCGGGCGTAATGTTCCGCGTTGGCCTCGAACACGCAGGCGGGCAGGGTCACCGCGTTGTCGCGGATCAGTTTGCACAGGCTGTTGCGCAGGCTGTCGGTGAGTTCGTGCGTGGTGGGCTTGACCACGGCGGCGTCGATCGCGTCGATCAGGGTGCGGCTGCCGGGGAAATCCAGGGTAAGCATGGCGTTCTCTGGTGATGCGTGATGGCACCCATGGTAACAGCGAGGGTGGCCCAACCCTGAATGAGCGCCGAAATCGAAATGTGAATCCGTCCGGGGCAGGCCCGCTGCCGTCGCGCAGGCTGCTTGACAGGTTTGAATGGCGATCAGTCGGTTTTGCTGCGGTCCGGCGCCTTTGTCTTGTGGCCCGGAGACGGCTGCCGCTGTTTGCCGGTGACGGAACGTTTTCGTGCCTTGCCAGGTGCTGGTCCTGTGTACTCGACCAGACTCTCGCGCAGTTCATTGACGTCGCTGAGACGCGTCATGACCTCACTGCTTTCCTGGATCACCGCGGCGGTCAGCAGGCTGAAGAGGCAGGCCAGGCTGGTGTAGTTGTGCCATACCCAACTGGGTTGTGTCATGAGTACATGGGGGGTCAGTTCGCGCGCCCAATAACATTCGGTGTCGGTAATCAGCACCAGCGGGATGCCTCGTTCGGCCACCTTCTTCGCCAGCGTGCGAAACTGCTTGAAGTAGCGGCGCGTGTCGACCAGCACCACACAACTGTTGCTGGTGGAATCGAGCAGCATGTCGACGTAGGCACCATCGGCGCCCGAGTTGAAGGAAACGCGCGGCCGCACCTGTTGCAGCATCTTGGCGAGGCCCAAGCCGAGGAAGGCGCTGTGTTGAAAGCTAGCTACCGACACTCGATCCGCTGACACCAGCAGTCCGACGACGGACTTCCATTCCGCCGTTTGCGCCAGCGCGTGGACGTCGGCCAGGGCCCGGGTTTCCGCCTGCAAGCGCGCGGCGATGGCGTCGGCGTCATTCGATTGGTCGGGCTGCTTGTACAGCTGCCGCCAATTGCTGTCGCCGCGGAGTTCCTCTTTGAGATCACCGACGCCTTTGTAGTCAAGCGTGCGCAGGAAGCGCCAGACGGTCATCGGACTGACACCGGAGCGTTTGCTCAGGGAGGCGGTCGTCTCGAACGGCAGGTCACCGATATTGTGCAGCAGGTAGGTGGCGATTTTCTTCTCGGAGGCGGTGAAGGTTTCCCAACGCTCCTTGATCCTCTGCTTCAAATCCTTGGTCATCTTCGTCTGTTCATCCGCACAGCGGGGTGGTCGAGGCTGGATTATCGCGTTTTTCCATCGAGCCGACGCGCAGGCCGAGCATATACAGCATCGTGGCAGCAATGATGGCCGTGCCACCGATGAGCACGAAAAACCCTGCGTGGGGCAGCAAACTCCACAACGTACCCAACCCGCCGGCAAGCAGGTTGCCAAAAAATCCCGCGAAGAACCAGCTGGCGATGCAGGTGGCGCGAAAGCCCTCGGGTGCCATGCGGCCGAACAGTCCCAGCCCCACCGGCAGGATGTACAGCTCGCCCAAGGTCATCAGCGCAAACCATCCGACCAGCCAGGCCCAGTGCGCGCGGGTGCCGTGCATTTCTGTCCACGTGGCTACGCCGGCCAGCAGCAGGT
>DASRUB010000348.1:0-2764 GCA_035655635.1 Rhodanobacter sp. | reverse complement strand
GGCAACGTGCTGCGCGATTACCTCACCGATCTGTTCCCGATCATGGAGCTGGGCACCAGCGCCAAGATGCTGTCGATCGTGCCGCTGATGGCCGGCGGTGGCCTGTTCGAGACCGGCGCCGGCGGTTCGGCGCCCAAGCATGTGCAACAGTTCCTCGAAGAAAACCACCTGCGCTGGGATTCCCTGGGCGAGTTTCTGGCGCTGGCCGCCTCCCTCGAACACCTGGCTCAGCGCGATGACAACGTCCAGATCGACGTGCTGGCGAAAACGCTCGACCAGGCCAACAGCAAATTCCTTGATACGAACAAGTCACCCTCGCGCAAGGTCGGTGAACTGGACAACCGCGGCAGCCATTTCTACCTGGCGCTGTACTGGGCGCAGGCGCTGGCCGCGCAGGACGAGGACGCCGCGCTGAAGTCGAAGTTCACCGCGGTGGCTGAGGCATTGACCCGCGGCGAGGCAAGGATCGTCGAGGAGCTGAACCGGGTGCAGGGCAAGCCGGTCGACATCGGCGGCTATTACCACCCGGACCTGACCCGGGTCGACCAGGCGATGCGCCCCAGCGCCAGCCTCAACGCGGCGCTGGCACTGCTTTCGGCGTGATGCGTTGGCTGCGACGGATCAGGTCGGCGTCAGGCGCTGGCTTGATCCAGCGCGGCGATGTCGCTGGCGCTGAGCGCAAGCGCGGTCGCGCCCCAAAGTTCCCGTAGCTGCTCCACGCTGGTGGCACTGGCGATCGGTGCACTGATGCCGGGCCGGGCGATCAGCCATGCGAGGCTCACTTGGGCCGGTGTGGCAGAGTGCGTCGAGGCGACGTCATCCAGCGCGGCCAGTACGCCGAGCCCGTGCGGCGTGAGGTATTTCTTCACACCGCCGCCGCGCGCCGAACTCTGGGCCAGGTCGGCGGCGCTGCGGTATTTGCCGCTGAGGAAGCCGCTGGCCAGCCCGTAGTAGCTGATCACACCCAGGTTTTCACGGCGGGCGAGGGGTTCCAGTTCCGCTTCGTAACCGGCGCGACTGACCAGGTTGTATTCCGGTTGCAGGCATTCGTAGCGCGGCAGATGGTGCTGTTTTGAAATGGCCAGCGCATCGGCCACGCGGGCGGCGCTGAAGTTGGAGGCGCCGATCGCGCGAACCTTGCCGGCTTCGATCAGTCGTGCAAACTCGCCCAGCGTGTCGGCGACAGGCACGCTGGCATCGTCCTGGTGTGCGAAATAGAGGTCGATGCAGTCCACCTGCAGGCGCTGCAGCGACCCATCCACGGCCTGGCGGATGTTCACCGGCGACAGGCCGGGATGCTCCGCCCATTTCGCCACCTTGGTGGCAATCAGGACCTGCCCGCGCTTGCCGCTGTGCTTGAGCCAACGACCGATGATCGTCTCGGACTCGCCGCCATGGTTGCCGGGCACCCACGACGAGTACACGTCCGCCGTATCGAGCAGGTTGCCGCCGGCGTCGATGAACGCATCGAGCAACTCGAACGATCGCTTTTCGTCCACGTTCCAGCCGAATACGTTGGTGCCCAGGGCAAGCGGGGAGATCGAGAGTGGCGAGTTGCCAAGCTGGCGCTGTTGCATGAAGGACACCCGTGGCGATGGAAAGCCAAGCATGCACCCGGAAACGAAAAATAGTCGTGATGCGAGCCGTGCCGTGACAACGAACGTTCCCCGGCGGCGAAGCTCAGCGCGGTGCCGCCAGGCGCGGCCAGTGCGATGCGCAACCCTTCGACGGTTTTGCGCCGTCCTTGGCGGCGGTGCCGTCCTTGTCGGTGGTGCTTGCGACCGGTGTTTCGTCGGGCGACTCGCTGTTTGTCTGGTCGCACCAGAGCAAATCCTCCTTGCGTGCCAGATAGCCGTGCAGGAATAGCAGATCTTTCCACAGTGAACTCATGGGAGGCTCCTTGGAGCAAGCGCAGTGGTTTGGGGAGTGCTCAAGGTACGCGTGTGCCAGGCCGCCAAAAAGCGATATATTGGTAAGCCAGACTTGAAGGAATTTCAAGATGGTGCGCCTACCGCTCAGTCTGCTTCAACCCTTCGTGCAGGTCGCCCGGCTGGGCAACCTGTCGCACGCCGCGCTGCGCGCCAACCTCACGGTCAGCGCGCTCAGCCACCAGATGCGCCAGCTCGAAGAACGGCTGGATCAACGTCTGTTCGAACGCGGTCCGCGCGGCGTAAAGCTGACGGTGGAGGGCTGCCGCCTGCTGGAAGCCGTGGGCGAGCACATCGATGGCATCGAACGCGCGTTGTCGACTTACCAGCAGCGCCGCGACGACGCGCTCACGCTTAGTGCCAGCCCCGGCATCATGTCGAGCTGGCTGGTGCCGCGGTTGCCGCGGCTGGTGGCGGCGCACCCGGAGCTGGAACTCACCCTGCAGTCCGCTTCAACGCTGGTGAATTTTGAGCACGAGCCAGTGGACGCGGGCCTGCGCTACGGCCGCGGCGAATGGGCCGGCCTGCACAGCGAGCGGCTGTTCGGTGAATGGATCGCGCCGGTGGCCGCACCCGCGCTGGTGGCGCGGATGGGCGACACCGACCCGCGCGAGCTGGCGCGCTGGCCGCTGCTCGGCGAGCCGTCGCCCTCGACGCGCTGGGACGACTGGTTCGGCCGTGCCGGCGGCACGCCACCCACGCGCTACGTGGCGCAGTTCGACAGCCTCGATGCACTGCGCCATGCCGCGCTGGAAGGTCTGGGCGTGGCGCTCGGGCGGATGGTGACCTCAAAGTCGCTGATCGACGCCGGGCGGCTGCAGGTGCTGGGCGAAAAC
>DASRUB010000347.1:0-40658 GCA_035655635.1 Rhodanobacter sp. | reverse complement strand
GTCCAGTTTCAGCTCGGCCCTGGCCGGTTCGGTGGCGATGGCCTGTTGCAGGCGGTTGATCGCCGCCTCGGGTGTTTCGGCCGGGGTGTCGCCGCCGTCGAGCTCGGCCGGCTCGCCCTCCAGTGGCTGCACGTGGCGGGTCAGGAACTCGCGCACCTGACCTTCCGGCAGCGCGCCGGCAAAACCGTCGATGACCTGGCCGTCCTTCACCAGCATCACGGTGGGGATGCTCTTGATGCCGAACATCGCCGCCAGTTCCTGCTGGGCGTCGACATCGACCTTGCCCAGCCGGAACGCACCATTGAACTCGCCGGCGAGCTTTTCCAGGACCGGCCCCAGCGATTTGCACGGTTCACACCAGGTCGCCCAGAAGTCCACCAGAACGGGGGTCTCCGTCGACGCCTGCAGCACGTCCGTTTCGAACGTTTGCTGGTCGATTTCAAAGGCGTGGGAGGTGTTGGGGGTTTCGGTCACGGAAGACTCCGGTTGGCGGGGTTACGCGGTTTCAGATCGGGGCGGCGTTCAGCATATCAAGCCGGTCGGACCACACGCACCAGCGCGTTCACGGCAGATTTGCGAGAATCCCCCGATGGCCTTCCCGAATCATCCCGCCCGCCGCCTGAACACGTGCTCGTCCGATGCGTTGCTGGTGTGCGAAAACTGCGACACCGTGTACCGGCGTCGTCCGCTTGAGCGCGGTGAGGTGGCAAGCTGCGCGCGCTGCGGCGCGGAGCTGGATCGCCATCGCGCGTTGACGGTGAACGCACTGCTCGCCTTGATCCTGACGGCGATGATCGTGTTCGTGCAGGCCAACGTCTGGCCGATCTTCACGCTGGGCCTGAATGGTCAATTCAACGCCACCACGCTGTGGGGCATGATCGTGACCATGTGGCAGCAGGACGCCCAAGTCGTATCGGTGCTGGCCGCCGCCACCTTGTTCTTTTTCCCGATGGCCAAGATGCTGGTGATGGGCTGGTTGCTGTGGTTTGCCCGGGCTGGCCGGCGCGCGCCCGGTTTCGCGCCATTGATGGTGGCCCTGCATCGGATCGGGCCGTGGACGATGAGCGAGGTATTCGTGCTCGGCGCGTTGGTGGCCATCGTCAAGGCCCATCAGTTTTTCGAGGTGATCGCCGATCCGGGTATCTACGCCTACGGTGCGTTGACCCTGCTGATCACGATTTTCTCCGGCGTGGACATGCGCCAGCTGTGGGAGCAGACGCCGGAGTCGGCGACATGAACGCACTGCCGCGTGCCATCGATCTGGGCGTGATCGGTTGCCCGGTGTGCGGTCTGGTTTGCCGCACCCTGCCTGGCGACGCGCAACTGGACGGCGACGGCGTGGATGATGATATGGCCTGCCCGCGTTGCCACTCGTACTTGCGTCGGCGCAAGACCAACAGCTACGCGCGCACCTGGGCGCTGCTTATCGCCGGCTTCCTCCTGTACATTCCGGCGAATGTGCTGCCGATCATGCGCACCGCCAGTATCGGCGATATCGACGACAACACCATCATCAGCGGCGTGGTCGAGCTTTGGGTGAAAGGCTCGCCGGACCTGGCCGTGATCGTATTCACCGCCAGCATCCTGGTGCCGATGTTGAAATTCCTCGCGCTGGGTACGCTGCTGATCAGCAGCCAGCGCGGTAGCGACTGGGCCCGGCCGCAGCGGGCGAAGCTGTATCGTCTGGTCGAGTTCATCGGCTACTGGTCGATGCTGGACGTCTTCGTGGTGGCCTTGCTGACGGCGCTGGTGCGCTTCAGTGTGTTGAGCCGGGTCGAGCCGTTGCCCGGCGTCATTTTTTTCGGACTTACCGTGGTGCTCACCATGCTTGCCTCGATAAGTTTCGATCCGCGATTGATCTGGGATGGCAGGAACACCGATGACTGAAGACAGCCACGTCGAACAGGACCCGCCGCCGCGCCAGGAGTTGCCGCGGCCGGTGGTGGAACGGCGCCGGTTCAGGGGCTCGCTGATCTGGCTGGTGCCGGCGTTGGCGGCGCTGGTTGGCCTTTCCCTGGTCATTCACAACTGGCTGCAGGCGGGCCCGGAGATCACCGTCAGTTTCCAGAGTGCCGAAGGGCTGGACGCGGGCAAGACCCCGGTGAAGTACAAGAACGTGGTGATCGGGCGGGTCAAGAAGATCCACCTCAGCGCCGATCGCAGCCATGTGCTGGTGGGGGTGGCGCTGGACAAGAGTGCGAAGGGCTTTGCCACCGAGGGGACTCGCTACTGGGTGGTGCGACCGCGCATCGGCCTGGGCGGCGTGTCCGGCATCGATACCTTGTTTTCCGGCGCCTTCATCGGTGCCGATGTCGGCGAGTCGAACCAGCCCGAGGATGAATTCACGGGGTTGGAGTCACCGCCTTCGGTCAACCACGGCGCGCTGGGTCGCAGCTTCGTATTGCACAGCAGCGACCTCGGTTCGCTGGATATCGGGTCTCCGGTCTACTACCGGCGCATCCAGGTCGGCCGCGTGGCGTCCTTCGCGCTGGACAAGGGTGGCCAGGGTGTCTCGCTGCAGATCTTCATCGACGCACCGAACGACCGGTTCGTGACCACGTCCAGTCGCTTCTGGAATGCCAGCGGGGTGGACCTGTCGCTCGGCGCGAACGGATTGAAGCTCAATACGCAATCGCTGGCCGCCGTGCTCGCCGGTGGCGTGGCGTTCCAGGATCCGCCCGGGCCGCACGACAGCACGGCGGCGCCGGAAGACACGAGTTTCAAGTTGTTTGGCGATCGTGAGACCGCGATGGCGCCACCGGACGGTGAGCCGCACTACATCCGCATGCGCTTCGATCAGTCGGTGCGCGGGCTGGCGGTGGATGCGCCGGTGGAGTTCCTCGGCATCAATATCGGCAAGGTGGTCTCGGTACGGCTGGACTACGACGAGAAGACGCAGAAGTTCCCGGTGGTGGTTGGGGCCGTGGTCTACCCGCAGCGACTGGGCAGCGCCTACGAGAAACTCGAGGCGCTGGCCAAGGCGCGCGGTGAGAACCCGGACCTGTCGCGCACGATGGGTGGGCTGATCGCGCAGGGCCTGCGCGCGCAGGCACGCACCGGCAACCTGCTCACCGGACAGTTGTACGTGGCGCTGGACTTCCTGCCGCATGCGGCGAAGGCGGCGTTCGACCCGGATGCCAAGCCGCTGACCATACCGACCGCACCCGGCAGTTTCGACAAGCTGCAGGAGCAGTTGGCGGACATCGTGGACAAGCTCGACAAGGTGCCCTTCGACAGCATCGGCAAGCACCTGGATGAGACCCTGGCCGGGGTCAATGCCACCTTGAAGCAGGTCAATGGACAAACCTTGCCAGCGGTCAAGGACACCTTGCACGGCGTGCAAAAAACCCTGGGCAGCGCCAACGAGGCACTGTCGGGTGATTCGCCGCTGCAGCGCAACCTGGGCGCCACGCTGGAGCAGGTGCAGCGCATGGCACGGTCGTTGCGCGTGCTCACCGACTATCTCGGCGGTCATCCGGAGGCCCTGCTGCGCGGACGCCGCGCCGATCCACCACCGGCGGCGCAGACGCCGCCAAGCCAGCCCAAAGCAGGGAGCAAGCCATGATCCGTCACGCCAAACCGTTGCTGCTGGCCGTCGCCACCCTGGTGCTGGTCGCCTGCGCTTCGGCGCCCATGCATTACTACACCTTGCTGCCCTCGGCGGCGGCCGAAGCACCGAACCCGGCAGCGTCAATCGCGTTTCAGGTATTGCCGGTGAGCGTGCCGGCGCAGGTCGATCAACCCCAACTGGTGGTGCGCGAGGGTGGCCAGAGCGTGGCTTTGCTGGAAAGCGAACGCTGGATCGCACCGCTGGCGGATGAGGTGCGTGGCGCGCTGGCGGCGGACCTGGCGCGGGAACTGCCCGGTCGGGACGTCGGTGGCATGTCCGCGGGCAGCAAACCCGTGCTGCAGGTCCGTCTCGACCTGCGCCGTTTCGATTCGCAGCCAGCCAGCTACGCGCTGATTGCGGGCGCCTGGAGCGTGCAGTTGGAGCAGGCGGGAAAGCAGCAGTCGCTGGCCTGCAACAGCCGCATCCGCGAGTCGGTCGGGCCCGGCTACGATGCCCTGGTGCAAGGCCACCAGCGCGCGCTGGGCGAGCTGGCGGCACAGATCGCCAGCGTCGGCCGCGCGCTTGCTTCCGGACAGCCGGCCAGTTGCCCCGCCGGTTGAGCGCCCCGGTTGATTGGCATCCACCGGGCGCAGCGGTCGACCGGGCGCAGCGGGAGCTTGGCGGCCGGCCCGCGCTGGGCTAGGCTGGCCCGTTCACTGCCGCCGTTTGCATCGCGCGGCACCAATCGCATCATGGCCATGGGAATCATGCAGGACAATCAAGCCCCGACCACCCCCGAACCCGATGAGTCTGCCTACCGCCCGCAGGTGGTGGAGGCGGCCGCGCAAGGCTACTGGACGACGCAGCGCGCGTACGAGGTGACCGAGGACTCCGCTCGGCCGAAGTTCTATTGCCTGTCGATGCTGCCGTACCCCTCGGGCGCGTTGCACATGGGGCACGTGCGCAACTACACCATCGGCGACGTGATCAGCCGCTACCAGCGCATGAATGGCAAGAATGTGTTGCAGCCGATGGGCTGGGACTCGTTCGGGCTGCCGGCGGAAAACGCGGCGATCAAGAACCACACGGCCCCGGCGAAGTGGACCTACGCCAACATCGACCACATGCGCGGGCAGCTGAAATTGCTGGGCTACGCGATCGACTGGAGCCGCGAGTTCGCCACCAGCCGCCCGGACTACTACCGCTGGGAACAGCTGATGTTCACCCGCCTGCTGAAGAAGGGCATGGCGTATCGCAAGAACGCGGTGGTGAACTGGGACCCGGTCGACCAGACCGTGCTGGCCAACGAGCAGGTGATCGACGGCAGGGGCTGGCGTTCCGGCGCCGTGGTGGAAAAGCGCGAGATTCCGCAGTGGTTCCTGAAGATCACCGACTACGCGCAGGAATTGCTGGATGGGCTGGACACACTGCCGGGCTGGCCCGATGCGGTGAAGATCATGCAGCGGAACTGGCTGGGTCGCAGCGAAGGCCTGGAGATCTGCTTTGACGTCAACGATGACGGCGCGCCGGTCGAACCGATCAAGGTTTTCACCACCCGCCCGGATACCTTGATGGGCGTGACCTTCCTGTCGATCGCGGCCGAACACCCGCTGGCCCAGCATGCCGGCCAGGCCCGCCCGCTGCTGCAGGGCTTCATCGAGGAGTTGCGTCGCGGTGGCGTTTCCGAGGCGGAGCTGGAGACGCAGGAAAAGCGCGGCATGGACACCGGCCTGCGTGCCGTCCATCCGATCACCGGCGAATCGCTGCCGGTCTATGTGGCGAACTTCGTGTTGATGAATTACGGCACCGGAGCGGTGATGGCGGTGCCCGGCCACGACCAGCGCGACTGGGAATTCGCCAAGCGCTACAGCCTGCCGATCAAGATGGTGGTGGTCGATCGCAGTGTGCTCGATGCATTGCGCGAGATCGGCCATGATCTGTCGCGCGGCGTGGGTGCCGACCCGATGAGCGCGGCGCTGGAAGGTCGGCAGACCGATGCCTACGACACCAGATCCGCGGTCCAGGTCATCGAGGATTTCGAAGAGCGCGTGATGGAGCAGTGCGCGTTCACCGAGCGCGGCATCCTGGTGAACTCGGGCGAGTACGACGGACTGGATTTCCAGCAGGCGCTGGATGCACTTGCCACGCGCCTGGAGGCCGAGGGCCGCGGCCAGCGCCGCGTCAATTTCCGCCTGCGCGATTGGGGCGTGAGCCGCCAGCGCTACTGGGGCTGCCCGATTCCGGTGATCTACTGCGCCAAGTGCGGAGCGGTGCCGGTGCCGGAAGACCAACTGCCGGTGGTGCTGCCCGAGGATGTCGCCGAAGCATACAGTGGCGCCGGCGGCGTGCGATCGCCGATCAAGGCCGATCCGGAATGGCGCAAGACCACCTGTCCGCAATGCGGCGGCCCGGCCGAGCGCGAGACCGACACCTTCGACACCTTCATGGAGTCGAGCTGGTATTACGCGCGCTACACCAGCCCGGGTGCTAACGCGCAGGTCGACGAACGCGCCAATTACTGGCTGCCGGTCGACCAGTACATCGGCGGCATCGAACACGCGATCATGCACCTGCTGTATTTCCGCTTCTATCACAAGCTGATGCGTGATGCGGGAATGGTGCATTCGGACGAACCGGCGCAGAACCTGTTGTGCCAGGGCATGGTGATCGCCGACACGTTCTACCGCACCACCGCCGACGGCACCAAGGACTGGATCAACCCCGCCGCGATCGACGTAAAGCGCGATGACAAGGGACGAGTCGTGGGCGCGGTGCTCAAGGCCGACGGCAAGAGCGTGCAGGTCGGCGGCACCGAAAAGATGTCCAAGTCCAGGAACAACGGCATCGACCCACAGATCATGGTGGACAAGTACGGCGCCGACACGGTACGCCTGTTCTCGATGTTTGCCGCGCCGCCGGAACAATCGCTGGAATGGAGCGAGGCCGGCGTGGAAGGTATGTCCCGCTTCCTCAAGCGTTTCTGGCGCGAGGTCACCACGCACGCGGCGAATCCGGATCATCCTGTGACCGACCCGGCCGCACTCGATGCCGGCCAGAAGGCGCTGCGTCGCCAGCTCCACGAAACCATCCAGAAGGTGGGCGACGACTTCGGTCGCCGGCATGCGTTCAACACCGCCATCGCCGCCTTGATGGAACTGCTCAACGCACTCGGCAAGTTCAACGACCAGAGCGAGCAGGGCCGCGCGGTACGCCACGAGGCACTGGAAGCGATGGTGCTGTTGCTGAACCCGGTGGTGCCGCACATCAGCCATGCCTTGTGGCAGGTGCTGGGTCATGCGCAGGGCGTGCTGGAAGACCAGCCGTGGCCGCAGCCTGATCCGGCCGCGCTGGTGCGCGACACGGCAACCCTGGCGGTGCAGATCAACGGCAAGTTGCGCGCCACCATCGAATTGCCGGTGAATGCCTCGAAGGATGAAGCGGAGGCACTTGCCCGCGCCCAACCCCAGGTGGTGCACTTCCTCGAAGGCCTGACGGTGCGCAAGGTCATCGTGGTGCCCGGCAAGATCGTCAACATCGTCGCAGGATGACACTCATGAACTCGATCAATCCGCGCCATCCGGTCCAGGCTTCGTTGCTCCTGCTGGCGGCACTCGCGCTGGGCGCCTGCGGTTTTCACCTGCGCCAGAATGCCGACCTGCCGGCGTCGATGCAGCGGGTCCATCTCACCCTCAGCGACAGCAGCTTCCAGCGCCAGCTGGCGCGCGCGCTCGAGAACGCCGGGGTCACGGTCGAGGACAACGCGGGCCCGGGCATTGCCGAACTCCAGGTGCCGACGGCGGCCTTCAGCACCGACACGCTGACCTCGGGCGGCTACGCGCGGATCAGCGAATACGCGATCCACTACACGGTGCGCTTCGGCGTCACCGACGCTGCCGGACAGACCCTGCTGCCGCTGCAAAGCATCAACATGTCGCGTGAATACAGCTACGACGCCAGCAACACCGTGGGCAATGCCTCGCAGGTCGAACAGATCCAGAAGAGTCTCGGCGACGACATGGTGCAGGCGATCATGTTCCGGCTGCAGGCCGCGGGCAGGCACGCTGCGCCAGCGCCGGCAACCAGCACGCACTGATGCCGCTGAGCCAAAGCCAGTGGTCGAAGGCGCTGGCGGCGGATCGACTGGCGTCGGTCTACCTGCTGGCCGGTGATGAGTTGCTGGTGCTGGAAGCCGCCGACGCGCTGCGCGCGCAGGCCAGGAAGCTGGGCTATACCGAACGCGAAGTGCTCGAGGCCGGCCAGCATTTCGACTGGAACGACCTCGCCCGCGCCGGTGCCAGCATGTCGCTGTTCGCCAGCCGTCGACTGATCGACCTGCGCCTGCCCACCGGGCGACCGGGCATCGAGGGCGCCAAGGCGATCAATGCGTTTTGCGCCGACCCGCCGCCGGATGTGACCTTGCTGATCACGGCGCTGGAATGGAGCAGCAAGCACGATGGCGCCTGGAGCCGCAAGCTCGATGCCAGCGGCACGATGGTGGTGCTCAACGCACCCCGGCCGAATGAGTGGAGTGCATGGATCGGTGCGCGGCTGGCCTCGCGCGGGCTGAGCGCCACGACGGATGCGGTGGCGCTGCTGGCCGAACGGGTCGAGGGCAACCTGCTCGCCGCGGCGCAGGAAATCGACAAGCTGGCGGTATTGCATGGACAAGGCCGCATCGATGCGGCCGAAATGGAGCACCTGGTCGCCGACAGCGCCCGCTACGACGTATTCAAACTTGCCGACGCGGCATTTGCAGGCGACGGCGCGCGTGCGTTGCGCGTGCTGGCCGGCCTGCGTTCGGAGGGCGACGAATTGATTGCGCTGATGGGCTGGCTGGTCAACCAGTTGCAGCTGGCGCTGCGCCTGGCCAATGCGCAGAACTTCGCGGCACAGGCCAAGGTCGAGCGCTTGTGGCAGTCGCGCGAACAGATGTTTCGCCAGGCATTGCGCCGCGCGCCACGCGAACACTGGCTGCAATGCCTGGCGCGCGCCGCGCGAATCGACCGCATGGCCAAGGGGCGCGAGACCGGTGACGCATGGCTGGAGGCCGAGCGATTGATCACCGTCATTGCCGAACCACGTGCGGCCAGGGCGCTGGCGTGAGATTTGATGCCGCCGTCTGGATCGCGCGCCCCCTCTCCCCTTTGGGGAGAGGGCAGGGTGAGGGGCGGGTGCTCGCCGTGAAGCCGAACGAAGCATGCTCATTGCTGCTTCGGGGCAACGTGTCCCCTCACCCCAACCCTCTCCCCAAAGGGGAGAGGGGGCCATAGCGTGAAGCCATTGGCGCTATTCGGTGGCACCTTCGACCCGGTACACCTCGGCCACCTCAGCGTGGCGTGGGAAGCAGCCGAACTGCTCGACGCCGACGTGCACCTGCTGCCGGCCGGCGTGCCGCCGCATCGCGCGCCGCCGATCGCGTCGGCTGCCCAGCGCGTGGCGATTCTGCGCGTCGCCCTGCAAGGTCAGTCGCGGCTCACGCTGGATACGCGCGAACTGGACCGTGCGGGTCCGTCGTACACCATCGACACCTTGCATGAGTTGCGTGGGGAGCAGGGCGAGCGTCCGCTGGTGCTGCTGATCGGTGCCGATGCGTTTGCGAACCTGGCGAGCTGGCATCGCTGGCGCGAGCTGTTCGACGTGGCGCATATCGGTGTACTGAGCCGGCCGGGCGTCGCCGCCAGTTTGCCGGATGAACTGGAACGCGAAGTGGCCGGCCGACGCATCGCCGGGGCAGCGGACTTGCGTGGTCTGCCCGCCGGCAAGCTCATCGAGCTGGCCGTGACCCCGCTGGAAATCTCCGCCACCCGCATCCGCGACCTGCTCGCCGCCGGCCGCGAGCCCCGCTATCTGTTGCCGTCGGGCCTGTTCGATGACTCCGGGTTGTTGTCGCCGTATCGCGTCAGCAGATAGTCGCGCAATCGTTGCGGATCGCCGTCGGCGACGGCAAGCGCGATATAGCCATCGGGCCGGATCAGGTAGAGCGCGTTGCACTTGAAGCCGGCACGCGGCATGTCGGCGCTCCATGCGAAGACATGCAGCGGAAGCCGGTACTCGACGCAGGCCGCAGTCAGCTCCGCGCGCGCTTCGCCGTATACATGCACCTGCCACGCCAGCGACTCGAGTGGATCGAAGTTGTCGTGCCCCGCCGTCGTGCGCACCCATGGCAGCCGATCGCCGCCGTGCACGGCGCCGGCCCTTCCTGCGCTCAGCGTGCTGTGCCGATAGTTGATGCCGATCTGCGACATCGTGCGGAACAGGAACCGGCGCAGCGGTGGCCAGCGAAACAGCAGCGGTGCGATCAACGGAACCAGCCGGGTGCGCACCTGCCGCGCGAGCGCACCGTCGCTGGTGGCCAGGGTGAATCCACGATCCGTGGTGGCGACCAGCCGCCGGGCGAAGCGGATGCGTTCGACTTCGTAAGTGTCGAGCAGGTTGTCGCCGGCGAGGCCGTTCAGCACGGCGGCGAGCTTCCACGCCAGGTTCACCGCGTCGCCGATGCCCGTGTTCATGCCCTGGCCGCCGGCCGGGCTGTGGATATGCGCGGCGTCGCCCAACAGAAATGCGCGTCCGTGCCGGAAGGATGGCGCGACCCGATGGTGCACGCGATAGGTCGAGAACCAGTTCACCCTGGCGATGCCGAGCTTGAGTTGTGCGATGGCGCGTGGGCTGACGTCGTCGAAGGTCAGCTCGTCCTCGTCCTTGCCCTCGTCGTGGGCCGGTTCGCGCACGGTACCGACCAGGCGTACACGGCCAGCTCCCTTGAGCGGAAAGACCGCGAGGAAATCGGCGTCGTCGAGATCGATGTGCAATTCATGATCGGTGACCGGGCCTTCGGCATCCACGTCGGCGACATAGAATCGCTGCGTATAGGTTCCGCCGGGAAAGACGAGGCCCAGGACCTCTCGCACAATCGAGCGCGCGCCATCGCAACCGGCAAGCCACGCCGCGTGGCTTGCCACTTCGGCGCCATCGGATTGCCGCAACGTGGCGTGTACGCCAGCGGCGGATTGTTCGAAGCGGAGCAGTTCGGTCTGGCGCTCCACGGTCACCCCCAGTGCCTGCAGCCGTTCGATCAGCAATTGCTCGTGGGCATCCTGCGGAAACACCAGCGCGGAGGGAAACGGGCTCAAGCCCGCACCAATCTCACGGAACGGTACCCGTGCGGCCTTGCGGCCCCTGACCCACAGGTTGATGCCGGCAATCGTGACGCCGGCATCGACGACCGCATCGGCCAGACCGATCTGCCGATAAAACTCCAGCGTGCGCGATTGCACGGCCAGCGCACGCGAGGTGGTTCCCGCATCGGCGGCCTTGTCGATGATGCGCACGCTGATGCCGAGCCGGGTCAGCCATAGCGCCAGGACCAGCCCGGTGGGACCGGCGCCCACGATCAGCACCTGGGTGTCATGGCTATCCGTCGACCGAGGGTGCATGGCTCAAACCTGTTCCCGATGTGCGCCAGATCATCTCACGCCGGGCGAGCCTGTCGTGGAGTGGCTGGCGCCGTATCGTCGCTGTCGCCGCTGGGAGCCTGTCGGACTTCGGTTGGGCGGTCTGCGAATCCGCCTGTGCGGTCCACTGCTTGCCACTGGGAGCGCGGGCGTCCCGCCCGCCAGAGCATGCCGGCGAGACGCCGGCGCTCCGTATGCCTGCTCTTGCTGGAAAGAGGGATGCGATGTGTTGTCGTCATGGCGCATTCAATAGCCGATTGTTGGTTTCGATAGCACCACCATGGACCGGCAATGCCCCGACCTCGGCCTCAGCGCGTGGCGCTGTAGCGATCGTCCCTGGCCTGGGCGCGGCCGAGCGCCACCAGCATGTCGAGCAGTTGCGGCAGGCGCTTCTTCCACGCGCCACGGCCGCTGAAGCGCGCGGCGAGTTCGTCGACGGAAAGCGGAGCGGCACTGGCGGCGAGCGCGTCGGCCGCCGCGCGCACCTGCGCCACTGCATCCTTCGGCCACGGCAACGGCTTGCTCGTCGCGAGCTTGCCGACGGCCACGGTTTCGTCGTCGCGCGCGTCCGGCAGTTCGCCCTGGGTTGGCGCGACCTGCACCGACGGATGCTGGAACTCCGGCCGCAGCCAGCGCACTAGCCCGCGCGCCTCCTCGGCGGCACGCTCGGCGTTCAACGCCACCAGCCGTTCCAGGATCGCCTCGTCGAAGGCGCGTTTCGCCTCGGCCCGGCTCCCCGTCATGGCTGTTGTAGGAGCGGCTTTGTGCTCGATGCTCTTGCTCCCGCCGACGAAGAGCTTCGCGCACCGGGCACTCCTACCGGGGGCCCGGGCGGTTGCCGGTGTTTTGTGGCCAGATCATTGCGCACCTTCCAGTTGCCCCTGTACTTCGTTGATCGAGTCGCGGATGCGTTTGGAGAACACCGAATCGTCGTGGTGGATCAGCAGCAGGCGATCGGTGGCGCGGGTCATCGCCACGTAGAGCAGGCGTGCCTCGTCTGCTTCGGACTGGCCTTCCTTGGGCAGCGAGCCCAGGCCCGGGATGATCACGAACGGGAACTCCAGGCCTTTGCTGGAATGCATGGTGATCAGCTTGACGCTGTCCTCGACCACGAACAGGGTTTGCTTGCCGGCGTTGTCGGCGAGGCGGCTGGGGATGTCGAGGCGTTGCAGGATCTCGTGCAGCTTTTCGCCTTCCCACTGGTTGCGGTAGAGCACCGCGATGTCGGAATAGGGGCGCCCGTGCGCGTGTTCGTCGCGCAGGCGCGCCACCAGCACGTCGAGCTGGGCGCGGGCGGTGTCGGTGCGCACCAGTTCCGGCACGGCGCCGCGGCGGCCGGCGCTCTCCGGGGCGATCAACGGCACGCCGTCGTCGTCGTCGCTGCGTGACTGCAGCAGGTCGTGGGCGAACACGCGCGCCACCGAGAGGATTTCCAGCGTGTTGCGGTAGTTGAGCTTGAGGATGGTGGTGCGGCCCTGCGCCTGCACGCCCAGGCTCTTCCAGCTGATCTTGCGGCGATTGGTGTTGCCGTAGATGTTCTGTGCGTCGTCGTACAAGACCAGCAGCGAGTTGGTGACCGGGTCGATCATCTGCACGATCAGCTTGTACCAGTCCGGCTCGAAGTCGTGGCCTTCGTCGATCAGCACGGCGCCGTATTGAAAGCGGGGGATCTGGTCGCGATCCACACCGTCGATCACCTTCTGCACCATTTGTCCGAAGAAGTCCTCGCTGCCCTGGACTGGCAGCTCCACGTGGTAGGCCACCAGCATCTTGCGGCACCACTTGTGGAAGTTGTAGACCTGCACTTTCTCGCTGAGGCCGCGCTCGCCGACCAGCTGTTCCAGCCGGGCCGCCAGCGTCTTGTTGTAGCAAAGCACCAGGATCGGCCTGGACAGTTCGCGCGCCAGTTGCATCGCGCGGAAGCCCAGGATCATGGTCTTGCCCGAGCCCGCCACGCCGTGGATGATCCGGTGCTCGCCGCCGATCGAGCGCGCCAGCTGCTCCTGCTGGGCGTCCATCACCTTGACCAGGTCCGGGATTTCCATGGGCCGCACGGCGGCGTCGGTGGGGCCGAACAGACCGAACTGGCCACTGCCGGGTTCCACCCGCAATTCGGGGAACAGGTGCCAGCGCACGCGATCGATCTGCGGCAGGGTCAGCGCCACCGGATAGATCTGCGGAAACATCGCCCACAGACGCACCTGGAAGGCCTCCGCTTCGACCGTCTCGTACAGCTCGTCGCGGCAGATCACCAGGTGCTCGGGCAGCACCTCGGCCAGCGCGGCCTCGTCAAACTGCTTGCGCGTGATGTTGGCCAGCACCACGCCCCAACCCCAGGGCATGATCAACTTGCCGGCGTGGCGGGAACCTTCCGTATGCCGCAGCGCCGGGTCGCGCTCCAGCACCACGCCGATCTCCAGCGCATAGGCGCGCGCCTGCAGCAGCGGGTTGTTCTCCTTCACCAGGCCGCGCTCGGTAACCAGGGTGAACTGGGTGCTGTCGGCGTGGCGGATGGTGTCGGCCTTCCAGTCCTTCACTTCCAGTACCAGCAGGCCGCGACGCGGGTGGAACACCACGAAATCCGGATGCCGCTGGCGTACCCCGATCGGCACGTCGTACCACAGCAGGTAGTCGTCCTCGAGCTTCTGTTCCAGCCGCTCGGAGACACGCTTCTCGCCGCCGGTCATGCGTGGCAGGCAGCTGTTGCGGGTGGGAATGAGTGTCGCCACGAGAATCCCTGATTGAGCTTGCCCGACGACGTTAGCCGATGGGGCGGGGCTGTCAATGCCGCCCGGGCGGCGGCTCCCATTGATGCAGCTGGGCGGGAGCCACTTCCAGGCGTCGGCAGGCACGGCTGGCGATGCCGTCGTGCAGGGCGGCACGGAACACCGGCGCCACCGACCACAGTGCGCGTGCCGCCAGCCGGGCGCGACGTTGCTGATGCGACGAACGCCCGAGCATGGCGAGGGTCCAGTCCGGCAGCAGGGCGCTGCCGGCAAGCAGGAACAAGTCACGCGACAAGCCCGCCGCGGGCACCGGCAGTTGCACCTGGCCCAGCAGCCCGAGCACCACGCGCGAACGTTCGGTATACGCCAGTTCCGGCTGGATGCGCCTGAAATACTCGGTGACCTCGCGTTCGCTGGCGGGCACGGCGCGCGCGCCGAGCGCCTCGGCAATGCGGCGCACCTCGTCGTAGTAACGATCGGCCGCGCCGGGCGGCATCGCGATATGGCTGTAGCGACGATAGCCCTGCAGGAAGCAGTACGCCTCGCTGACGTGCACCCAGGTCAGCAGGTCCGGATCGTTGGCGCTGTATGGACGTCCATCCTCACCGTGGCCGGTGATGTGATCATGGATCTGCCGCACATGCGCGATCAGCGCCTCGGCCTGCGCGCGCGGCGCGTAGGTGGTGCCGCCGACGAAGGCGGTGGTGCGGCGCAGCCGGCGTAGCAGGTCGCCGCGGAAGTTGGAGTGGTCCCACACCCCGGCCAGCGCGAGCGGGTGCAGGGTCTGCAAGGTCAGCGCGGCGAGACCGCCGGCGAGCATGCCGGGGAAGTCCGAATGCACGCGCCAGGTGGCGCTGTGTGGCCCGAACAGGCCGGGGTCGCCATGCGGATGGTCGTAGTCGAGGCTGCCGGCGTCGGCGCGCGGGAAGGCGCGCAGTACCCAGTGGCGGATCGGTTGGCGAAGCACGTGGAGGGGTGACGGCATCCATGCAGTCTATCGTCTGGATTAAGCTGACCTGCGAAGCGGGTTCGCCTTGAATGGACTGTTGGTCGCCGGCTCGCGCTATGCGGCGTCCAGCTCTTGGCGAAGAACTTCCCGCAACTTGGCAACGGTGAGCGGCTCCTCGCCGCTCTTGGCACGATCAATCGCACTCTTGAGCGCAGCATTGATCATGGTTTGATACCCCGTTCCACGAGAATCCGCACGCTCGCGGAAGTACTCGAGCACATCATTGTCGAGCATGATGGTGATGCGCGTCTTGCCCGAAGAAGGGAGAACCGCGCCACGCTTGCCGCCACTAAAATCATATTCTTTACGCATAGTAATGCTTCGCCTCGCCGGGACTTGCTTTGCGCGCGGAGATGATCCTGATCCGATCACCGCGCGGAGTGTGTATAACAATGAGAATCCGGCCTAAAGCATCCATGCCCAGTGTCACGAACCGCGGCTCACCTTCTGAGTCCGGGTCGGCAACAGTAATAGCCTGCTCATCGCGAAGTGACTGCTCCGCATGAGCGAAGCTCACGCGATGCTTGCGAAGGTTGGACTGCGCTTTGTCTGGGTCGAATTCGATCTCCACGACGCTACTATGCATATAAAATGCATATCAGTCAAGTGGAGCCTCCGTCCGACGGCTATCGCTGAATGGCGGAAAGTTTGATTTGGACGGCCATTGTGTTATCTATGGCGCCATGCATTCCGCCACCGCCCGCCTGGTTTTCTGGTTTTACGGCTATCCGAAGCCAACGGCGGCGGCGCGGGCGCGATCGTTTTGAACTGATCGACACAACCACACCGAACCGCCATCCCAGGGCGGTTTTTTTATGGCCGCCGCCGGAAATCCTCCAGGAGAGCTGCCGCCATGAACCCCACCGACGACCTGCGCATCCGCGCGATCACCCGCCTCAGCACCCCGGCCGAGGTCATGCGCGACTGTGCCACCACCGAGGCGGCGATGGCCACCGTGGACGCCTCGCGACAGGCGCTGCACGGCATCCTCGCCGGCGACGACGATCGCCTCGCGGTGGTGATCGGGCCGTGCTCGATCCACGACACCGACGCGGCGCTGGAGTACGCCGGCAGGCTGCTGGCGTTGCGCCGCGAGTTTGGCGATGCGCTGGAGATCGTGATGCGCGTGTACTTCGAGAAGCCGCGCACCACGGTCGGCTGGAAGGGGTTGATCAACGATCCCGACCTGGATGGCAGCTTCCGCATCGACCGGGGCCTGCGCCTGGCTCGCGGCCTGCTGCGCGACATCAATGCGCTGGGCGTGCCGGCCGGTTGCGAATTCCTCGACATGATCACGCCGCAATACATCGCCGACCTGGTGGCGTGGGGCGCGATCGGCGCGCGTACCACCGAAAGCCAGGTGCATCGCGAACTGGCTTCGGGGCTGTCCTGCCCGGTCGGTTTCAAGAACGGCACCGACGGCAATGTGAAGATCGCGGTCGACGCAGTGCAGGCCGCGTCGCAGCCGCATCATTTCATGGCGGTGACCAAGGAGGGGCAGGCCGCCGTCGCCACCACCAGCGGCAACGGCGACTGTCACGTGATCCTGCGCGGCGGCACGGCGCCGAACTACGATGCGGCCAGTGTCGATGCCGCGTGTGCCGCGATCGACAAGGCAGGTTTGGCAGGCCGGGTGATGATCGACGTCAGCCACGCCAACAGTGGCAAGAACCCGGAGAACCAGCCGAAGGTGGTCGAGAATATCGCCGCGCGTATCGCTGCCGGCGAACGACGCATTCTCGGCGTGATGGTGGAGAGCCATCTGCTCGGCGGCCGTCAGGAACTGCAGCCTGGCCAGCCGTTGCGTTATGGCCAGAGCATCACCGATGGCTGCCTCGACTGGGAAAATTCGGTGCAGGTGCTGCATCGGTTGGCGCAGTCGGTGCGCCAGCGTCGCCAGCTGGAAGCGGCAACGCTGGCGACCGGGGTTGCTGCCTGAGAGGGTGGCCGCACTCAGTTCGTCAGTTGCGCGTCCAGCGTGATGCTGGCCTTGAGCACTTTGGATACCGGACAGCCCTGCTTGGTCGCCTCGGCAATGCGATCAAACTGGGCCTTGTCAGCGCCGGGAATCTTGGCCTCGCAGGTCAGGTGCACGGCGGTGATCGAGAAGCCGTCGCCATCCTTGTCGAGAGTCACCACGGCCTTGGTGTCGATACTGTCGGCCGTCAGCCCCTCATTGCCCAGGCCCAGTGACAGCGCCATCGAGTAGCAGGCGGCGTGGGCCGCGGCGATCAGCTCTTCCGGATTGGTGCCGGGGCCGTCCTCGAAGCGCGACTTGAAGCCGTATGGCGCCTCGCGCAACACGCCGGTTTCGGTCGAAATGCTGCCCTGGCCGTCCTTGATGCCACCGGACCAGTGGGCGGATGCGGATTTTTTCATGGAAATCTCCTGCGCGGGACAACGGGATGAACGCGCAGTATGCCCGCTGGTCCATGCAGCTGGTGCGAACGAATCAGTGCGCGCGCTTCACGCCCTATTGCCCCACTCGCCGTACGATCACGGTTGGGTCATTCTTCCGTGGGAGTCAGCATGTCATTCGCCGTCCAGCATGATCGCGCCGCCCATCGTTTCCAGGTTGAGGTGGACGGCTCGTCCGGCGTGCTCGATTACAGCCTGACCGGCGGCGTCATGACAATCACCCACACCGGCGTGCCGGCGGAAGTGGGTGGTCGCGGCATTGCCTCGGCGCTGGTGCAGGCCGCGCTGGAGGCCGCGCGCGGCGAAGGCTGGAAAGTGGTGCCTGCCTGCTCCTATGCTGCAGCCTGGATGCAACGGCACCCGGCCTATGCTGACCTGCTGGCCTGAACCCTTTACCCGCGGAGTGATCCATGACCCAGCGTTCGACGCAGGACGAGGGCGATGCGCCGAAGGCGCGCGGCTGGCGTCCGTGGGGATTTGCCAGGGGACGCCCGTGGACGACAACCTCGCTGCTGATTTTCCTGCTGGTAGGCGCGGGCCTGCTGGCGTACGGACTGACCCTGCCAAAGGCGTTGCTGCTGGGGTTCGATCTCGCCGCAGTGATTTTCCTGGGCCTGATGGCGCGTCTGTTCAACCAGGCCGAACCCACGAGGATGCGTCGCCACGCGATGGCGATCGATACCGGACGCTGGGGTGTCTTGCTGGGCGGCGTACTGTTGTGCGCCGTGGTGCTGGGCGCGCTGGCGATGGAACTGCGCGCAGCCAAGGGCGGCGGGGTGCTGGACCTGTTGGTGAGCGTGCCGAGCGTGGTGCTGAGCTGGCTGTCTCTCAACGTGATGTTTGCCATCCACTACGCGCACGGCTATTACGGCGATCTGGGTGACGAGCACACCGGCCTCGAATTCCCCGACACACCCGAGCCGGACTACTGGGACTTTGCCTATTTCTCCATTGTGATCGGCATGACCTTCCAGGTCTCCGACGTGCAGATCACCAGTAACTACCTGCGCCGCGTGGCTCTGCTGCACAGCGTGATCGCGTTCTTTTTCAACGTGTTCATCATCGCGATCACGGTGAACATCGTGGCCGGGCAGGGAGGCTGAGCTGATGCTGGATACTTGCGCAGGCTCCCACGCATGACTACCTCGTTCACCAGCCGGCTCGGCATCGAGCATCCGCTGATCCAGGCCCCGATGGCGGGCTCGGCGCCGCCGACGCTGGTCGCCGCCGTGTCGAATGCGGGCGCGCTGGGCTCGCTCGGCGCAGGCTATCTGGAGCCGCAGGCCATGCTCGACCAGGCGGCCGCGGTCCGCGCGCAGTGCGCTCGGCCGTACGCGATCGGCCTGTTCGTATTGCCGGATGAATTCAGCGCCGACATGACCGCCGTGGCGAAGGCACGCGAACAACTCGATGCGCTGATGGTGCGCGAAGGCCTCAATGTGCGCACCAGCCTGCCAGCGCGCTGGGCACCCCGCTTCTCCGAGCAGTTTGCTGCGCTGTGCGAGGCGCGTCCCGCGGTGGCGAGCTTCGCGTTCGGCGTTATCAGCCCGGCGCAGCTGCGCGAGCTGCACCGGCGCGACATCTACGTGATTGGCACCGCCACCACGACGACCGAAGCGCGCGCATGGGCCGAGGCCGGCGCCGACGCGGTATGCATGCAAGGTGCCGAGGCCGGTGGCCATCGCGGCACCTTCCTGCACGAGGCGGAGGACGCGATGATCGGCCTGTTCGCCCTGCTGCCGCTGGCCGTACGCGCGCTGGCGGACCTGGCCGGGGACATCCCGGTGATCGCCGCCGGCGGCATCATGGACGGCCGCGGCATGCTCGCGGCGGAGGTGCTCGGCGCGGCAGCGAGTCAGCTCGGCACCGCCTTCCTCACTTGCCCGGAGTGCCCCGCAGCCGACCCGTGGAAGCAGGATCTGCAGCAAGTGGAGGCGCACCAGGTCACCACCATCCTCGGTTTCTCGGGCCGCGCCGCTCGCGGTCGGCGCAACCGCTTCGTCGAAGCGATGCCACAGGCAGCCCAGGGCCTGCCGTACCCGATCCTGAACGCGCTCACCGCGCCGCTGCGCCGTGCCGCGGCCGCGGCGGGCCGGGGCGACCTGCTGTCCGAATGGTGCGGCCAGGCCGCCGCCCTGGTCCGGCCGCAGCCCGCCGGCGAGCTGGTCGCTCGATTGATGCACGAGTATCGGCTGGCCAGGCGTTCGCTGGGGCATTGAGCGGAACACAGCGGACCCGTCCGCCCTTGACGTGCGGCCGCGGCAGGGCGGTTATACTGCGACCGCGCCATTTTGCGCTGCGATCCCGCATCGAGGCCCATCCTCTTGAGTACAGCCCGCACCAACAAGGCCGTCACCACGGCCACCCTGCGCAAGTCGGTCATCGACGCGCTCGAAGAACTGAAAGCCAAGGACGTCCGCGAAATCGACGTCCGCGGCAAGACCTCCATCGCCGACCTGCTGGTCATCGCCTCCGGCACCTCGGCCCGCCACGTCAAATCCCTCGCCGACGAAGTCGGCAAGTACGCCAGGAAAGCCGGCGTGATGCCGCTGGGCGTCGAGGGCGAACAGGAAGGCGAGTGGGTGCTGGTGGATCTGGGCGATGTGATCGTTCACGTGATGCTGCCGCGTATTCGCGAGTTCTACGGCCTGGAGCGGCTGTGGACGGTGGGCGACCACGGGCATGAAATGGATGCGGCGCAGGCTGGCTGACGTTCTTCCTTCGCCCCCTTGGGGAGAAGGTGCCCGAAGGGCGGATGAGGGGCGGGTGCTCGCGAAATGGTTGATCGAAGAGTGTCTTTGATGTTGGTTTTGCGGCAGCGTGGCCCCTCACCTCAATCCTCTCCCCAAGGGGGAGAGGAGGCGATGGTGGCTTCGCAGCGATTCTTGATTGGAGCGCCCTCACCTCAATCCTCTCCCCGAGGGGGAGAGGAGGCGAACGAGGGCGCTGCGCGCCACCTTTTGTTTGATCGACAGCAATCATGCGCGCGCGCCTGATTGCTGTCGGGGAACGCATGCCTGGCTGGGTGGCTGAGGGTTTTGCCGAATACCGCAAGCGACTGTCGCACGAGCTGCCGCTGGAGCTGGTCGAGTTGAAGCCGGGCAGCCGCGGCAAGGGTCGTGACGATGCGCGCGCGATGCATGATGAAGGCGTGCTGATGCTCGCCGCCTTGCCCGACGATTGCCACGTAGTCGCGCTGGACGGTCGCGGCAAGAGCTGGTCCAGTGACGAGCTGGCGGCCGAGCTGGGGAAGTGGCGCATGCACGGCCGTGATGTGGCGTTCCTGATCGGCGGCCCCGACGGCCACGCGCCCGAGGTGCTGGCGCGCGCCGACCAACGCTGGTCGCTGGGCCCGCTGACCCTGCCGCACATGCTGGTGCGGCTGGTGCTGGCCGAGCAGTTGTATCGTGCCACCACGATCATCGCCGGGCATCCTTACCACCGCGCTTGAGGGCGGGACGACGACGCGCGAGTCGCGGGGCGCACTATGCTTCTTCCTTGCCCCGTTCCCCGGTAACGCCATGACGTTCCAGATTCGTCCCGCCCAGCTCGCCGACCTTGATGTATTGGTCCCGTTGTTCGACGGCTACCGCCAGTTCTACCGGCAGGCCGCCGACCCGACCCGCGCACGCAACTTCCTGTCCGAGCGCCTGACCCGACGCGAATCGGAAATCCTGATCGCCCTCGACGACCGCGGCGCCGGCCTGGGCTTCACCCAGCTCTATCCGCTGTTTTCCTCGGTGCGCGCCGTGCGCAGCTTCCTGCTCAACGACTTGTTTGTCGTCCCGTCGGCGCGTCGACAGGGCGTGGCCAGGGCGCTGCTGCTCGCCGCCGCCGACCATGCACGCGCTCTCGGCGCGGCCAGCCTGTCGCTGTCCACCGCGCTCGACAACCTGCCCGCGCAGGCGTTGTACGAGTCCGTCGGCTGGCAGCGGGATCAGGGCTTCTGCGAGTATGGCCTGATGCTGCAGCGCAACTGTGGCGATTCGTGACGGTACGGCCGCACTGACTGCGTTCGACGGCCGATGCAGCCCGTCGAAGCGCCCGGTTCAGCGCGCGCCGGAATAGTCCATCCGCCCGAGATCGTCGAGCAGACCCGGGCCGTTCGGATGCCATTCCAGAACCTGACGTGTCCACACACTCGAAGCCAGAAGGTCCAGGCCGACGAATGCGCCAAGCCAGCCGAAATGAGCTTCCGCCTCACCCGCTGAAATGGACTTCACCGGCACACCCAGTCCGGCACCGATGACCTGCGCAATATCGCGGACACGAATGCCCTCTTCGGCAACGGCGTGATAGCGCGCACCGGGCTCGCGTTTCTCGATGGCCAATCGATAGAGCCGGGCCACATCGAGCACGTGCGCCGCCGGCCAGCGGTTGAGTCCTTCACCGACGTAGGCCGAGACACCCTTGGCACGCGCGACGTCGATCAGCGGACTGATCAATCCTTGCTTGACCGTGTCATGCACCTGCGGAAGCCGCATGACCGATACGGCGACCCCGGCCGCCAGCATCTCCGCACCCGCGACTTCCGATGCGGACCGCGGGTTGGGGTGCTCTGCATTGAAGACGTCCTCGGTGGCCGGTTGGCCCGCAACGGAATTGCCCATACCCGTTCCAGAGGTGATCAGCAACGGACGATCGGAACCGACCAGCGCCGAACCCAGCGCCCTGATGGCCTGCCGATCCTTCTCGCAGTTCGCGACGAAGTTCGAGAAATCGTGATCGAACGCCGTGTGGATCACGGCGTCCGCCCTGGCCGCACCGCCGCGCAGGCTGTCCGGATCTTCCAGACGCCCGCGATGCGCCTCGACACCCGCGGCAGTCAGGGCGCGTGCGCCTTCATCAGATCGGGTCATGCCGAGAACGTGATGGCCGGCTGCGAGCAGCTCCGGCACGATGCGGGAGCCGATGAAGCCGGTCGCGCCAGTCAGGAATATACGCATGGGGAGTCTCCAATCGTGGGGATTGAGTCCAGCTTACCCCTGGCCTCATACTGGTAAATTAGTGACGTTATCGTGGTATAAAAACCAACAGGATCGCCATGTCCGTCCCCCTCGGCAACCAGCTCGGCACTTATCTCAGAGACCGGCGCAGCCGGCTCGATCCGGCGACGTTTGGCTTCACCAGCGAGCGTCGGCGCACGCCGGGCCTGCGCCGGGAGGAGGTCGCGCAGCGCGCCAATATCAGCCCCACCTGGTACGCCTGGCTGGAACAGGGACGCGGCGGGGCGCCTTCGGCGGATGTGCTCAATCGCATCGCCAAGGGACTGCTGCTGACCGAGCCGGAGCGTGAACACCTCTTCATGCTCGGACTTGGCCGCCCGCCCGAGGTTCGCTACAAAGTCGCTGAAGGCGTCACGCCGCGGTTGCAGCGAGTGCTCGATGCGATGGAGGTCAGCCCGGCGATCGTCAAGACCGCGTTGTGGGACGTTGTCGCCTGGAATCGCGCCGCGGCTGTCCTGCTCACGGATTACGGCGCGCGGCCACCGGCCGAGCGGAATATCCTGCGGCTGCTCTTTTCCGATGCACGGGTGCGCGCCGCGCAGGAAGACTGGCAAAGCGTGGCCCGGTTCGTCGTGGGCGCTTTTCGTGCAGACGCGGCGCGCGCCGGCGCGACAGCTGAGATCGGCCAGTTCGTCGAGGAGCTGTCCAGGCTCAGCCCCGAGTTCGCAACGCTGTGGCTGACCAATGACGTCAACGCGTATGGGCAGGGACTGAAGCGTCTGCATCACGCAAAACTGGGCCTCCTGGAGCTTGAATTTTCGGCCTTCGCCGTCGATGGTCGACCGGACCTGGGCATGATCGTGTTCAACCCGGTGACCAGCGATCACGCGGAGCGGATTCGTGCGTATATCCAGTCAGCCTAGGGATGGGTTGGCGTGCCGCTTTCGACCCGAAGCGGTCCGTCGTCGACGCACGCCTACAACTGCGAAACCGCGTATCCACCGTTCGACACGCGGCAGCGATCGACTTACCAGGCAGGCAGGATCGGCAACCACAAAAACAGTGCCACGAGCGCCGCCAACAACACCGGCGGCGTGATCAACAAGCCAATCTTCATGTACTGCCCCCAAGCGATCTTGTAGCCCTTCCGCGCCAGAACGTGCAACCACAACAGGGTGGCCAAGCTGCCGATCGGAGTGAACTTCGGGCCCAGGTCGTTGCCAATCACACTGGCGTAAATCATCAACTCGCGGGTCGTCGCTGGCACCTGCGCGTGGCCGATGGCCAGCGCGCTGACCAGGGTGGATGGCATGTTGTTCATCACCGAGGCGACGGCGGCCGCGAGGAAGCCGGTCCCGACCGTGGCGACAAAATCGCCACGTTGCGCCAACCAGTGCAATGCATCGGCGCCAGCAGCAGTCAGGCCGGCGTTGCCGAGGCCGTAGACCACCACGTACATGCCGAGCGAGAACAGCACGATCTGCCATGGAGCGTGGCGCATCACCTGGGTCACGGACACCGCCGCGTCACGACCTCGCTTCCACCAGCGGCCGGCAATGGCCATCAGCACAAGGGCGGCCGCGCCGGTAATCAAGGAAATCGGAACGCCAAATGGTGCCGTGACGAAATAAGCGACGAGCAGCACCGCGAGCAACGGGAACGCGGCGCGAAAGACCAAGGCGTCCTTGATGGCGGACTGAGGCAGCTCCAGATTGGCCATCGGGTAGGACTTTGGAATGCGGCGCCGGAACGCTACCCGGAGCACCACCAGCACGGCCGCCAGCGAGACCAGGTCGACCGGCACCATCACGGCCGCATAGCGGCCAAAGCCGATGTTGAAATAGTTGGCGGTGACGATGTTGACGAGGTTGGAAATGATCAGCGGCAAGCTGGTGGTGTCAGCCACGAAACCCGTGGCAATGATGAACGCCAGTGCCGCCCTGGGCGGGAAGTCGAGCCGGATCAGGGTGGCGATCACGATAGGCGTCAACAGGAGGGCGGCGCCATCGTTGGCAAAGAACGCGGCAATCACCGCGCCCAGAATGACAATCATCGGGAACAGCAGGCGACCTCGTCCGTTTCCCCAGCGGGCCACGTGCAACGCGGCCCAGGCGAAGAAGCCCGCTTCATCCAGGATCAGGGAGATGACGATAAGCGCGACAAAGGTGAACGTGGCATCCCAGACGATGTGCCACACGACGCCGACATCGGCCCAGCCCACCACGCCCGCGAGCAACGCCACCGCTGCACCGCCCAGCGCGCTCCAGCCGATGCCAAGCCCCTTGGGCTGCCAGATCACCAGAATCAGGGTGAAGATGAAAATGGCCAGAGCCGGCAGCATCCGGTGATACTCCAGTCAGTGAATTTGCGGACAGACACGGTACGAAGGGGTTTGCGTACGCGCGCTACGCTTCACCCCGTCCCCCGCGTGGCAAGGCCACGCCCCGCGCGCGGCTGCCCAAACCACAGCACTCACGATGGAATGTCCCACTCCGCCAACAACTGCCGTACGCGACGCTCGATCTCGTCGCGTACGGCACGAAATTCGTCGTCTGGCAGGGATTTCGGATCCGGCAGCGCCCAATCCACGCGCTGCGCCGCCGGCACCCACGGACAGGCATCACCGCAACCCATGGTCACGACGATGTCAAAGGTCTGCCCCTCGAACGTGGATAGCGGCTTTGGCGCGCGGTCGCTCAAGTCGTAGCCGCGCTCGGCCATGAAAGCGATCGCGCGCGGGTTCACACCGTGCGCCGGACGCGAACCGGCTGAGTGAGCGTCGATCCGGTCTGCACCCAGCCGAGTTGCGAACGCTGCGGCCATTTGGCTGCGGCAACTGTTTTCGACACAGACGAACAGAACCCGCTTCATGATGCAACGCACTTCTTGCTGGTCGGCCCGCAACACGACGTAACCTGTGCATCCGGTGCCGCTGCGGGCGTGGAATACGTCGTCGCTTCGCCGTGCGTGTGGAAAGTTTCCCAACGCACGCCCTGCGGGTCTTCGGCCCAATACTTGTCGGAGTGAGCGTAACAACAGGTCGTGCCTTTCTCCGCCAGTGCCACCGCATCCGCCGCCGCCAGGCGCTTGCCGATTTCTTCCAGTTCCTGCGGCTCGTCGGCCTGCAGACCGAGGTGATCGACCCCCGCAGCGCGATCGCGTTGCGAGATGGCGAAATTGACGCGAGGGTCGTCCAGCATCCACTTCGCGTAATCGGGCTTGCGCACCGAAGGCGTGCTGCCGAACAGGGTCGAGTAGAAACCGATGCTGGCTTCAAGGTCGGCGACGTTGACGTGAACATGGAAGCGCTTCATGGCTTGCTACTCCGAGGTTTGGTCATGCGGGTGGATGTCGCGCAGGCGCTGGCCGGTGCACATGCGTCGGGATCCCCCGCACAACAGCTTTCGGTGAGAAAGCCGAGCAGCGCGTTCATTTGCGCGTAGTCGGCGCGGCAACGGATGACGCGCCCTTCGCGCTCGTCGCGTACCAGCCCGGCCCGGCGCAGGACGTTGAGGTGGCTGGTGAGGGTAGGCGCTGGCACCTTCAGGCGTCGGCTGATTTCGCCTACGGCCAAACCGTCGTCACCGGCCTGAACCAGCAAACGGTAGGCTGCAAGTCGACTGGCTTGCGCCAATGCGCTCAATGCCTGCACGGCCTTGATTGATTTCATAGTTTCGCAATTATAAAAATGTTTTAGAGCGTGTCAAGTCTGTCTGTTGTGTGGCATTGACGGATACGCAGAGCACCTGTCGCGAATGGCGGCTTCTGGCGGACGGGCGATACAAGCATTCAGACGGCCCTCGCCGCCTGGTTCACGTACCTGCCGTGGCCGTGCAGGAGAGGGCTGCTGCAAGCAACGACAGCAGGCACATGCTGGGGCGATGGCGCATGACGATTCCTCCTGCCTTGACCGATGCAGCACCATTCCATCGACCTGGCGGCAGTTTCCGCGCCTGGCCGAAGCTCCCGTTATGCTTCCTTCCGCCCTCGTGATCCGGAAACCAGCATGCTCCATCTCGCCTCGAAGTCGCCGCGCCGCCGGCAGTTGCTGCAGCAGATCGGCGTGGATTTTTCGGTCGTCGAGGTCGAGGTGGTCGAGTGTCGACAGGCGACCGAGTCGCCGCACGACTACGTGAGCCGCGTGGCGCGCGACAAGGCACGCGCGGGATTGGCATCGCTGGCTGGTGGTGCCCATGGCGCCGTTGTGGTGCTGGGCTCGGATACCGAGGTCGTGCTGGATGACGAGGTGTTCGGCAAGCCGCGTGATGCGGCCGACGCGGCGGCCATGCTGGGCCGCCTGTCCGGTCGCACGCATGAGGTTATCTCGGCGCTGTGGCTGGTGTCGGACGAGCGTGAGTCGCACGATGTCTGTGTCTCGAGCGTGCGTTTCGCGGCCCTCGATGAGGCGACCATCGCGGCCTACGTCGCCAGCGGCGAACCGTTTGGCAAGGCCGGTGGCTACGCGATCCAGGGCCGCGCTGCGGCGCTGGTCGAACATTTGCACGGCAGCTATTCCGGCGTGATGGGACTGCCGCTGTTCGAGACGGCGCAGCTGCTGCGCGGGTTCGGTATCGTCGGGGTGTGAATCAACCGCCCGGATGGGCCAGCACAAACCACGCCGCCACCGCCAGCGCGTTGTTGGCGCCGTGCGCGACCACGCTGGGCCAGATCGAGCCCGAGCGCAGCCGCAACCAGGCGAGCGCCAGCGCCAGCCCCAGCAGGGCGGGCAGGGCGAACAGCTGCCAGTTCAGGCCCGGCAGATGGGCCAGCGCGAACGCCAGTGAACTCAGCAAGACGGCCACGCCGGTGCCCCAGCGCTGCAGCAATGCGGAGAGCAGCACGCCGCGGAACAGCAGTTCCTCCACCAGCGGCCCCAGGGTCACCGCCATCAGCGCCAGCGGGATGCGCCAACCCAGCGGCGCGTGCTCGCCGAGTTGCTGGATGTTCTGGGTTACCGGATGGCCTTGCGCCAGCCATTGGGTCAGCCATCCACCGAGAAACGGCGTGGCCAGGCCGATCACTAGCGCCAGCAGCAGGAAGCGCGCCTGTGGCGGACGAACGAAGCCGAAACCGGGGGGCTCTGCCAGCGACCACAGGCGCGGCCAGCGCCGCCGAACCAGCAGCATGATCGTGGCCGTGGCAAGGGCCAGCACAAGGATCACCAGCAAGGCCTGCGTGCCGGGTTGATCCAGCGTGAGGACGAGGCCGGCGTAACTCAGCTCCTGCCAGGAGTGGAGATAGCCGGTGACCACCGCCAGCACCAGGGTAAACACGACACCAGCGACGGCCTGCAGCGCGAAATAGAATGCGATCCAGCCCAGCGCCATCCAGAGTCCCGGGGCGCGCATGGGGGTCGGCAGTGCGGCTGGCAGGCTGGTTGGTGAGAGATCGGGTTCGGAGTCGATGATCGGAATTCCATGGCGGACGGGTCGTGCGACGGGCGCCTGGGCAGGATCAGCCCACGCTCATGGCGCGCAGCACGCCGATGCAGGCCATCACCAGCAGGACAAGCCAGGCAAGCATGCCCAGCGCAAAGCCCGGACCGCGTTTGCCGGCGTCACTCAGATAGGCGGCGGCGTACCACACCCGACCCACCAGCCAGACCAGCCCGGCGATCCCGGCCCAGCCGCTGAAGCCGTAATGGGCGGCCAGCCACAGCGTGGGCAGGAACAGCACGGTCTGCTCCAGCGTGTTCATCTGCGCGCGATAGGCGCGTTCGAACGCAGGGTGCCCGCTCACCGCGGGCGCCTTGATCTGGTACTTGCCACGGGCGCGACCCACGGCCCAGACGGTGCCGAACAGCAACAACACGGTGAGCAGGGTAACCAGGGCGGGTAGCTGGGTCATGGGATATCCTCGTTGCGGTCTGTCTACTGTAGCGGCAGAAACCTGCATGGCGTGATCGTGCGCAAGCCGCTATCGTCACGTGGCGGCGTCGGGGCGATGCATCGGGCAACCGGGGGAGTTATGGACTGGCGAAAAAGCGGCAGCAGCAGCAACATCGAGTCGGGCAGCGGCGGAGGCGGCGGTTTCGGCTTTGGCGGTGGCCGCATGGGAATTGGCGGCCTGATCGTGCTGGCGTTGATCGGCTGGGTCTTTTTCAAGAATCCGCTGGCCCTGCTGGACCAGGGGTCATCTTCCAGTCTGAGCGGCGGCCAGACCAGCGGGCAAACGCAGGCGAGTGCCGCGGTCGACTGCCAGCATCCGTCGAGCGAACAGATCGATTTCATCTGCCACATCGTGGGCAGTACGGAGCAGACATGGAGTGCGATCTTCCAGGCAAAGGGGATGACGTATGTCGACCCGAAACTGCATCTGTTCACCGGCGGCGTGAACACCGCTTGCGGCGGCGCAACCACCGCCGTCGGGCCGTTCTATTGTCCTGGCGACCAGAAGGTGTATCTCGATGTGGCGTTCTTCCAGCAACTGCAGGACGAGCTGCATTCTTCCGGCGATTTCGCGCGGGCCTACGTCATCGCACACGAGATCGGCCACCACGTGCAAAAACTGACCGGCGTGTTCGACCAGGTGAAGCAGTGGCAACGCCAGGGCCAGCCGATGGACGGCGCCAACGGGCTTTCGGTGCGACAGGAACTGCAAGCCGATTGCTATGCCGGCGTGTGGGCCAATCACAGCCAGCGCGAGCTGAACTGGTTGCAGCCGGGGGATGTCGAGGAGGCGCTGAACGCGGCCAGCCACATCGGTGACGACACCTTGCAGCAGCAGGCGCAGGGGCGGGTGCGACCGGATACCTTCACCCACGGCACCTCGGCGCAGCGTGTGAAATGGTTCAAGACCGGCTTCAGCAGCGGCGACATGGACCAGTGCAACACGTTTGCGGGCACACCCTGAGCGGCTTTTGAACGGGCCGCGCACGGTTTCCCGCACGGCGGGCCGTGCACCCTCTAGAATCCACCTGCTGCGTGCCCCGGGGTGCGCTCTGGCCTGCTCTGATGTTGCATCCCTGCCTGCGCTGCGGTGCCTGCTGCGCGCATTATCGTGTGGCCTTCCACTGGTCCGAGGCAGAGCCGTTCCTGGGCGGAACGGTGCCGTCGGAACTGACCGCGAAGCTCGATCACCACCGCGTGGCGATGCGTGGCACCGATGTAGCGCAGCCACGTTGCACCGCTTTGCGGGGCGTCGTGGGTGAAGCCGCGCATTGCGGCATCTATCCGCAGCGACCGTCCGTGTGCCGCGAGGTGCAACCCTCGTGGGAATTCGGTGCGATCAGCCTGCAGTGCGAGAAGGCGCGGCTGGCGCACGGTCTGACCGTGCTGCAGCCGCAGGATTGGCTGGATCCGCTCGATGCCGGCGAGCCGCCGCTGCCGCAGAGCGCCTGACGGGTCGATTGCCCCCTACTTGCGCTGCGGCGGCTTGCCACCGGGCTTGAATCCGCCAGGCTTCTTGAAGCCGCCCGGCTTGTGCGCCGGCGGCGTGCTGCTGTCGGTATCGCCGCCGTCCCACTCGTGGATACGCAACTGCTGCTGCACCACCCACACTTTCTTCAGGTGCTCGAGCACTTCCCTGGGCATGCCGTCGGGCAGGTCGATCAGGCTGTAGTGGTCGCGAATGCTCAGGCGGCCGATGTACTGGCTGTCCAGCCCGGCTTCGTTGGCGATGGCGCCGATGATGTTGCCCGGCTTCACCCCGTGTTCGTGGCCAACCTCGACGCGATAGGTCCGCTTGCCTTGTTCGGTGGCGTGCGCACGCAGCGGGCGCTGGCCGAACTCGCGTGGCGGGGCACTCTCGTGCGCTGCGCGTTCGCGTGGCCGCTGTTCCACGGGCCTCGATTCGCGCGCCGGATGGCCGGCCGCGGCGGTTTCGCGCGCATGCGGCGGCCGCCGCTCGCTGCTGGCGCGCTCGCGCGGTGTCGCGCGCTCGACCCGCTGGCGCGTTGCTGGCTCGTATTTTTCGCGTTTCGGCGGCGGCGCCAGCAGCAGCGGCTGGTCGCCCTGGGCGATGCGTGCCAGCGCGGCGGCGATCTCGATCGCCGGCACGTTGTGCTCCTGTTCGTACTGCTCGATCAGTTGCTGGAACTGGCCGAGATCGCCCTGCGCCAGCATGTCGCTGATGCGCTGCTTGAACTTGCCGATGCGCACGTCGTTGACCACATCCACCGATGGCAACTGCATCTGTTCGATCGGCTGGCGGGTGGCGCGCTCGATCGCACCGAGCATGCCGCGCTCGCGCGGGCTGACGAACAGGATCGCCTCGCCGCTGCGCCCGGCACGGCCAGTGCGGCCGATGCGGTGCACGTAGCTTTCGGTGTCGTAGGGGATGTCGTAATTGAACACGTGGCTGATGCGCTCCACATCGAGCCCACGTGCGGCCACGTCGGTGGCGACCAGGATGTCGAGCTTGCCGTCCTTCAGCTGCTGGATCACCCGCTCGCGCTGCGGTTGGGCGATGTCGCCGTTGATGGCGGCGGCGGCCAGCCCGCGTGCCTGCAACTTGCCGGCGAGTTCCTCGGTGGCTTGCTTGGTGCGCGCGAAGATGATCATCGCGTCGAACGGCTCCGCTTCGAGGATGCGGGTCAGTGCATCAAGCTTGTGCATGCCGCTGACGAACCAGTAGCGCTGGTGGATATTCGGCGTGGTGGTGGCGGAGGACTTGATCGTGACTTCGACCGGGTCCTTCAGGTGGCGCTGCGCGATCTTGCGGATCTGGGTCGGCATGGTCGCCGAGAACAGTGCGACCTGGCGCTGCGGTGGCGTCGCCTGCAGCACCTTTTCCACATCGTCGATGAAGCCCATGCGCAGCATTTCGTCGGCTTCGTCGAGCACCAGGTATTTCAGCTCGGACAGGTCCAGCGTGCCCTTGTCCAGGTGATCGATCACGCGGCCGGGTGTACCGACCACCACGTGCACGCCGCGCTTGAGGGAATGCAGCTGCGGGCCGTAGCTCTGGCCGCCGTAGATCGGCAGCACCTGGAAGCCGGGAATGTGCGCGGCGTAACGCTGGAAGGCCTCGGCCACCTGGATCGCCAATTCGCGCGTGGGCGCCAGCACCAGCGCCTGCGGCTTGCCGGCGCGCGGGCTGATCCGCGACAGGATCGGCAGCGCGAACGCGGCGGTCTTGCCGGTGCCGGTCTGCGCCTGGCCCAGCACGTCGCGACCCTGCAGCAGCGGCGGGATGGTGGCGGCCTGGATCGGCGACGGTGATTCATAGCCGACATCGGCCAGCACGCGCAGAACGTCGGGATGCAGCGCGAGTGCGCCAAAACCGGCCGGAACCGGGGCGTGATCGGAAGTGGGGGATGACATCGGGGAACCTCGGAACCATGGCAGCGCCGGGAATGCGGCGCGCAAGCGGCGCATTCTACCAGTCCGGGCGGCCCGGCGTGTCCCGCCTGCTGAACGCCGCGTGCACGCTGGCACGGTTATGCTTGGGGTTACATGTCTGACCGGGAGACGATTGCGGATGGCCACCCTCGAAACGATTTCCGAACAGCGCCTGCACGGCGGCGTCCAGGGTTTTTACCGACACCCGTCGCAAGCCTGCGGCGGGCCGATGCGCTTCGCGCTGTATCAACCGCCGCAGGCGGCGAACCAGGCCTGTCCGGTGCTGTACTTCCTTGCCGGCCTGACCTGCACCGAAGAAACCGCCACGATCAAGGCCGGTGCGCAACGGCTGGCCGCCGAGCTGGGGTTGGTGCTGGTGATGCCCGACACCAGCCCGCGCGATACCGGATTTGACGGCGCCACCGGCGATTGGGAATTCGGCGAGGGTGCAGGCTTTTACCTGGATGCCACCCGGCGGCCATGGTCGTCGCGTTTCAACATGTACGCCTACGTCACGGACGAGCTGCCGGTGTTGCTCGCGGAAAACTTCCCCGTGGACGTCTCGCGCAGCGCACTGTGCGGCCACTCGATGGGCGGGCATGGCGCCTTGACCATCGCGCTGAAGCAGCCGGCCCGGTATCGCTCGGTGTCGGCCTTCGCCCCGATCGTGGCGCCCAGCCAGGTGCCGTGGGGACACAAGGCGTTTTCGCGCTATCTGGGCGAGGATACCAACGCCTGGGCGGACCATGATGCCTGCGCACTGGTGCGCCGGCAGAGCTTTCCCGGCACGATCCTGATCGACCAGGGCGAGGCCGATCCATTCCTGCACAAGCAGCTGAAACCGGAACTGTTCGAGCAGGCCTGCGCCGAGGCCGGCCAATCACTGCGACTGCGCCATCGTGCGGGCTACGACCACAGCTACTGGTTCATCACCAGCTTCATCGATGACCATCTGCGCCATCATGCCGACGCGCTTGGCTTGCGGTGAAGGCGTCGTCGCCCAGGTTGCAGACGGCACGTGGCGTGATCCGCCTGCCCGAGCCGTCCGATGCGCCCAAATTGCTGCGGCACCGGCTGGAGAGCCGCGAACACCTGGCGCCGTGGGAGCCCTCGCGCGCGGCGAACTACTACACGCTGGAACAATGCCGTCGGGCCGTGAGCGATGCGCGCGAGGTCGCGGCACTGGATCGGGGCTATCCCCTGCTGTTGTTCGATCCTGATGAAGAGCACGTCCTGGGCAGTCTGACCCTGGCCAACGTGATGCGCGGGCCGTTCCAGGCTTGCCTGCTCGGCTACGGCATCGGGATGCGCTGGCAAGGCCACGGTTTGATGCACGAGGCGCTGGAAACCATGCTGGCCTGGGCGTTCGGCGAGCTGGACCTGCATCGGGTGATGGCCAACTACCTGCCGCGAAATGAACGCAGCGCGCGGCTGCTGGCCCGGCTCGGCTTTGAGCGCGAAGGCTGCGCACGGGCCTATCTGAAAATCGCCGGGCAGTGGGAAGACCACGTGCTCACGGCGAAGATTCGCTGAGCCTGCAACTGGATATTCCACACGAAAATGGCGGCCGGACGGCCGCCATTTTCTCTCTCACTGCGTGCTGCCGATCAGGCCTTGGCGGCCGGGCGATGATTCGAGCGGCGACGCTGATTGCCGGCGGCGTGCTCGCCGCGGCCCTGCGGTGCGTAACCGTTCGGCCGGGCGGAACCGGCGGGCTTGCCCTGGCGCGGCGCGCGCGACTGCTGGCGCTGACCGCCACCGCCGCCGCCACCTTGTTTCGGGCGTGGTGCGCCGGCATCCAGGCGCAGCGGGGCGGACGGCTCGTAGCCGGCCACCGGGTTGATCGCGATGTCCTGCTTGAGCAGCTTGCGGATGTCGTGCAGCAGGCCGCTTTCATCGTGACTGACCAGCGATAGCGCCAGACCTTCCAGGCCGGCGCGGCCGGTACGGCCGATGCGGTGCACGTAGTCTTCGGCCACCGAGGGCAGGTCGTAGTTGATCACGATCGGCAACTGCTCGATGTCGATGCCGCGTGCGGCGATGTCGGTGGCCACCATCACGGTGACGCGGCCGCTCTTGAAATCGCTGAGCGCGCGGGTGCGGGCGTTCTGGCTCTTGTTGCCGTGGATCGCGGCACTGCGCAGGCCCGAGGCGTTGAGGAAGGTCACCAGCTTGTCGGCGCCGTGCTTGGTGCGGCTGAACACCAGCGCCTGGCGCCGGCTGTCCTGCGACAACACGTGCAGCAGCAGGTCGCGCTTGCGCGAGGCGTCGACCGGGTGCACCTGGTGGCTGACCAGGGTGGTCACGGTGTTCGGTTCCGAGACCGAGATCTCGCGCGCGTTGTGCATGAACTCCATCGCCAGCGTCTTGATCGCCGATGGGAAGGTGGCCGAGAACAGCATGGTCTGGCGCTTCTTCGGCAGCGCCTGCAGGATGCGCTTGAGCGCCGGCAGGAAGCCCATGTCGAGCATGCGGTCGGCTTCATCCAGCACCAGCGTTTCCACCGCGGAAAGGTCCAGCGTGCGCTGTTGCATGTGGTCGATCAGGCGGCCGGGGGTCGCCACCACGATGTCCACGCCACGGCGCAGCACGTTGACCTGCGGACCCATGCTGACGCCACCGAAGATGGTCGTGCTGCTGACCCGCATGTGCTTGCCGTAACTGTGGATGTTTTCCTGGATCTGCGCGGCCAGCTCGCGGGTCGGCGTCAGGATCAACGCGCGCGGCCGGCGCGTCATGGTCTCGCCACTGGTGGACAGCTTCTGCAGCAGCGGCAGTGCAAACGCGGCGGTTTTGCCGGTGCCGGTCTGCGCAGCGGCAAGCAGATCGTGACCTTCCAGTGCCGGCGGGATCGCCGCGAGCTGGATCGGGGTGGGTATCGTGTAGCCGTAATCGGCAAGCGCACGCAACAACGCGGGCGCAAGGCCCAGCGAATCAAAAGACATGTAACACTCCTGTGCAACCCGGAGTGTTCATACCGTGTTGCGAATCAAGGGGAAGAAGGCGGCAGGTGCCGCAGCGGTCGCGAAGGCGACTGCGCCGCGAAGTATAGCCGATCCGTCGACGCCGCGCGTGGCCCGCGCCAAACCAACCTGAACGGTCGCTTCAGTGCGCTTGCCGCGCCACGATCAGATAGCTGTTGAACGGCGTGTGTCCGCGCAGCCCCTGGATGCGAACGTGCAGGCCGGCGGCTTCAAGCGTCTGGCGCAGTTCACCGGCGTCCGGGTAATGCTGCGCACCGCCGGGTATCCAGCCCGAGGCCTGTAGGAAGAACTCCTCGACGCGGGTGGCATGGAAGCGCCAGTTGCCTTCGCGCAGCACGTTGCGGATGATCAACCGGCCTTGCGGCGCCAGATGTCGGGCCGCCTGCTGCAGCAAGCCGGACTGGCCCGCGGCCGGCAGGTAATGCAGCACGTCGAGCAGCGCGACGTGGCCTTGTGTTGGCGGCAGGTCGTGTGCGTCGGCACAGCGCAGATCGACGACCGTGGCCAACCCTGCGCGCTGCGCGGCGCGTCGTCCGGCGGCAATCTTGCGCGGGTCGCGATCCAGTCCGAGGTAGGGCGCCCGATGGCCTTGCATGTGCAGGTATTGCCCGAGCAAGCCGATGCCGCAGCCGATGTCGAGCAGTGGCAGCGTACTGCCGGCAAGCAGGCTGCTGCTTGCGGCGTAAACCGGGTCGCTGGCCAGTTTGCTCCGCACATACCAGCGCTGCAGATGGCTGTCGTAGTGGCTGGCGATGTGCTGGCGTGTGCGGCGATCCATCCACGTCCTGCCTGTCGTCGATGGGGCCAGCCTAGCAGCTGGGGGAGTTCGGCGACCCGGCGTTGTTGCGCGCGGCGCCGAGTTGTTGCATACCTTGCGCGCGGCCGCCGACCCGCTGCGACCAGGAATCCTCCCATGGCATGGCTCTCCCCTTTACGCGAACTCGACGCCAGCCAGCGGCATACCGTGTTTGCGAGCTTCCTGGGCTGGACCCTGGATGCCTTCGATTTCTTCCTGCTGGTGTTCGTGCTGGGCGACATCGCCACCGATTTCCATGTGCACAAGACCGAGGTCACGCTGGGTATTTTGCTGACCCTGGCGGCGCGCCCGATCGGTGCCTTGCTGTTTGGCCGGCTGGCCGATCGCTTCGGTCGGCGTCCGGTGCTGATGGTCGACGTGCTGCTGTTCTCCGTGCTGGAACTGGCGTGTGCCTTTGCGCCCACGTTGACGGTGTTGCTGGTGCTGCGCTTTGCCTTCGGCATCGCGATGGGCGGTGAATGGGGCATCGGTGCCTCGCTGGCGCTGGAGAGCGTGCCGGTCAAGTCGCGCGGGCTGGTTTCCGGCTTGCTGCAGAGCGGCTATCCCTGCGGATATTTCCTTGGCGCCGTCGCTTACTGGGTGGTGTTCGACGTGCTGGGTCTGAACTGGCGCGCGATGTTCGTGGTCGGCGTGTTGCCCGCGCTGCTGGTCTTGTACTTGCGCAGCAAGGTGCCCGAGTCACCGGTATGGCAGGCGAGCCAGGCGAGCGGCCAGCGTCGCAACCTGCTGGACTCGATGCACGGCCACTGGAAGCGACTGCTTTACATGATGCTGCTGATGATGGCGTTCAACATGTTCAGCCACGGCTCGCAGGACATGTATCCCACCTTCCTGAAGTCACAGTTGCATCTGGGCGTCGGCACGGTGACGGTGCTGACCATGCTGCTCAATGCCGGCGCGATCGTCGGCGGCCTGAGCTTCGGGGCGTGGTCCGAAAAGATCGGTCGGCGGCGCGCGATGATCATCGCCGCGTTGCTGGCGCTGCCGTGCATTCCGCTGTGGACGCATGGTGGCTCGCTGGTCTTGCTGGGGCTGGGCGCGTTCCTGATCCAGGTGATGGTGCAGGGCGCCTGGGGCATCGTGCCGACCTACCTCAACGAGCTGTCGCCGGACGATATGCGTGGCACCTTGCCCGGCTTCGCCTACCAGCTGGGCAATCTGCTGGCAGCCAGCACGGCCACCGCGCAATCCTGGCTGGCCGATCACAGTGGCGGCAATTACGCGCTGGTGATGGCGTCGTGGATGGCGGTGGTCGCGGTGCTGCTGGCGCTGCTGGCGTGGCTGGGGCCGGAGGTGCGTGGTATCCGCTTCGGCAAGGCGGGCTCCTGATAGAATCGCCGGTTTGCAGACCCTCACGAGACACATGATGAAAGCTGGCAAGGACAAGGTGGTTTCCCTCCATTACACGTTGACCGTGGATGGAGAGAAAATGGAAAGCTCGCACGATCGCGAAGAGCGGCTATGGGTGTTGCTTGGCCACGGCCAGCTGATCCCGGGCCTGGAAGCGGCACTGGAAGGTCGTGAAGCGGGCGAGACGCTGGAGGTAGCCGTGGCGGCCGTGGACGGCTACGGCGAACGCCAGGAAGGCCAGATCCAGCGCCTGTCGAAAAAGTATGTCCCGCAGGCCAACCGGCTCAAGCCGGGCATGGTCACCGTGCTGCAACTGAAGGAGGGCGGCCAGCGCGCCGTCACCGTGCACAAGGTCGGCATGAGCGCGATCGATGTCGATCTGAACCATCCGATGGCCGGCAAGGACCTGCATTTCGACGTGGCCATCGGCGAAGTGCGTGAAGCCACCGACGAAGAACTCAAACACGGCCATGCCCATCCGCCGGGCAGTGCTGCGCACTGACCGGCGGATAAAGGATCGAATCAAAACGGCGCCCCGCTCCAATAGATTCAAGCAAAACGGCGCCTCAGGCGCCGTTTTACGTTCGCCCCCTCTCCCGCTCCAATCAGGTTCCGCGCTTCTTGCGTTGGCCCCTTCTCCCTCCGGGAGAAGGTTGGGATGAGGGTACGTTTCCGCGCACAGCCCCATTGCCATGCACTGACTGGCGGGCATGGAGCATCGCGTTGAAGAGCGCACCCTCACCCAGCCCTCTCCGCCGAGCTGGCTCAGGGAAGAAGACATGCCGCACTCAATCCAGCACCCGCTTCCCATACGCAAAATGATCCCCCCAGTACGGCCCGTCGATATCATCCAGGCGCACGGTGCCGCCGCTATTCGGGGCATGCACGAAACGGCCCTTGCCGACGTACACGCCGACGTGGCTGATGCTGCCGCCGATGTCGAAGAACACCAGGTCGCCGCTGGCCAGCTGGGTCATCCGGCGCACCTTGCGGGCATCCATCGAAGCCATCGCGCGCGAGGTGCGTGGCAGCTTGATGCCGGCGGCGGTGCGGTAGATGTAATCGACCAGGCCGCTGCAGTCGAAACCACCAGCCGGCGTGTTGCCACCCCAGTGGTACGGCGTGCCGACCAGGCCGATGGCCCGGAACAGGATGTCGTTGGCTTCGCCGGCGCTGGCGGCTGAGGGTGCCCGCGCCGGCAGGTCGGCCAGCGCGGAGTGTGATGTCTTGTAGGTCGATTCGCGCCGGTGCGGGCCACTTGCGCAGGCACCGAGCAGGAGCAGGGCGACAACCAGCAACAGCCATCGCGCCGCTGGAGCCGTTCGTGCCAACGAAGACCTTCGGAAGGCGTGCCCCAGGCGCATGATTTACCCTCAACGTCAGTCGCGTGGAGGTTATCAAATCAATCAGTTGTGCGAAAGTCCTCAGGAATCAGACGAGGCTGGCGGCTTGTGCGGTGGCGGTGCCACTGGCTGTGGCGGGGGCGTGTCAAGCTTGAATACGATCGGCACGCGCGCATAGGACTGGACCGGCTTGCCGTCTTTCATTTCCGGACTGAAGCGCCAATGATGCATGACCGTGTCGGTAGCGGCCTGGATCAGATCCGGTGCCACCTTGTTCGCGTCCACTACGACCCTGAGCGGCATGCCATCAGTGCCGACCAGCACCGTCAGTACGACCGTGCCTTCCTCCCTGTTCTTGACGGCACTTTCGGGATAGTGCGGCGAGCTGCGCAAAATGATGTTCGGGGCTTGGATTTTGGATTGCACAGCGACCGGATGGCTCTCTGTAGCTGCCTGCGCCACGAAGATCGTGCCGGTGATCAGCACGGCCAGTGCAGTGAATCCGAAATGACGGCGCAATGCGCCAGGACGAGGACGCTGGATCATGTTCAGTCGCTCCTTCAGTTGTGGCTGGGCCAGCCATGGGATGGACATCGGCATGACAGCCATGCCGGTGCTGTGCAACAAGGTGTGGGCATACGTCGCTTCGTCCTGCGGTGACTGGCGCAGGACGCGCTCGTCGCAGGCCAGCTCCTGATCCAGCCGCAGCCTTGGCCATGCCAGCCATGCCAGCGGATGGAACCAGAACAGGGCGAGCATCAATTCGCCGAGCAGTAGCCACAAGGCGTCGCCGCGACCCAGATGGGCGGTTTCGTGTTGCAGCACCGACCTGCGCTGATTCGCGTCGAAGCACTGCAGGAAGTCTGGCGGCAACAGCAGCAGGCTGCGCGGCGCCCATAGCACGGCCGGTCCGGCGCAGTGCAAACGCAGCCGGCGCACATCGATGTCCGGCTGCGCGGTCTTCAGCGCGTGCAGCATGGATTCTGATACGGGCCTGCTCTGGCGCCGCATGCGGTAGTAGTGGAATACCAGCCGCAGCAGGCACAACGAAGTGCCGACAACCCAGAGCAGGCAAGGCCAGCGCAGGGACCAGGGACCTGGAGCCATCTTTGCCACGACGGCTTGCGTCATGGGAAACACGTGGATCGGGGCTACCTCATACCAATGCGACGGGACTGCCGGCAGCCATGGCAGCAGCGCCAGCAACGGAGGCAGCAACCACAGAGTGAACGCTGGTGCGGCTCCGAACAGTCGCCGCGCTGGTCGCCGCAGCATCAGCACCAGAGCGAGCGCAAGGGTGACGTATAGCAACATGGCCAACATCTCAGCGCCTCTTCTTTTCGATGGCTTCGATCAGCTTGCGCAGTTCGGCCACGTCCCTGGCCGTGAGATTTTCGTGCTGACTGAAGTGCGCCAGCAGCGGCGCCACCTTGCCGCCGAATACACGGTCGAGCAGGCTGCGGCTTTCTTGTTGTTGCCAGTCTTCCCGGCGTAACCGCGGCGAGTACAGATAGCGCCGGCCGTCTTTCTGCGCGCCGACGGCACCCTTGCCGAGCAGGCGATTGAGCAAGGTCCTGATGGTCTTTTCATGCCAGCCGGTGGGCCCGGCCAGCAGCGCGACGATCTCCTCGGAGGTTTGCGGAGATTGTTGCCACAAGACCTCCATGACCCGGCTTTCGGCCTCGCTGATTGCGGCAGGTTGCTCAGTCATGCGCGGCGGCTCCTGGTTGGATTACGTGTGTAGTCCACGCAAAGATTACGTGCGTAATTTGAAATCTGCAAGCGAAACGTCGTTTCCGCCGGTCCGTGGCTGGATAGAATGCAAGTCATGCATGCACGCGACGACGTTTTGATCCTCGGTGGTGGCGTCATCGGCCTGGCCTGCGCCCTTTACCTGCTGAAGGCCGGTGCCAGCGTGCGCGTGCTGGAACAGGGCACGCCCGGTTGCGGCAGCTCGCATGGCAATTGCGGCACGATCACGCCCAGCCACGCGCCGCCGCTGGCGATGCCGGGGATGATCGGGGTCGCGCTGCGTTCGGTCTTCCATGCCGACGCGCCGCTCTATCTCAATCCGCGCATGGATGGCGCGCGGCTGCGCTGGCTGCTGGGTTTTGCGCGGCACTGCAACTGGCGCGACTTCCACGCAGCGACACGGGCGCGGCTGGCGATCCTGCAGCGCTCACGGCATCTGCTTGGCGAGCTGGTGCGCGATGAAGGGCTGGTCTGCGAGTTCAGCGAGCAAGGAACGCTGTACGTTTATCGCACGGCCCGGCTGCAGGCGATCGACGAGAAGGACCACACGCGACTGCTCGAAAGTCTGGGCATCGAGGTGCAGCGGCTTTCTGGCGAACAGGTGGAAGCGATGGAGCCGGCATTGAAGCCCGGCGTGGTCGGTGGCCTGCTGCATCCGGGCGATGCATCGCTGCGGCCGGATCGCTACGTGGCAGAACTGGCCCGGCGCGTGGTGGAACTTGGTGGCGTGATCGAGAGCGGCGTACGCGTCGACGGCTTCCAGAAGGACGGCGCGCGACTCGCGGGTGTGCACAGCAGTCGTGGTGCGTTCCGTGCCGAACGCATCGTGCTGGCGCTCGGCGCCTGGTCGCCGCTGCTGGCACGGCAGCTGGATCTGCGTTTGCCGATGCAGCCCGGCAAGGGCTACTCGCTCACCTATCGCCGCCCGGCGCTGGCGCCACGGCATGCGTTGACCCTGCGCGAACCTTCCGTATGCGTCACCAGCTGGAGCGACGGTTACCGGCTGGGCAGCACGATGGAGTTTTCCGGCT